>NZ_CP035311.1:927708-1236945 GCF_004114795.1 Janthinobacterium sp. 17J80-10 | reverse complement strand
GCACGCTGGAACTTACCCAGCGTGGCCGTGAAACCCTTGCGGATATCGATGGCAGAACTGTCTGATTAAGGCAGCCGTTCCCTAGAGAGTGGGGCGGACATGCCGTCCGCGCGACCTTTTGACCAGATAGCCCCCTGCGAGCAACGCTCCGGCCGCCAGCAGCATCGAGCTCGCCGGCATCGTGCGCACCGTGTCCAGCGCCAGCTCCCCGGCATGCGGCGCCGCGAGTTGCAGCCGGCGCTTGGTCATCGCTGCACCGAGTTCACTCAATCGGTCGGCAAGCAGCCGTTCGGCTTCCGGCAGCAGCACGGTTTCTTCGTCGGCGACATGGTGAATGACGCTGCGCATCAATTGCATGAATGTGCTGGTGTAGGACGCGTCGTCCGGCGCCATGCTCCGCAACTGCCCAATCAGGTTGCGGACCTCGTCGTGTTCCGGCACGCTCTTGTTTAATACCTCATTGCCGCTCGCCACTTCCTGCATGGCCGGGTAAAAAATCTCTTCCTCGAGTTGTGTGTGGATTTCAAGCGCCAGGCACACCATGTCCACCAGCGCCTGCCGGGAATTCGCACTGGCGTTGGGATCGTATTTATGAAAATTGGCCAGAACATGGGTATGGTCCAGGCGGATCATGCCGGTAATGGACGGCGATAGTTTGCTGGTAAATGCATTCATGCGAATTCCTTCCGTTGAAAACCACTGTCGCTCTTGCACAAGTGGCAAGGTTTTGAATTCGACCCACCCTCATCGGCTTAGTTCTCACGCATTTTGCGTCTCTCCCCGCCAGTAAATGGCATCTATCTTGCTGAAATTCCAAGAGCGCTGACCAACAAGGCCAGATATGCCGGCGACACGTGCCAGCCGTCTTGCCACATGCATTTGCGCATTGCCTTTACAAACCCCTGGGAACTAACTTACCGGACCCCAGTCATACCATCCATGCAGATGGTGTGAGGATGGTTGGTAGATGGTATTTAGCCGTCGATGATGACAAGGACAACACAAATGATTGCTCAAGAAAAAAATCTCAAGACGGTAGACAGTGAAAAAATCACCATCAATCTCGGCCTGATCGATCTCGGGCAAATCGACCTGCTGGTACAGGAGGGTTTTTACTCCAACCGCACTGACTTGATCCGCACCGCCATCCGCAACCAGTTGCACACGCATGCAGAAGTGGTCAGGCAAACCGTGGCACGCAAGAGCCTGGTGCTGGGCCTTCAACACTATTCCCGCGCCGACCTGGAAAGCGCGCGCGATGCAGGACACAAGTTGCAAATACAAGTATTGGGACTGGCCACCATTGCCTCTGATGTCACACCTGACCTGGCGTTGGCCACGATCGATTCCATCACGGTGCTGGGTGCCTTGCACGCCAGCCCAGCCGTCAAGGCCGCCCTGGCCGGACGGATTCATTAACCGCTTCAGATTTGAAAGAAAGTCATGAGATTAAACGACACCATGTTCGCGACAATGCGCGAAGCAACCCAACTATTGCAGTCGCAGGGCCCCATGGCGGCCACCGCCGCCATCCAGCGCGCCCTGCAAGGCGCTGGCCTGTCCGGCGGCATGCCGCATTTCGACTGGAACGCGCCGCCGATGCGGGCTCCTGGCACGCCGCTGCACGACATCAATCCCGCGCCAGAAGAAAAATCCGGTGCGGTGCCACAGGGCGCCGATATCCTGTCGCGACTGCGCAATCTGGCAGGCGGAAAATGGGCCGGAAAATCCGCAGCACAGCCGGTCGAGGACGTGGTCTTCGACCGGGCGCCCGGACAGTTCCTGGCTGGTTCCTGCAGCAATAGTGCAGGCACCCGCAGCTACAAGCTGTACATCCCCAGCGGCTATACCGGGCAGGAAGAGGTGCCGCTCATCGTCATGCTGCATGGCTGCAAGCAGAATCCCGATGACTTTGCTGCCGGCACCCGCATGAACCAGGTCGCCGAAGAAAATAATTGCCTGGTCGTCTATCCCGGCCAGGTCCAGGGCGCCAACATGTCGAACTGCTGGAACTGGTTCAAGGCCGGCGAGCAGCAACGCGACCGCGGCGAACCTTCGATCATTGCCGATATCACCCGAAAAATCCTGGCGGATTACAAGGTCGATGGCAGGCGCGTGTATATCGCCGGACTATCTGCCGGCGGCGCAATGGCGGCAATCATGGCGGACAGCTATCCGGAATTGTATGCGGCCGTCGGCATCCACTCCGGCTTGCCGGCAGGCGCTGCGCATGATCTGCCCTCCGCATTTGCGGCCATGCGCGGCGCATCGCCAGGCCGCCGCAAGTCCGCACCAGCTTCCGGGAAAGGCATGCCGGTGATTGTTTTTCATGGCGACCGCGACCATACGGTCAACCCTTCCAACGGTGAACAGGCGCTTGCCCAATGCGCGGCGGACGGCACCACTGCGCCTGTCGGAACGACAGAACCGGGCATCAAGGTGGAAAAAGGGCAAGTGCCCAATGGCCGCAGCTTTACCAGGTCGATCCAGGTCGATGACAAGGGCAATCCGGTTGCCGAACACTGGGTGGTTCACGGGGCCGGCCATGCCTGGTCAGGCGGCAGCAGGCAGGGTTCGTACACCGATCCCCAGGGGCCGAACGCCGCAAAGGAAATGGTGCGATTCTTTACACTGCAACGCCGTGCCTGACTCGGCTTGGCAGGCATAGCGATCTCGGGCGATATGAAACTTTTCCTGCAAAAAACAATCTAGGTGAGGTTGAACGTTCGGCGCAATCCCGGTTGCGCCGAACGTTGTCACAATCACTTGCGATTGATAATTACAGTCGGACAGAAGTTGTTGTCATGCGCCCAAGAGTCACATCGGTCGGCTTGATCCTGCCGCCACCGCCACCAGAAAATTTCGACTTCCCCGCGCACATCGATGGCGCCAGCCTGGCAGCCTTGCCTGCCAGGCCTGGGGTGTATTTCTTCCGCAACCAGCGGGGCGACGCAATCTATATCGGCAAGAGCGTCAATATCCGGTCACGCGTGCAGGCGCACCTGCGCGCAGCCGAAGAAATGACGATGCTCGCAGCCACCCGGCGGGTTGATTTCATGCAGACGGCGGGCGAGATCGGCGCCCTGCTGCTGGAGTCGCAACTGATCAAGCGCCATCAACCTGCCTTCAATGTCTTGCTTAAATTTAGCGGTGCCTCGTTCACGCTATACCTGCCGCAGGACAGCCACCGCCTGCGCGTGGTGGATGCGGACGAATGCGATGCGTGCCAGGCAGATGGCCTGTACGGCTTGTTTGCCTCGCGCAGCGATGCGGAGCAAGCCCTGCACGCGCTGGTGCGGCGCGAACAGCTATGCCCGGCGATGCTGGGGCTGGAATCGACCACCCACGGCCGCGCCTGCTTTGCACACCAAATCGGCCGTTGCCGGGGCGCCTGCATCGGCCGCGAAACCGGGCAGGCGCACGCGCAACGCCTGCGCCTGGCGCTGACAGCACTGCAAGCCGCAGTATGGCCGCATGGCGGGCCGATCGGCATCATCGAGCAAGAGGGAAAGTGGCGCCAGGTTCACGTTATCGACTGCTGGTCGTACATTGGCTCACTGCCTGGCCGCCGTAGCAGGATCGCCCTGCCCGCCCGCCATGGCATCGATATCGACACCTACAAGATCCTCGCAAAGCCGCTGGCCGAAGGCAGGCTAGCATACGTCACGTGCGCCGTGACGCAAAGCCGCGCGGGCAGGTTCGCTACCATCCCAGCCCGAATTTCAGACCTAGCAGCACTCCCATCCCCGCAATAAACGGCAACCACGGATTACGCCACAGCAGCGCGACCGCGACCGCCGCCGCAGCAGCGGCCAGCTTGGGATTGAATGGCTGCAGGCTGCCCGCGACCAGTACCACATCCGGCACAACGATTGCTGCCAGTGCCGCTGCCGGCGCGTAACGCAATGCCTGCTGAATGTAGGGCGGCAGTGCCACGCGCGCGCCCAGCAGGATGAAACTGGCGCGCGGCAGGGTCGTGGCCAGGCCGATCAGCAGGAAGGTCCACCACAGGGAGTCGTCGTAATTCATGCCGCCTCCCGCTTTGGCAGCAGGTGTTCGGCCAGGAAGCCGGCGCCAATGCCGGCGACAATCGCCACGATCACGCCCAGCCGCAGCGGCATGCCGTGCAGCAGCACCGCCATCGTTCCGCCCGTTGCAGCCGCCACCAGCATGGGACGGAATTTCGTCATCGGCAGCAAAATCACGATCAGCGCGATCGTTGCCATGAATTCAATCGACCAGGTGCGGGGGATGGAGCCGGCAGCGAGCACGCCTGTCAGCGCAAAAATTTGCCAGAGCAGCCATGACCAGACGGACGGCGCCAGGTAGTAACCAAGTCGCCAGCGCCGGTCTTCGCAGGTAAGCATTTTTTCAAAGCAGGCGGCGAATACGCCATCGATCAGCAGGTAACTCGACAGCCAGCGTGTCCCGGCGCCGATATCGCGAAAACCGCGCGCAATCGCCGCGCTGAAAATCAGAAAACGCAGGTTCAGCACCAGCGCGGTGGTAACGATCAGCCATAACGGCGCGCCGGCGACAATCAGGGGCAAGGTGCCAAGCTGGGCAACCCCGGCAAAGACAAGCACGTTCATGCCCATCGCCTGCAACGGCGTGAAGCCTGCAGTGACCATGGCCACGCCAGTGACCAGCGCCCAGGGTATCAATCCGATCGACTGCGGAAACGCGACGCGAAAGCCTTCGCGGGCGCCTTCCCGATAACTGGGATGCATACACTGCTCCATTTACAAAAAGATGCAATGTATCAGATTAGGATGTTACGGCACACAGAAGAAATCAGTGTCACACAACGCACGCATATTGCTCTACAATTTATAGCGGTAATTTGTTATAAGAATCAGAACGGTCCGGCAGTTTCGTAAATCCAATGACAACAAAAGTAAATGCCGTATGAATGCTATCGACCCAACCCAAGGTCTCTGGTTTTCATTCCATGTCGACAATGACGAATTCATCGGCTTCATTTCCGATGAATCGCTGCGCATCCATTTCCATGCCGACGACCGCAACGATCGCCGCCAATGGCTGCGTGCCTACATGAAAAACCAGTGGCTGATCGACCTGGTGGCCCGTCGCAAATTTCTCGCGGGCGCCGCTAGGCCGATCAAGCTGACGGTGGCGGACTTCGCCGGAATCTCCCTGCAGACGGGAGAAAGGCTAGCGCCAGCTTCATTGCATAAAGCACGGCCAGCGTCCCGAGGAGGTCGCCGAGCACCATGACCAGGAAGCCGGCCAAGGAAGCCTGGCCGCGCAACAGCAACCAGAAATGATGCAAGGCAGGATTGGCAATCGAATAGGCGACGCTCAACATCAGCAAGCGCATCGCATTCAGGTTGAGCAGGGAAGCATGCAGGCCGTAGCGGTGCTGCGCCAGCTTGTAGACCAGGTAAGGGGCCACCGCGGAGGCGATGCCGCCGGCGAAGGCCCGCAGTGGATCATCGGGAAAAAAATAAAAGACGGCGGTGATCCAGGAGGCGATCAATATGCCGATGGCGCCCATGCCGCCGAATAACAAGGTGCAGAGCAGGCGCATGCCGGCGGGCAGATAGATCCAGTTCACCCCCCGGACGAATTCAAACCGGGCACTGTTGAATAGCCATTCGTTTGCAAGAAAAACGAGAAGAAAGAGGATGGCTGAACCGGCAACCATCGCAGCGTTCAGTCGCAGCGAGTGCATCATGAGTGCGTTTTGACGTAAAATTGATTCAATTCTTGAACGATTTACAGCGCGTAAACCGCCCGGGAATTTTCCTGGATGGTGACATTATCACTGTTCTTGCCTGTAATGAAAAAAACCACCCGTCCCGCCGATCTCTATTTGCGTTTTTTGCAACTGGCCGATGCCATTCGCGACCTGCCCACCCTGCCGGCCCTGGATCCGCTGGAAGAGCGCCTTCTCGCACTGGTCGCCCGTACCGCACAAGAGAAAGAGCGCCTTTGCGTGCGTGACATGATGGCAAAGGAAGAATTCGGCTCGCCCGCCACGATTCATGGCCGCCTCAAATCGATGCGCGAAAAAGGCTGGATCATGCTGACGGATACGGAAGATGCCCGACGCAAGCAAGTCGACCTGACCCAGGCCGCGCTGCAGCATTTTGACAAGCTGTCCAATTGCATGTTGAAGGCAACCAAGGGCTAGCAGGGCGATATAATTCGACTCTTCACTGTTTTCAGAAACGCCTCCTGCCATGCTTCGCGCTCCAGAACTCCTCCTGCCCGCCGGTTCCCTCGACAAGATGCACGCTGCTTTCGACTTCGGCGCCGACGCAGTCTATGCCGGCCAGCCGCGTTACAGCCTGCGCGCCCGCAACAATGAATTTTCGACGCACGAGGCGCTGGCAGCAGGCATTGCGCAAGCCCATGCGCGCGGCAAGAACTTTTTTGTGGCGAGCAACATCTTTGCGCACAATGCCAAGCTGAAGACCTACCTGCGCGACATGGAGCCCGTAATCGCCATGAAGCCCGACGCCCTCATCATGGCCGACCCCGGCCTGATCATGATGGTGCGCGACAAGTGGCCGGACATGCCGGTCCACTTGTCGGTCCAGGCCAACGCAGTGAACTGGGCAGATGTGAAGTTCTGGCACCGCATGGGCCTGACGCGCGTGATCCTGTCGCGCGAACTGTCGCTCGACGAGATCGAGGAAATCCGCCAGACCTGCCCGGAGATGGAGCTGGAAGTATTCGTGCATGGCGCGCTGTGCATCGCCTATTCCGGCCGCTGCCTGCTGTCGGGCTACTTCAACCATCGCGATGCCAACCAGGGCACCTGCACCAATTCCTGCCGCTGGGATTACAAGACGGTCGAGGCGGCCGAGGATGCCAGTGGCGACCTTGCGCGCATTCCCGTCGAAACCGTCCAGCTCAATTACCAGCAGGCGCTGGAAGAAGCCAATCAATCCTTTTCCGCGCTGGGCGACATGCCGCGCCATCCGCTGGCAGACCGCCCTTACCTGCTTGAGGAAGCCGGCCGCCCGGGACAGATGATGCCGATCCTGGAAGACGAGCACGGCACCTACATCATGAATTCGAAAGATCTGCGCGCGGTCGAGCATATCGAACGGCTGGTGAAGATCGGCGTCGATTCGCTCAAGATCGAAGGCCGCACCAAGTCGCTCTATTACGTCGCGCGCACGGCACAGGTGTATCGCCGCGCCATTGACGATGCCGTGGCCGGCAAGCCTTTCAACATGGACTTGCTGGGCGAGTTGCAGGGCCTGGCCAACCGCGGCTATACCGACGGCTTTTATCAGCGCCACCACACGCAGGACCACCAGAATTACATGAACGGCTTCTCGGAACTGCATCGCAGCCACTATGTCGGCGATGTGCAATCAGTCACCGATGGCTGGGCTGAAGTCGATGTAAAAAACCGCTTTGCCGTCGGCGACCGCCTGGAAGTGATCCACCCGCGCGGCAACCAGGTCGTCGCGCTGGAGCAGATGCAGGCAATCGACGGCACGCCCATCACGGTTGCGCCAGGCAGTGGCCATCGGGTGCGCATCGCGCTCGATGCACAATATGACAAGGCGCTGCTGGCGCGGCTGTTGTAAACATTAAATAAAAACCCCGCCTAAGCGGGGTTTTTGCTGCAGGGCCGGTAATCTGCCCACCTTTCGTGCCGGCGTTACGAATTCCGAACGATTTCGTTGAATGCAAAAATTTCTTTGCATCGGGACAATTCTTACCGCTCTTTACTTGATATTCATAAATCCCGAGCGCTTCTTTTTTGGCAATTTGTCCGGATATCAGTGGTCTATAAAAATGGGCATGGTAAATGCCATCTCTTGAAATTGCACATTCCACACCTTGATATTCCTGTTCGCCTTGAATCAATACCGAAAAGAAAGGGTTCATCATGAAAAAATTCCTCGCCTGTCTTTCCATCGTATTTGCCATGGGTCTGGCCGCTTGCACGCCAACCAAAACCTCCCGGGGTACCGGTGAAGTGATCGACGATGCAGCCCTGACGTCGCGCGTCAAAACCGAGATTGCCAAAAATGCGGGTATGGGTGAAGCAGCGGCCATCAATGTCGATACTTACCGCGGCGTAGTATCTCTCGCCGGTTTTGTCGACAATGAAGAACAGGCACGCAAAGCCGTGGAAATCGCCAGCAAGGTGTCGGGCGTAACCTCCGTAAAAAACAATTTGCAAATCAAGCCGCGAAATAAATAAATAAAAAGGGGACCAGCACATTCGCCGGTCCCCTGTTACAGCGCTCAGTCCGAGGGGCCTCATTCAGGTGCGCCGTTCACTATGGATGCGCGCCCTTACTTCGGATAAAGTTGATAGATTGCCCCGGCATAATCATCCGATACCAGCAAGTTGCCTTTTGCATCGGCAATGACATCGACCGGACGTCC
Organism: Janthinobacterium sp. 17J80-10; assembly: GCF_004114795.1. NCBI lineage: Bacteria > Pseudomonadati > Pseudomonadota > Betaproteobacteria > Burkholderiales > Oxalobacteraceae > Janthinobacterium > Janthinobacterium sp. 17J80-10. The sequence continues at coordinate 1,228,563 of NZ_CP035311.1, read as the reverse complement.
CCATACCGTGCGCGCATCAGGATCAGTGACAAAGCCACTGACCAGGTCAATTTCGTTACCGGCATTGCCTTTCGCGTCAAACGGGAAATACACAACCTTGTAGCCAGCCCGCAAACTGGTGCAATTCCAGCATCCGTGCAGGGCAATGACAGCGCCGCTGCGATAGGATTCCACCACCGCACTACCATGCAAAAAGCTCATGCCGAGCGGCGCAGAATGCGCGCGCAATCCCTTCGAGACACGATCGGCAGTGGCGCAATCCATCCACCTGCCGTCGCGGTTGAGCGTGTCATCCCTGACGGCTTCCAGGTTGCTCATCGCTGGGTTGGGTTGGCTGTTACAGAATGGCCAGCCGTAATGTCCGCCGTCGCGTACCTGCGTGAAAGGCTCGGGCGGATTGTCATCGACATAGCCAGGCAGTATCTTGCCAAGGTCGCTCATCCCGTCGCCATCGAAATCATTATCGAATGGATAGGGTATTTCATCGCGATTGTTTACTGCCGCCCACAATGTGCTTGTGCCCGGAAGGAAAGCGAGCCCTTCTGCATTGCGCAAGCCCCGTGCGTACAAGCGGCCGTTGCTGCCATCCGCGGCATATTCATAAATCGCGCCGCGCTGGGGCGTGCTTTGCGTATCTTCGATGCAAACATTACAGGATGAAGCGATGGATACATACAAGCGATTGTCAGGCGAAAAGGCAATGTTTTTCAATTCATGGAAATAACTCCCCTGCAACTCGGTGTTGGACGCATCGGGCAAGCCGGCCACGATGACATCTCGCGCACGCGTTTGCGTATCCCCAGGCCGGTATTCGGAACGCGTCACCTGCTGTGATTCGGCAATGTACAAATAGGTGGTAGATCCGATTGTATGGAATACCATGTCGTGCGGTTTTTGCATGCCGCCGGCAAACTCAAACGACTGGGGAACATCACCTGTACGCTCGCGCAGCAGGTACACTTTCCCCGAACCGGGATGCGACACGAGGATGTCGCCGTTGGGGGCAAGCGCCAGGAAACGCGCACCGGCGAGTCTGGCCCACAAGCGCATGCCAAAAGCGGGCGGGACCGTCAGCTTGCGCTCGGTATCGAAAGGCGCTGTCGCCAGGGAAGTCGGCACTTCAAGCACGACCTGCACAGAGGCCGCCGCCGCGGCTTTTGGCACAGCCGGTTGCTGCGGCGCAGCCGGTGACTGGTCGGAGACAGGTGCAGCCGCCGAGCCACCACCGCTGCCGCATGCCAGAATACTGCACGCCAGGGCAGCGATCACCCCGCCAGAAAACCATCGCCGTGAACAATACCGGAAAGCCATGATCTTCTCCTGCAAATTCACACCTACATGCAAGATCAGGGCCGAGGCTGGCCAGACGTTTCCTACTTTAAACTTGACGTTATTCCGGAATAAACACTGAAATGCGATTGTTCCTTGAAGCCATTCGATTCCATTCGCCGGCAGTCAGTTGCGGTGTCGTCTGCGGGTAGGCAACGGTCGGTGTGTTCATGCCGTTGCTGACCAGCCGGATATTGATACGGCCATCCTGCAGGGGGCCAGGTTTTTTTCGAAGGACTGGTATTGCAAGGTCAGATAGTCATTCACAGGAAACTGGCCGCTCTGATCTCTCTGCATCTTGCAATTACTCACCTTGACATCGCTGCGCGCCAGCCGCAGTGCATTTGTCTCATCCTGCTCCAGGCAAAAATTGCCAAAATTGAGATTGACCACCAGGGCGCCGCGATACCCGCCGTCCGCCAGGAGTTGCACCAGCTGGTGCAGGTTCGAGAGCCGGGCACCGCTCAGTGGCGGCTCGCCATAATCGAAGTGAAAATCCGCATGTTGTGCCCAGCTGATCGCCTGCAGCAACGCAGGACGAATGGCCGCAGGTTTCTCGGCACTTTTGTCGCCGGGCGCGGCCGTGAGCGCTGCCACCGTCATCATGGACCGGTCGGCATTTTTCGCTTCCAGGGCCGCGAGGACTTTTTGCGAGGCGCTTTCAGCATCGGCCTGCATCTGCAATAACAGATAGCCTACTCCCAGCATCACGCCGATAGTCGCCATCAGCAACAGGCGGTTGGTTCGCAATCCCTTTTGGCGCTCCGCCGCAAGCGCGGAAGCAATAGTTGCCTTCATGCCTGCAAGTGAACTGGCAGAAATGCCTGCGTCGCGCTGTGGTGCCCGGTCGATGCTGGTGGACAGGCGCTTGAGGATGAATTGCGTGCTGTTGTTCAGATGCGTTTTGATATCGGCAATATGCAGCTCGAACAGGCGGCCCACCTGGGCGCGCACCTTGTCGAGATCGGCTGCCTCGATCGCCGCCATGCTCCTTGCGGCCGGTGCAACTTCATGGACTGCTTCGGCCGTGGGCGTGTCCGGCATGGCCGGCGCAGATGCAGCTTGCGCAGCGCCTGGCGGATGCAAGCGGATATTCAAACGCTCGAGCACCTGTTGCAGGTTTGCCGGATGCATGGCGCCCTTGGACAACACCCCTTGCGCCCCTAGCGCGATGGCCTGACTGACGAACAGGTCGTCATTCTGCGACGAATACATGATGACCGGGATAAGCGCGGTATGGGGATTGGCCTTGATCGTCTTGAGCGCTTCGAAACCGGTCATGCCGGTCATTTGCTGGTCAAGGAAAATAACTGCCGGATGGTTATAGCTGAGGTAAGCCAGGGCTTCTTCTGCCGAGCCGGCGACATCGATAGTGAGGTCGTATTGCTGCAGCATCCGCTTGAGCAGGTACTGCGCGGTTTTCGAATCATCGACGATGAGTGCCTGTTTGCGATTCATGTCTCTCCCCAGCCTTGGCATGCATTGTTTTGCAATTATTTATGCAGCCATGTTAAGTGATATTCAGGCAGGAACGCACTGTTGGCGCAACATGTTTTATTTCCACAACATCACGCCCCGGCATTCATGGTGCGGCATCAGATTTGGCCATGGCACCCGCGTCGGTCACAGAGCGTTAGCGGGAATGCAAAAAGCCGCCCCTTGCGCGGCGGGCTTTTTGCTCCCCTGTGCTTGCGCTTACTTCTGCATCAGGTACAGGCCGCCAGAGCCGATGGCATCGGTGACGACTGCTGAACCATACGGCAACATTGTTCCTTGTGACACCGTGATGCTGCTCGGACGCGCATGGGCAGGGAACGGCGCCTTGTCAATGAACTTCCCGGTAGTAGCATCGATCTGGGTCAACTGGGTCGTCAGGGAGGTTGCCGGCGGCGTGCCCGGATAGACGGCCTGCACGATAGTCGGATCCGGATTGGTAATTTCCGGCACGGCCAGGCGGTTGCCCGGCAACACGGTCACGGCATCGAACATGTTGGTCTTGGGCGCCTGATAAACGATGGCCGGGATGCCGGCGCTGCCGTTCAAGAGTATCGGCACGCGATAGATGACATTCAAGCTCGGCAGATACAGGTTATTGCCGGAGATTGCAGCGCCATTCGGTGCGTAGCCACCCAGCAGTGCCGGAAGCCAGCCGGTTTCAGTGATGCGGAATGCCACCGGGTCGGCAATCTTGACCTTGACGATTGCAGGCACATTGGGCACGCCATACACCACGGTGGCCAGGAATGATGCACTGTTGGCGATGTACAAATCGCCGCGCCAGTCGACCGCAATGCCATTGGGCTGGAATGCCGGCGTCATCAGGGGCGTGCTTGCAACGCGGGTGCGGTCAGTCAGTGCCTTGCTGGTGTCAACGCGGTACAGGACCGAAGCCGGCATTTGCTCAGAAACATTGGTGCAGGTGGCATACAGGACCTGGCGCACTGCCGTCAGGCCGCCGAAATAACAGGGCCGGCCGCCGACATTGCCATCGACAATTGCCACGTTGGTGAAGCTGCCGTTCGGATTTTTACGCACTTCATAGATCGATGACGTGCCATTGATGATGACACCGGCTGGCCCATACGAAAAGGGCTGGTCTCCGCCAATGATGTAAAGCTTGCCGTCTGCCGTGAACGCGCCGCCTTCAGACCAGGCCAGCGTCGTATTCGGATTGGGCGCACCGTTAATGACGGTACCGGAAATGAGCGTATCGATCTTGCAGCCTTGCAGCGCCACGGCGCAAAGGCCCAATGCAAATACCTGCCGCATCTTTAAGGCAAATTTCATTGTGTCTCCATTTTTTATGGTTAAGGGAAGTCTGTGGCTATTAGTGCCATTTTTATAATTGACTAAATGTTACGACAAATTTTTGGAATGAAAACTGGCATTTCGGCTAGGAGCACGCTTGGTGTGAACTCTTGTTATGATTGGTGGAAATTGGCTTGTTTTACGTTGTCGTTTCTTTCTGGACAACATGAACAACCGGCCGCCTTGACTTACTCACCATTGCGCAATGTCGTCATCCCGAAAAATTTCCGTTCTCTTTGTTTGCATGGGCAATATCTGCCGCTCACCGACGGCGGAAGGCGTATTCCGTTGCCAAGTGGAAGCAGCTGGCCTTGGGGACACAATCCACATCGACTCTGCCGGCACCCATGATTACCATACGGGCAATGCGCCTGACGGTCGGTCACAGGCGTTTGCCGCACGGCGCGGCTACGATCTTTCCGCGCAACGTGCACGCCAGGTCGCCGCTGCAGACTTTCAGGATTTCGATTACGTGCTGGCGATGGATCGCGACAATCTTGCCAGGCTGCAATCGGCTTGTCCGCCGCAGCATCGCCACAAACTGGCGCTGTTCATGCAATTTGCCCGCAATTCGCCTTCGGACGTGGTGCCCGATCCTTACTACGGCGGCGGCAGCGGTTTTGACCGCGTGCTGGATTACATCGAAGATGCATCGGATGGCTTGCTCGCCGACTTGCGCAAGGAACTCGCCGTCGTACCCCGCGTCGCGTAAATCGCATGTCGATGCTGATCGTGGCGGGCCTGTGCCTGCTTTACCTCGGCTGGCTGATTGGCAAGCCTTATTACATCGATTACCGCCGCGACCAACGGCGCAAGCAAGCCTTCCCGCTGGCCTGGCTGGCCATTTTGCGCCGCCGCGTGCCCTACTACCGTCTGCTGCCGCCGGATCTACAGGCCCAGTTGCGCGGGCACATCCAGGTCTTCCTCGCTGAAAAGGACTTTATCGGCTGCGCGGGACTCGACGTCGACGACGAAATGCGCATTACCATCGCGGCGCAAGCCTGCCTGCTGATTCTGAACCGCAAGACCGATTACTACCCGAAGCTGGAACGCATCCTGATCTATCCAGGCGCCTTCATGGTGAAAAAGCAGGAGATCGACGAGGCTGGCGTGCTGTCCGAATACCATGACGAGCTGGCCGGCGAATCCTGGGGCGATGGCCAGGTGATCCTGTCATGGCAGGACGCGGCCGATGACGCGCGTTTCTTCAGCGACGGCCGCAATGTGGTGCTCCACGAATTTGCCCACCAGCTCGACCAGGAAAAAGGCGCAGCGACCGGCGCCCCGATCCTGGCCCGCGCCGAACATTATCGTCCCTGGTCGGAAGCGCTTGGCGCGGAATATGAACAGTTACGGCAGCACGCCGATGCCGAGCTCGACACGCTCTTCGACTATTACGGCGCCGAGCACCCGGCGGAATTTTTTGCGGTCATCACAGAAGTATTTTTCGAGCAGCCGCAAGCCATGGCAACCATGCACCCGGAGCTATACCGTCAGCTGAAAAACTTTTACCGGGTCGATCCGTTCGACTGGCATTGATTGGCCGGCATCAGCCAGCATCAGCCAGCGCCAGCCGCGCCATTTGCAGCGCGCCATCAAACGAGGTTGCCGCAGCGATGAAACGGCCGTTATGGCAAAAGATTGCATCGGCCACGCCGCATGCCGCTGCCAGTTCGGCGCCCTGCAGGCCAGCCCAGGCGGCCGGCAAATCGCGGCGCGCCTCGAACGTATCCGCAGTTGCCGGAACGGTGTGCAGCATGCAGCGGTTCTCGGCGATGCTGTGGCTGACCACAAATAACACTTCCGGCATTTCCTTGCGCACGATCGAACTCCATGGCAGCGCGGCGTTTTCCAGAAACAGCAGCCGGCCACCTTCGAGACGCTTGCCTGCACGCACCAGAGCTGCCGCCAGCATGCTGCCGACACGATAGCGCACCTGGTTGACGAGCACGTCCGCCATGAATTCCATGGCACGCAAGAATTTGTCTTTCCGTAATTGCTCGGTAGCTTCGGCACCGCCGGCCTGCTGCTCGTCGAGCCAGTTCAGGTTGAAACCGGAAACCACGGCCGACAGCCCGTATCCGCCCGGCGCATTGCGCGCCGTACCGGTATCGGACATGTCGAGATACTGCACGACGTCGCTGTCAATCGCGTGGGCAATATCCTGGGCATCCCGGTCCGCCAGCGCATGGCCGGCATACTTCTGCGCCAGTAGCGCAACGCATCGCGCGCCGTACTCGCGCCACACCAGGCCGGCGCTTGCATACAGCACCCCCGACTGCCGCGCACCGGAAAACCCTTTTTGGTGGTGGTCGAAACGCCCGGACTTCGGCTCCCAGATGCCGCCGACATCCACTGCAAAATCTGCCGCGGCGATACGCGCTGCATCGCGGGTGCGCAGCAGTTCACAACCTGGAAATACCAGGTCGAGCACCATGACCGCCCAGACGTCGTCAGCGTGGAATTTCCCTGAATGGGTGGCAATGATCACTAATGCTCCTTCTTGTCGCGTGTGTCGAATATTTTTACAGTGATTGTCGCAATTTTCTGGCACCGCAGGCAAATAATTTGGTTTCTATTTGAAACATCTCGCCAGAACGTCTCATTTGCGCTCCCGCAAGCAGCCGTTAGCTCTGCTTTCTATAGTGTTAAGTAGGGAATTCACCATTCAATCGACCATTCATCCAGGAGCCGGCCATGATTCTTGCACGCTGGAGCATTGATGCCCGCTTCGGGCATAAGCAGACCGTGATTGATTTTATGGTCAAATGGCAAAAGGAAATCGGCAGTGCCATCGGCTGGACAGAAGCGCGCATTCTCACCGGCTCGGTCGGCGCAAAAGAATCCACGGTGCAGGCAGAAATTTTGTTGAAAGACCTGGGTGAGCTCAGCGCTTCCTGGGACAAGCTGGCCACCAATGAAGCCCATAAGCAATGGGGCAAGGACCTGGAACCCTTCATTGTTTCCGGCACGCCGAAATGGGAGATCTTCCGTATTGTTGCCGACAGTGCGAGCCTGGCGAAATAAGGTCGGTGGTTCTCGGGGGCTGCTGGATGTTCGCAAGGAAGTCGCGCGCCAACTCGGGCCTGCACCACCCCTGCCTTTAGGATATGTCCCTGCCTTAGGATAGAATGACGGTCGCATTAAATCAGGCTGCGCACCTGGTTCTTCAATCTATCTAACAACAGATTACATCAAGCATGGATATTTCCGCTTTCCTTAAAAAACTCGACGCCACTCCTGAGGCGATCGCATTTGCCGACACCATGGCCATCGTCGACAATGCCTATGCATTTACGCCGGCAGCCTTCACCAACGGCGCGTTGCGCAATGAAGCCGGGCAGAATTCCGGCTCCTGCAAATTGTTTGCATTTGCCTTGCTGAACCAGTTCAGCGAGTCACAGACGCTGGCTTGCTTCGGCAGCTACTATCGCGACGATGTCCTGAAACATCCTGACGCGACTGACCATCAGAACATTCGCAATTTCATGAAGACGGGCTGGGCCGGCGTGAAATTCGAGAACATGCCCCTGGTAGCCAGGTAAGGCCTGCGGCCCTGCAAGCAAGCTTGCATGCAGGGCCGTCAAACTAGAAGCGAAGTTGCGGTAATGGTCCGCCTGGCACGATGCCGACCACGGACAGAATTATCCAGATCAATAGAACAACGAACAGGATCCGGACGATCGTTCCTACAGGGGCAGGCAGCGGCAACAGGCTGATCAACCACCAGATAAGCCCGAAGACGACCAGGTAAATAATAAGACTAATGATCAAGTTCATTACTCCCCCTTTGAGGCGTTATAAACCGCAAAGACATCTTTCATAGACACTCTTGCCTATCAGCAGCTATTTGCCATATTTCGACTTGGCCGATGCGACACAAGCGTCCTTGGACGGGCCAGCCAAGGCATCGCATTTTTCAATCGCAACTTTGTAATTGGCATCGCTCTTTTCTTCGGCCGCCTCTGATCTGGCTTCGCCCACTTCTTTCTTCATTTCGATGTCAGATTTTGTCTTGGTCTGCGCGGCCTTTGCTTCCTTGATGCAGACATCTTTTTCATTGCCGGACTTGGCACCGCATTTTGCCTTGGCGACGTCATAGTCGGCGTCTGCCGCGACTTTCCGCGCCTTCAGCCGTTCCTTGTCGGTATTTTTGTATTTTGCTTCCGCATCTGCCTTGCTCTTTTTTTCGGCAGCCTTGGCTTCTTCGATGCAAACGTCCTTCGTGTTGCCACTTAACGCCTTACATTGCCCGTGCGCTGCCTTGTAGGCATCGGACGCGTGCTGTTTTTCTGCTTGATAGGTGGCTCTCGCGTCATTGGTTGCACCAATTGCCGCCGACACAAGCCCCAGGTTTACTGCGGCAAACAAAAAACCTGCAATTATCTTTTTCATTTTTCGTCCTTTGTGAATGTAAAAAATTGCGTGGATACCATCCCTAGGATTTATAAATTTGAATCCTTTATCATTGACAAGACATCTTGCTCATCTATCCATCGTCAGGCATTTTTTTTGAGCAGGTGCAAATACATGACCATCATTGCAGCCCGGCGTAGCAATGTTCGTTGCAACACAAATCTGGCACGTTGTTCATGCCGGTGAGTCAGCCGCTTGATTTATCTCCGCAGGTGGTCAAGCGACGCGGGTACTATTGCGTCATCTTGCTGTCACATTCACCTGGTCTTTACCAATAAGGCGCTCGGCGCCTTGTTCCGCCGGACACCATGCTGAAGCTTGCCGTCACTTGTTTCTCGTTTGTTGCGCTACTCTATGTCGGTGCTTGCGGCTACCTGTATGCCAATCAACGCTCCCTGCTCTACTATCCGACTCCGGCGGCGACAGACCCGATGCCCGGTGTGGAGCGCATCGGTTTGCGCAGCGATGGCGAAACTCTGCAAATCCTGCGGGTCGGGCCAGCGCAGGGAAGTGCCCTGATTTATTTCGGCGGCAATGCCCAGGATGTGTCGCGCCTGATTCCGTTATTTCTCAAGGCTTTTCCGGACCGGCCGGTGTACCTCGTAAATTACCGGGGCTATGGCGGCAGCAGCGGCAATCCGAGCGAAGCCGCCTTGCTGTACGACGCGGTGACGGTGTTCGATTTCGTTGGGAAACGCCACCCCGATGTGGCCGTAATCGGCCAAAGCCTGGGCAGCGGCGTGGCGGTCTTCCTGGCAACGGTACGAAAAATCGCCAGGCTGGTGTTGATTACGCCGTATGACAGTATCGAAACCGTCGCGAAAAACAGTTTTCCGCAATTCCCGGTATCGCTGCTGCTGAAGGACAAGTTCATGTCAGCAGCGCGTGCCGACCACGTGCATTCCCCCACCCTGATCCTGCTGGCGGAACACGATGAAGTCATCCCTCGCGCAAGTTCCGAGGCGCTGATCATTTCTTTCCGCCGCCTGCAACCGGTCGTCGAGGTGTTGCAAGGAACGACCCACAATTCGGCTTGCGCGAACGAGGCCTGCCTGAAACGACTGGCAGACTTCTTGCGAGGATAAACGTTGCACGCGGCATGCCGGCCCATGGCGATTCGGCCTACAATAAACCATGTGCGCCAATTACCTCCCCTCCCGAACAGAACGGCTGCAAAGCCAGTTTGGCGTAGCCCCGCCCCGCCACGGCACCGGCAAGGAAGCCTTTCCCGGCTCCATGGCGCCGATCGTGCGTCTTGCCGACGATGGCAGCCAGACGCGCGAATGTGTGGAGGCGTGCTTTGGCCTGGTGCCAGCCTGGGCCGATCTGAAGCTGGCACGCCATACCTACAATGCCCGCACCGAAACCGTGGCCGAAAAACCCTCGTTCCGCAGCGCCTTTCGAAAGCGCCAGTTCTGCATCGTGCCGGCCGAGGCCATATTCGAGCCGAATTACGAGAGCGGCAAGGCGGTGCGCTGGAAGATCGGCAGCGATGCGGGGCAGGACCTGGGCATCGCCGGTATCTGGGAATGGCGGCCGCACGGCGGGCCCGACGACCGGCCGCTGGTGTCCTTCTCGATGCTGACGATTAATGCCGACCACCATCCGCTGCTGCAGCGCTTTCACAAGCCCGGCGACGAAAAACGCATGGTCGTGATCCTGGAACCCGACCAATACGACGCCTGGCTGCATGCCGATGCGGAGGCGGCGCGCAATTTATTTGCTGCCTACCCTGCTGAGAAACTTCATCCGACCCCCGCGCCCAAGGTTCCCCTGCGCAAAGCCTCTCCCAAACCGGAAAACCTCCCCTTGCTATAGTGCGATGCGCTTCTCCGGCGGCCGGCAGTAGCCCGCTACGCCCGAGTATGCTTTAATCGCGCATCGCCAATCTTTTAATTTTTTGCAAAGGAGCGCCCCTGTGGCCGGATCCAGTCTGTTAGCCCTGCTCGACGATATTTCGACCATCCTCGACGATGTCGCCACCATGACCAAGGTCGCGGCAAAAAAAACCAGTGGCGTGCTGGGCGACGACCTGGCGCTGAATGCCCAGCAAGTCTCTGGCGTCCATGCCGAGCGTGAATTGCCGGTGGTATGGGCAGTTGCCAAGGGATCCATGAAAAACAAGGTGATCCTGGTGCCGGCAGCCCTGGCCATCAGTGCCCTGGCACCGTGGCTGGTGACACCGCTGCTGATGCTGGGCGGCGCTTACCTCTGTTTCGAAGGCGTGGAAAAGCTGGCGCACAAGTTTTTGCACAGCAATGCTGAAGATCAGGCCCATCATGACTCGCTGGTGCATGCGCTGAACGATCCCAAGGTCGACATGGTCGCGTTTGAAAACGAAAAGATCAAGGGGGCGGTGCGCACCGACTTCATCCTGTCGGCCGAAATCATCGTGATCGCACTGGGCACGGTGGCGGCAGCCTCATTCGGCGCCCGCGTGGCGGTCCTGGTCGGCGTGGCCGTGCTGATGACCGTTGGCGTCTATGGCCTGGTGGCCGGCATCGTCAAACTGGATGACGCCGGTCTTTACCTGAGCAAGAAAGGCGGGGTGCGCAGCGCCATCGGCAAGGGCTTGCTGGCAGCAGCCCCCTGGCTGATGAAAACGCTGTCAGTCGTCGGCACCGCAGCAATGTTCATGGTGGGTGGCGGCATCCTCACCCATGGCATCCCCGCGCTGCATCACTTCATTGAAGACGCCGCCGCAAGCGTCGCCGGCATCGGCGGTGTCGGCGGCATCCTGGCAGCGCTGCTGCCCACACTGCTGAGCGCCATTGCCGGCATCATTGCCGGCGCCATCGTGCTCGGCGTCGTCAGCGTGGCCGGTCGCCTGTTCAAGGGCATGCGCAAGCAAGCTTAAAAATTGCCCAGAAAAAAACCGCCCGGCGTGCACCGGGCGGTTTTTTGTTCCTGCAAGCGAAAAGCCTAGCGTTGCGAGAGCGCATCCACCACGCACAATGCCGTCAGGTTGACGATGCGCCGCACCGTGGCCGATGGCGTCAGGATATGCACCGGCTTGGCGCATCCCAGCAGCACGGGGCCGATCGCGATACCGTTGCCCGCGGCGTTCTTCAGCAGGTTGTAGGAGATGTTGGCGGCATCCAGGTTCGGCAGGACCAGCAGGTTGGCAGCGCCCTTGAGCCGCGTATCCGGCATGGATTTTTTCAGCAGCGCCGAGTCCAGCGCCGTGTCGCCATGCATTTCGCCATCCACTTCCAGGTCCGGCGCTTTTTCCTGCAGGATCGCCAGCGCAGCACGCATCTTCAGCGCCGATTCGCTGTTGCTGGTGCCAAAGTTGGAATGCGACAGCAGCGCTACGCGCGGATACAAGCCAAAGCGGCGCATTTCTTCCGCCGCCATCAGGGTCAGCTCGGCGATTTGTTCCGCTGTCGGATTTTCATTGACGTGGGTATCGACGAGCGCAACCTGGCGGTCCGGCAGGATGAGGATATTCATCGCGCCATAGACATTCGCCCCTTCGCGCTTGCCCAGGATATGGTCGACATAATGCAGGTGCAGCGGAATATTGCCGAAAGTGCCGCAGATCATGCCGTCGGCATAGCCCTTGTGGATCATCATCGAACCGATCAGGGTGTGACGACGGCGCATCTCCAGCTTGGCATACGGCTCGGTGATGCCCTTGCGCATCGACATGGCAAGGAAGGTCTGCCAGAAGTCGCGATAGCGTTCATCGTATTCCGTGTTGATCACCTCGAAATCGACGCCGGGGCGCAGGCGCAGGCCGAAGCGCTCGATGCGCTTGGCCAGGATGGCCGGACGGCCGACGAGGATCGGCTTGGCCAGGTTCTCGTCGACGACGATCTGCACCGCGCGCAGCACGCGCTCGTCTTCGCCTTCGGCAAACACGATGCGCTTCTTCTCGGCCGGCGCCGACTTGGCCATGGCAAAAATCGGCTTCATGAAGGTGCCGCTGTGGTAGACGAATTGCTGCAGGCGGTCAGCGTAAGCCTCCATGTCGGCGATCGGCCGCAGAGCAACACCCGACTCTTCGGCAGCCTTGGCCACGGCCGGCGCAATCTTGATCATCAGGCGCGGATCGAATGGCTTGGGAATCAGGTATTGCGGACCAAACGCGAGGTTGCTGTCGCCATAGGCGGCGGCGACGATGTCGGATTGCTCGGCCTGCGCCAGGTCGGCGATCGCGCGTACCACCGCGATTTCCATCGGGCGGCTGATGGTGGTGGCGCCGCAATCCAGCGCGCCGCGGAAGATGTACGGGAAGCACAGCACATTGTTGACCTGGTTCGGATAGTCCGAGCGGCCGGTGGCAATCACGGCGTCATCGCGCACCGCCATCACATCTTCGGGCAGGATTTCCGGGTTCGGATTGGCCAGCGCCAGCACCAGCGGGCGCGGCGCCATGGCCTTGACCATTTCTGGCTTGAGCACGCCGCCGGCCGACAGGCCGAGGAAGATGTCGGCGCCGGCAATGATGTCCCCGAGGGTGCGCGCGGACGTCTTTTGCGCAAAACGCGCCTTGTCCGGATCCATCAGCTCGGTACGGCCCTCATAGACCACACCGGCGAGATCGGAGACATAGATATTTTCGATCGGGAAACCGAGGTCGACAATCAGGTCCAGGCAGGCCAGCGCGGCGGCACCTGCGCCGGACACCACCAGCTTGCATTCCCGGATATCCTTGCCGACCACCTTCAGGCCATTCAGGATGGCGGCGCCGACGATGATGGCCGTGCCGTGCTGGTCATCGTGGAAAACCGGAATCTTCATGCGCTCGCGCAGCTTGCGTTCGATATAGAAGCATTCCGGCGCCTTGATGTCTTCCAGGTTGATGCCGCCGAAGGTCGGCTCCAGCGACGCGATGATGTCGACCAGCTTGTCGGGATCGTTTTCGTTGATTTCGATATCGAACACATCCACGCCGGCAAACTTCTTGAACAACACGCCCTTGCCTTCCATGACCGGCTTGGACGCCAGCGGGCCGATATTGCCCAGGCCCAGCACGGCGGTGCCGTTGGTGATCACGGCGACGAGGTTGCCGCGCGCAGTGTACTTGAAGGCATTGTTCGGGTCCGCGACGATTTCCTCGCAGGGGGCCGCCACGCCCGGCGAATACGCCATCGCCATGTCGCGCTGGTTGGTCAGTTGCTTGGTGGGAGTAACGCTGATCTTGCCGGGGGTGGGAAACTGGTGGTAGTAGAGCGCAGACTCGCGCAATTGCTGGCGTACCTGTTCCTTGCGGCTTTTTTCGGAATCCATCGAACGGCCTTTTCCATGCTTGCTAAAAAAGCGATTTTAGCAGACAGGCCGACAACGCTCATGGACAAACCATCGGCGAACCATTATTTACAAATTAACAACCAGCTTCCCGCCAGAGCTACCTCAAGGAAAATTATCAGGGACGCAACGCGCGCAGCATCCTTCGGTACAATCCTTCCATGCTCTCCGAATTCGACCTGATTGCCCGTTACTTCACCCGACCGCTGCGCCCCGGCAGCCCCGCCGCACTGGGCGTGGGCGACGACTGCGCCCTCCTGGCGCCGTCGCCCGGCATGCACCTGGCCATTTCCACCGACATGCTGGTGGAAGGCAGGCACTTCTTCGCCGGCGCCGATCCGTTCCAGTTGGGGCACAAATGCCTTGCGGTCAATCTCTCGGACCTGGCGGCCATGGGCGCGACACCCCTCGCATTCACCCTGGCGCTGGCCCTGCCGGCGCCGGATGAGGCATGGCTTGCGCCCTTTGCGCAGGGCTTGCTGGCGCTGGCCGACCGGCATGGCTGCGAGCTGATCGGCGGCGACACCACCAAAGGGCCGCTGACCATCAGCATCACGGTATTTGGCGAAGTTCCCCAAGACCAGGCGCTGCGGCGCTCGGGCGCCAGGCCTGGCGACGACATCTGGGTTTCGGGGTCGCTGGGCGATGCGCGCCTGGCCCTGGCAGGCCTGCGCGGCGAACGCATCCTGGATGCGGCACGCCTTGACGAGGCCGCGCCGCGCCTGCATGCGCCAACACCACGCCTGGACCTGGGGCTGGCTTTGCGCGGCCTCGCCAGCGCCGCAATCGATGTTTCCGACGGCTTGGCCGGCGACCTCGGCCACATCCTGCGACAATCCGGTGTTGGCGCCGTGATCGATGTCGATGCCTTGCCAGCCGGGCCGATGCTGGCCAGCGAACCGCCTGTGCTGCAGCGCGAGTATGGCCTGGCCGGCGGCGACGATTACGAATTATGCTTTACCGCGGACCCTGCCAGGCGCGACGCCGTGCTTGACGCGGCGCGCGCCGCTGCCACGCCGGTTACCCGCATCGGCGCCATCCAGGCCACGCCTGGCCTGCGACTGACCGATGGCGCCGGCCGCCCGACCAGAATCGCCCAGACATCCTTCGACCATTTCGCCTCCCCATGACCACTCCGCCCCCAGTTCCGCGCCCCTATATCGAGAAGCCCCGCGCCGGTTTCATGCTGGCGCATCCCGCGCACCTGCTGGCGCAGGGTTTCGGCAGCGGCCTGTCGCCCGTCATGCCCGGCACCATGGGCACCCTGCTGGCCTGGCTCAGCTTCGCCGTGCTGTCGTCGCGCTGGCCCGGCTTCTTCACGCCATTCAACTGGGCCGTCATCATTGCCGCCGGCTTCGTGGTCGGCATCTGGGCGTGCGAGCGTACCGGGCGCGACATGGGCATTGCCGACCATGGCAGCATGGTCTGGGATGAAATCATCGCTTTCTGGCTGGTGCTGTTGCTGATTACGCCGGCCGACACGGCCACGCAAGTCTGGGCCTTCCTCTGGTTCCGTTTCTTTGATATGGTGAAACCACCACCGATCGGCTATTTCGACCGCCGCCTCAAGGGCGGCTTCGGCGTCATGTGGGACGATATCGTGGCGGCGTTCTATACCCTGCTGGTATTTGCGGTATGGCGCTCGCTGTAAGCACCAGAGGCATCCATTAAAACAGCCAAGGAGACAAGCACATGGAAGACATCATCGATCTGGCGGCACGGGTGGGCGACACCCTGAAAGCCCGCAACCTGCTGCTGACCACGGCCGAATCCTGCACCGGCGGCGGCGTGGCCCAGGCAATCACGGAGATTGCCGGCTCCTCCGAATGGTTCGACTGCGGCTTCGTCACCTATTCCAACGCCTCCAAGACGGACATGCTGGATGTCTCGGCAGCGGCGATCGCCCTGCATGGCACGGTGAGCGAGGAAATTGCCGCCGCCATGGCCGAAGGGGCGCTGGCCAACAGCAATGCCCATGTGGCAATCGCCACCACCGGCATTGCCGGGCCGGGCGGCGCGGTACCGGGCAAGCCGGTGGGCACGGTCTGCTTTGCCTGGTCCAGGGATGGCGCCACGCATACCGAACGGCTGGTCTTCCAGGGCGACCGCCAGGCCGTGCGCACCCAGACGGTAGCGCATGCGCTAACGGGCTTGCTGAAGTTCCTGCGGTAATATCAAGGTCAGGCGGCGCGCGCGCGATTGATGGCGTCGCGCGTTTCCAGCGCCACGCGCCGGGCTGCCTGGGCGTATTCCTCGCCTGCTGCCGGTTTGGCATACAGGATGGCGCGCGAGGAATTGATCATCATGCCGGCGCCGGCCGCCGTTCTTCCAGCGGTCACGGTGGCGGGAATATCGCCGCCCTGGGCGCCAATGCCCGGCACCAGCAGCGGCATGTCGCCGACAATCGCGCGCACCTGCTCAAGCTCTTTCGGGAAAGTGGCGCCTACCACCAGGCCGCACTGGCCATTCGTGTTCCATTTTTCCGCCACCATGCGCGCCACATGCTGGTACAGGGGCTGGCCGTCGATGTTGAGAAATTGCAGGTCCGAGCCGCCGGGATTCGACGTGCGGCACAGGACGATGGCGCTGCGGTCTTTCCATTCCAGGTATGGCGCCACCGAATCGAAACCCATGTAGGGATTGACCGTGACGGCATCGGCGCGGTAGCGCTCAAACGCTTCGCGGGCATATTGCTCGGCAGTGGCGCCGATGTCGCCGCGCTTGGCGTCGAGCACGATGGGGATGTGCGGATAATACTCGCGCAGGTAGTTGCAGATGGCTTCGAGCTGTTCCTCCGCGCGCAGGGCGGCGAAATAGGCGATCTGTGGCTTGAAGGCGCAGGCAAGGTCGGCGGTGGCGTCGATGATGCCCTTGCAAAAGGTATAGATGGCATTCGGCTCCCATTGCAACTGCTCGGGCAGCTTTTCCATGTCGGGATCGAGCCCCACGCACAGCAGGGAATCATTGGCCGACCAGGCGGCGGCAAGTTTGTCGGTAAAGGCGGTCACGGTGGCAATCCGGTAGAAATGAAACGAATAGAAGCATTGTAACGCGTCATGCTTTCCTTTCAGCGATTCCGATGCAGGTGCGCCCAAGCCGGGAAAAGCATGGTAATTTAGTCTATATATTACGGTCATTTTTTCTTAGGGGAAATCAATATGAAACGCTGGACGAAATACTTCACCATCGCGCTGCTGGTTTCGTTGCTGTCGGCCTGCGGCTATAACGAATTCCAGTCCAAGGATGAAGCGGTCAAGGCAGCCTGGGGCGAAGTGGTCAACCAGTACCAGCGCCGCTCCGACCTGATCCCCAACCTGGTCAATACCGTCAAGGGCTACGCCTCGCATGAAAGGGAAACCCTGGAGGCAGTGACGCGAGCCCGGGCAGCTGCGACCAGCTTCCAGATCACGCCGGAAGTGCTGAACAACCCGGAAGCCTTCAACAAGTTCCAGCAAGTGCAGGGCGAGCTGTCGTCGGCGCTGTCGCGCCTGATGGCGGTTGCGGAAAACTATCCGCAACTCAAGGCCGACGGCTTGTTCCGCGACCTGCAGTCGCAGCTGGAAGGCACTGAAAACCGCATTACCGTCGCCCGCCAGCGTTACATTGTCGCGGTCCAGGATTACAACATCCTGGCGCGCCGCTTTCCGACCAACCTGACGGCGATGGTGTTCAATTACGAAGTCAAGCCCTCCTTCACGGTCGCAAATGAAAAGGCCATTTCGACGGCGCCCGCGGTCAATTTCGGCAAATAAGCGGCAAGCCCGCGGAGACGACGAGCATGACGCAATTGCGCCATCTGGCAGCGCTGCTGCTCCTTTGCCTGGCACAGGCGGCGTGGGCGCAAGGCTTCGTGCCGGTGCCGGCGCTGACGGCGCATGTCACCGACAGCGCCGGCATGCTGACGCCGGCGCAGCGCCAGTCGCTGGAAAGCGTGCTGCAGGAATATGAAACGCGCACCGGCAGCCAGATCGCCATTGTCCTGGTCAGCAAGACCGAGCCGGAAGCCATCGAGCAATACGGCATCCGCGTGGCCGATGCCTGGAAGATCGGCCGCAAGGGCGTTGACGATGGCGTCATCCTGCTGGTGGCCAAGGACAACCCCTCGTCGCTGCGCCGCCTGCGCATCGAGGCGGGACGCGGCGTGCAAGGCGTGCTGACGGACGCGCAATCCAAGCGCATCCTGCAGGACGTGATTGCGCCGCATTTCCGCCAGAATGATTTCTACGGCGGCCTGGCGGCGGGCGTGTCGGCCATCACCAGCCTGCTGGCCCAGGAAAAATTTCCTGCGCCGCAAGCGCGCCCGGGCGAGAGCGCAACCGCAGGGGATGATGGCATCGGCTGGATGCCGCTGCTGTTTTTTGCCTTCATGGTATTCGTGATGATGTCGCGCGCGCGCTCGGCACGGCGGCGCTTCAGCCGCAATGGCTGGGGCGAGGCTGCCGGCGTGATCCTCGGCAGCCATATCGGCCGGGGTGGCTTCGGCGGCGGGCTTGGCGGTGGCGGTGGCGGATTCGGCGGCGGCGACGGCTTTTCGGGCGGCGGTGGCGGCTTCGACGGCGGCGGCGCTTCGGGGGACTGGTGATGAATAAAATTTCGCGTTTTTGCCGCCACCTGTTTACAAGCAGCGCTGCCGCCCGCAAGGCTTTTCCCGCCCAGGCGCTGCAAGCCATCCAGGCAAGCGTGGCCGCAGGAGAAAAGCAGCACCGGGCAGAAGTGCGGCTGATCATCGAGCCCGCCCTGCCCTTTGGCGACCTGATCCAGGGCACGCATTCACGCGCCCGCGCGCGCGAACTGTTTTCGCTCTACCGCGTGTGGGATACCGAAGAAAACTGCGGCGTGCTGGTGTATATCAACCTGGCGGACCACAAGGTGGAAATCATTGCCGACCGCGCCAGCGGCCGGGCGCTGACACCGGCAGACTGGAAGAGCGTGTGCCAGACCATGACGGAGGGCTTTGCCAATGGCATCTATGCGCAAAGCGTGCTGGCGGCCCTGGAAAAACTCAATGACCTGCTGCACCGGCACTTTCCCGGCCAGGGCGCCAGTACCAATGAATTATCGGACCGGCCGCTGATCGTCTGAGCCAGCCGGCCGCGGGTTGGTCTTGCGCCGGCTGGCCATTCCCCTATTTCCGGCTGCGGTCCGCCGCCAGCAGGCGGGCAATACGCTCGGCGTCGCTGGGGTGCGAACTGAAGTATTCCAGCGGTTCAGCCTCCTCTTCGGCAGCCTCGTCATCTTCCTCCCTGCCGCGCCGGCGCTCCGCGCGCTTGCCATCATGCCGATGCTCGCCATCGTCCGGCGCAGCGGACTTGCCCATTTTATCGAACAGGACCGCCATCGGCGTCAACGGCAAACCGTTGGTCTGCATCATGTCGATGGCGTACTGGTCGGATTCACGCTCGAAATCGCGGGAATATTTCTGGTCGAGCAAAAGCACCGGCACCGATGTCAAAACGCTGGAGACATCGCCGATCCACAGGTTCACCAGCACGCCGACCCCAAGGGCCTGAAACAGCCGGCGCACGGAATGGCGATGCTGCAGGTGCCCCAGTTCATGGCCCAACACGCCCAGCACGGCCTCGTCGCTTTCGGCCAGGTTCACCAGTTCATCGGTCATGATGATGACGCCATTGGGCAAGGCGAAGGCATTCGGCCCGATATGGCTGTGCCGGAATTCGAGGCGATAGGGCGTTTTCTCGCCGCGCGGCTGCTTCATCTGGCTAAACAGCCGCTGCAGGCGCGCCTGCACGACCGGGTCAAGCTTACTGGGCGACATGAATTGAGAGTCGATCAGCTTGAGTTGACCCTCGCCGATTTGCTGCTCCAGCGACGCCGGCAAATGCCTGGCCGCCTTGTCGGCAGCCCAGGGCAAGCCCCACTGGTAGCCGGACAGCAGCAAGGCCAAAACGCTCACCAGCGCCAGCAATGACAGAATCCAGTTTCGCTGCCATCGCACGACGCGAGGTTCGCGGTAGCCATTGGCGGCCAGCAGCTTGTCGACACGGCGGTCGCTGATGTGGAGCCTGCTGCCATCTGGCAGATAAAGGATGCGCGGCGCATGGTCGAGGCGCTCGGACACGCGCAACCTGGAGAGCCGGTGACTCAGCTTGATGCCGTCGCCGCGCATTGCCACCACGCGCTTGTGCATGACCACCGTCACAGGCTGGCGGCGGCTGCTTTGACCGTCGAAGTAAATGGCGTCAATCATAGCGCGATATCGATATCGAAAAATTCGCCGGCCTCCTCGCCGGCGGCGCCGGCGCCGTCCACTGCCTGGTCGGAGAAAAATTCTTCCAGGTCGCCGTGCGGCACCACTGCAAGGTTCTCCAGGCGGTAGCGCACCAGGCGCACGGTCGCAAACGGTTTGTACAGGCCCAGCGTCAGCATGATCAGCCCCAGGTTGGAAGCATGGATCCAGAACAGTTTGCGCGCACTGGCCGTGCTTTCAAAGGACACATCTGCCAGTTCCGTGTGGTTCCAGACCAGGTTCTGGATGCGGCTTTCCAGGTAGGAACGTAGCACGAGATACGACGCGTAGCCGCTGGCCATGCCGTACAGGATCTTGAACAGCCAGCCGAATGTCGTGGTCGAAAGATACGCGAACAGGTCGCCCGTCAGAAAGCCGAAAATGGTCACGGGAATGCCGCCAAGCGAGGCCACTGCCATCGATTTGGCATAGACCTTGAAAAACGCCGCGGGGCCGGCATGGAAGAAAAACGGCGACTGGCCGTAATAGGCATTGTCATGCTGGTAGCGCTTGAGCAGGTAATGGGCGAGCGGCACCGTCGCCATCAACACGGCAAACAACGCCACCACTGCCATCACCAGCAGGCCGATACGCGGCCGGGTGTTGAATGAGGCGAACACGCTCCAGGCAAACAGGCCGGTGAAGGCAAGGATCACCGGGAACAGGATCAGCATGCGGTAGGCCTGGGCGACCGTGCCCTGGAAGCGGAAACGCAAGCCGCGGTAGCTGGAATTGGCCAGCTTGAAGCGGAATGCCCGCGACAGCAGCCAGGGCATGATGGCGACTAAAACCAGGACAACTGCCAAGCCGGCAAATGTCGACAGCTCGGAGGCGATCTTGTATGCCACCAGCAAGCCGAGTGCAAGCAGGCGCCCTTTCAGGATCGCCTTGGGGTTGCCGTGGTAATCGAAGATATCGCCGGCAACGCAGGTATTGCGGTAAAAATATTGCAGGCGGCGCACCTTGGCCCAGGCTGAATACACGCCAAGAGTCACGACCGACAGCAAAAGGTTGACGACCCAGATGCGGAAGTACTCGCCGCCGCTGCCGGTGAATTCAAAACGCCGGGCTTCCGTAGTGGCCACGGGGATTGCCGCTTGCTGCCTGCTGGCAGCCGCCGGTTGCGCATGACCCGGTGCAGCCGCAGCGGGGTTGCCGGCCGGGGGCGGTGCCGGCATTTCTTCGAGTCTTAGCGTGCTCGCATCTGTCATGCTGTCTCCGGAAGTGCGTGCGCCGCCTTCTGGCAGCTGCCCTTCTTTCGTGTCAGGGCCGTGTCACGCTTGGCAGATTATCAATGTTTTCTCGGAGCGCAGCAATCTGGAAGGCAATGTGTTGTAACGGCACATCGGCGCGCCCGTTTCAGCCATGCTCATGGACCCATTTGAGCAGCAGGTCCTGGGCGTCGGCAGCGCCGGCAGCATTGGCATGATTGATGAGGAATACCACCACATAGCGTTTGCCGGACGCGGCCAGGACATACCCGGCAATCGCCCGCACGTCGCGCAGATAACCGGTTTTGATGTGGGCCATGCCGGCCACGGCATGGCCGTTCAGGCGCTTGCGCATGGTGCCATCCTGCCCGGCCAGCGGCAGCGACGCCATGAATTCGGGCATGGTTGGCGCACGAAAGGCGGCCTGCAACAGCCGCGCCATGCTGCCGGCGGCAATGCGGCCATCGCGCGACAGGCCTGAGCCATTGTCGATGACCAGTTCGGGCATCTCGAGCCGGCGCGCTACGACCCAGGTCTTGACCACTTCAGCGCCGCCGGCAACCGTGGCCGGTTGGCCGGTAAAGCGCGCCGCCATGTTCAGCAAGAGCTGGCGCGCCATCACGTTGTTGCTGAACTTGTTAATGTCGCGAACCACTTCTGCCAGGCTCGACGATTCCCGCTGCGCCACCAGCCAGGCATCGGCCGGCGTGGCGCCCTCGGTCACGGCGCCCGCAAGGACGCCGCCAAGATCAGCCCACAGGCGCCGGAACACGATCTCGAAATAACGCGCCGAACTCATGTTCCAGGCCAGCACGTGCAGGGTTTTTTCGCCGCAGGCGGCGGGATAGGCGCCACCGAACTGGAGCACGCGGGCATCCTGCGTCATCAACAGCTTTTGCCGCCATTCGCCGCATTCGCCCGCGCCCAGCGCCGGCCCGATCACTTGGAATGTCGCCAGCGGCGGCTCGACGGCCAGCCCGACCCGCCCTTGTGCCGGGTCGGGAAGGAAGCGCACGGTGAAGGACTTAAAGTTGAACAGCAGCGCGTCAGCGCCGGCGTTGTAGGGGCGTCCCGGATCCCCGTCGAATTGCGCCGGATCGTGGTTATCGGGCGCAAACAGGCTGCGGTCGAGCACCAGGTTGCCGCGGATTTCACGTATGCCGCGCGCGCGTATCTCGCGCAGGAATTGCCAGAGATTTTCCACCACCAGGCGCGGGTCGCCGCCGCCCTTGATCACAAGGTCGCCTTGCAGGACGTCGCCTGCCAGCACACCTGTGGCATACACTTCGGTCTTCCACGTGGTCGCCGGACCCAGCAGGTCCAGGGCGGCGCCGGTGGTCAGCAATTTCATGGTGGAAGCCGGATTGAACGGCGTAGCCGGGTTAACCGCGACCAGCACCCGGTCAGCGCCTGCTTCCTGCACCCAGGCGCCGACTGCATGGCCCGGTATGCCGGCACGCTGCAGTGCCTCGATGACGGGCGCCGGCAATGGCTGTGCCCTTGCCCATGGCGTAGCAAGCAGTACTGCGCACATGAAGATCCAAGCACCTGCCTGACGACGGAAGCCCATAAGCATGAAATAACAATAAACGGGTCAATAATGGAAGTTAAAGATCATTATCCCATGCGCCCAACGTGCCACACAGGGCAATCGCGCAAACGACGGGATTGCGCGATTTTTGCAAAAAAAACATTGTTGCAACCACGCACACAACCGGACTTTCGGCCCCTTTTCATTCTTGCGGTTTTGTACTACTCTGGGTCACGCCGCATAGAAACATGAAAAATGGACAAGAGTCTTATAAACAGAATCGGCGAGGAGACAAAGCAGGAATTCGGTGCGCGTTACGTGCGCGTGCTGCGCACCTTGAGCGCCTGCAGCCGCGTTGTCATTCGTGCGACCGATGAGCAGGCACTGCTCGATGAAATCTGCCGCACGATGGTGACGGCGGGTGGCTACACGCATTCCTGGGTCGGCTACGCCCTCGATGACGAACGCATGACGGTCAAGCCGATGGCGAAGGTCGGCTTTTTGGAAAACAATCTCGGCATCGACGACGTATCCTGGTCGGCGGACCGGCCCCAGGGCCAGGGCGTATTCGGCCGCTCGATCCGCAGCGGGCAGCCTGCCATTGTTCGCGACGCCCGCAATTCCCTTACCTTCATGGCGGCCTGGAGCGATGCAACGCGTATTTACAACTACAATTCGGTGCTGGGATTGCCGCTGGTAGTCGAGGGCAGAATCATCGGCGCAATCGGTTTTTATTCCTCGGAATCCGACCGCTTCGATACCGAAGAAGTCGCCCTGCTGAGCGAAGTCGCCAGCGACCTGGCGCACGGCATCGCCGTCATCCGCATGCGCCGCGAGCGCGATGAAGCCCAGGCGCTGCTTGAGCGCGCCAACCACATCCTGGAACAGCGCATCGTCAAACGCACCGCTGCGCTCATGGCGGAAAAGGAACGCGCCACGGTCACCCTGCAATCGATCGCCGATGGCGTCATCACGACCGATGTCGACGGCAGGGTGGACTATCTCAATCCGGTTGCCGAGCAGCTGACCGGGTGGAGCAGCGCCGAAGCCCACGGGCATTTACTCTCCGAAATTTTTCACATTGTTGAAGAAGGCAGTCACACCCCCCTGCCCGACCCGGTGCAGCAAGTGCTTGCCGCCGGCATTGCAGTCAGCCCGCATGACAATGCCGTACTGATCGGCAAGCATGGCAAGGAGTTTGCCATCGAGGAAACGGCGGCGCCCATCCGCGACATCAACGGCCATGTCAGTGGCGTGGTGCTGGCTTTCCATGACGTCAGCCGCTCGCGCCAGATCGCCGCGCAGCTGTCGTACCAGGCCACCCATGACGACCTGACTGGCCTGGTCAACCGCCGCGAATTCGAATTCCGCCTGAAACAGGCCGTCAAGAGCGCCGCTGCGGATAACCGCCAGCATGCCTTCATTTACATCGACCTGGACCAGTTCAAGATCGTCAATGATACTTCCGGCCACTGCGCCGGCGATGAATTGCTGCGCACTGTCGCGGGCCTGCTGCAAAACAAGTTGCGTGCCAGCGATACGCTGGCACGGCTGGGGGGCGACGAATTCGGCATCCTGCTGGAAAACTGCCCGCCCCAGCCGGCAGCGGCAATTGCCGAAAGCCTGCGCGACACCGTCAGCGACTTCCGCTTCATCTGGCAAGGCAACAGCTTCAATGTCAGCCTGTCGATCGGCGTGGTCAGTTTCACCGGCAACGACATGAGCGAGTCGGATATTCTGGCCGCTGCCGATACCGCCTGTTATCTCGCTAAGGAAAATGGCCGCAACCGCGTCCACGTCGGCCACCGCGAAGACCACGACATCACCATCCGCCAGAGCGAAATGCAATGGGTCAGCCGGCTGCGCCTGGCGCTGCAGGAAGAACGCCTGCAATTGTATTGCCAGAAAATCGTGCCCCTGGATGCGGCCGCAGGCAGCGCGGGAGCGCATTTCGAGTTGCTGCTTCGGCTGCGCGACGAGGAGGGCCGGCTGGTTCCGCCAGGCGCCTTCCTGCCGGCAGCCGAGCGTTTCGGCCTGATGCCGGCCATCGACCGTTGGGTCATTTCCAGCGCCTTCGCCAATTTCGAGCAATTGAATCCCGTTGCTGGAGAGGCGCTGGAAATGTGCGCCATCAACCTGTCCGGCGCGTCGGTTTCGGATCCGGAATTTCTTGACTTCATTTTGCGCGAACTCGAGCTGTACAAGATCCCGACTCACAAGGTCTGCTTCGAAATCACTGAAACGGTGGCAATCGCCAACCTGACGCAGGCAACCACTCTGATCAACCGGTTGCGCGCGGTCGGCTGCAAGTTTGCACTCGATGACTTCGGCAGCGGCATGTCGTCCTTTACCTATCTCAAGCAGCTGCCGGTGGACTACCTGAAAATCGACGGCAGCTTCGTCAAGGACATGCTGACTGACGCGGCCGATGCGGCCATGGTGGAAGCCATTAACCATATCGGCCACACCATGGGCTTGCGCACCATCGCCGAATTCGTTGAAAACGACGCCATCCTGGCGCGACTGAAAGATTTGCGGGTGGACTTCGGGCAAGGCTATGGCATTGGCAAGCCCGTCCCCTGCGGGCACTGGAGCACGATTGCGCTGGCGAATGCCTGACTGCAGCTGCATTAAACGAAATAAAAAAGCCCTGCGAAAATCGCAGGGCTTTTTTCATCGGGCGGCCCAGCCGCCCCATCGCACACCCGTCAATTCATGATCAGGTCGGCTTGTTTGGTGGTCGTTAAAGTTTGCAGGCCGAAGTGTCCCAGCGCGTAGTCGTAGCTGGCATTCTGCATGTCGATGTTGCTGGTATGCGCACCCCAGACATAGCAACTGCCCATGCAAACGATTTCATCCATCCAGCTCTTGATCGAATACATCTTGGCGCCGTAACGCTTGTTCTTGACCGAATTAATCAGTGGGCTGTCGATCGACAGGCCGGCCGAACCGCAGGTCGCGGACAACACGTTAAAGGGATAGACGCCGCACGAATTCAAGCCGTGCTGGGCACCGGCCACGCCGATGAAGCTATTCACCTTGGACGAATAGCCCAGCTCGTTGATCGCCTTCATGGCCAGCGTCACGCCCATGGAATGGCCGATGACATCGATCTTGCCGGTGCAAGAAGCCGCCAGTGCCGCTTGCAGGGAACTCTTGACGACGCCGGTATTGGTACTGTCATGGCTATTGCTGCCGGCATTGGTCTTGGAACCCCAGTTCGGACGGTACAGTTGCGAATCGAGGTAACCGCGGCTCTTCAGGGTGCTGACCGTATTGTTCCAGCTCGACGGCGACGCCGTATTGCCGTGGACCAGCACGACATTGTCGAGGCAGGCGGCCTGGGCGGCGAAGCTGGAAACTGCCAGGGCAGCGGCGGCGAGCAAGCGGGAAAGCGAGAATGCTGATGTCATGATGTCTCCTCTTGTTGTGATAACCAGCCGCCTCTGGTGTTTTTTATGGTTAAGGCGGCATTTGTCGTCAGCTCCCGGTCAATTTCCGTCGGTGCGGCGTTCCAGCGGCTTACGAGTGAGTCCACTTTAAAGTTTTTCTATAAAGCAATCCACTCCCTGTTCGGATAGTGCCTGGAAACAATATGCAAGCCAGCCGATAAACACTATCAGTAAATTTAAAAATACTACCCAAAGTAAAATTATGCCATTCCGAGAGCAATCTGCGATGCAAACTAATGACCAAAGGTTTTTGGATAGAAAATTTCAATACCAAACGGGGACCAATTTGCCACGGTAAGCGCCGGTGTGGGCTTGATCTGCGCGGAGCATGGCGGTAAGGTAGAAACGTGCGCAAAAGCAGCGTTGTGTTGCCCGATGCATGCGCGAATGGCCTTGACCCGGTTTTGCTTCCTGACAGGTGCTTCATGAATGACGCCGACGGTATCGCGAACGAAACGCATCCAGCCGTGCAAGCGCTTGTCGCTGCGCAAGAGTCGGGCCGGGCCGCGTTGAAGCCCAAAGGCGCCTGCTGGTATTGCAATGCGCCGCTCGATAATGTCCGGCGGTTTTGCAACAAGGAATGCGCGGAAGATTACCGCACCGAGGAAGAAAACTTTCGGCAGGCGTAATATCGGCAATCGCTCCTGGTGAACCTGATCCGCCGCATGATGCCTAACATCCTGGAATCCTGGTGTCCTAGGAGGCGTCCCTGATGCAAACAGATACTCCATCCCGCTTCGTTCAGTGCCTGCAATTGCTCCGCCTCCTGGGGATTATCTGCTGGCGCTGGGCCACACCCTTTTGGCGCTTTCGCGACGCGAACATGGGCACCCCTGAACAGCGCAGCGCCAATTATCGCTATAACCGTGCCCAGCGCGCCCTGCTGCCTGCCTATACGCTGAAATGGCTGGGCATCGCCGTGTCCATGCTGATGCTGCTGCAAATTTATTCCGGCATGCTGGCGCAGGCCATGGAAGGCACCGCAGCCTATTTTTGCGCCGCCCTGTTTTGCGTCAGCAGTGGCATTGCATTTTCCTTTGCCTGCGTCGTCATCGCCATCCTGCTGGCGTGCTACCTGTTTTTTACGCACATCAAGGATTGATATTCACCCGTCCATGACAGCGACCGGTAGCGGCCGCGACACGCCGCTGCGCCTGTTCTATGCCCTATGGCCGGATGAAGGCGTGCGGGAAGCATTGCAAGCACTGCAAGCCCGCGTGCATGGGCGGCATATCCAGCCAGGCAGCCTGCATGCAACACTGGCGTTTCTCGGCAACCAGCCCGCAAGGCACTTGCCGCTCCTGGAAAACCTGCTCGCAGAGTTGCCGCGCAATGCCTTTGCACTGCAGATCGACCGGTTGGGATATTTCAGGAAAAACCGCATCGCCTGGGCCGGCAGTCATATGGCGCCGGCAGCGCTCACTGTGCTGCAGGCCTCGCTGTCAGAGGCGCTGGGGAGGCACCACATCAATTTTGATAATAAGAAAGATTTCAAGGCGCACATTACGCTGGCGCGCGATGCGGATGCGCCGCCGGACCTGCCCTTCGAGCCATTCACCTGGCAAGTCAACCAGGTCGCCCTGGTGCAATCGCTGCAGGAAGGCAGCCGCCTGGCATACCGGGTGCTGTCCTCGCGCCGCCTTGATGCGGCGACTTAAGTTGTCTTGGCGGCTGTCGCGGCCTGCGCCAGATTCTTCAACACCTGTGCAGCTGCCACAAGACCGAAGGATGCCGTCACCACCATGGCAGAACCGAAGCCGGCGCAATTCAGGCCAGTAATGCCGGCATCGTCCGCATCGTCTGATTCACCTTGCCCGCTGATTTCGCAAGCCTGCGCGCTTTCCGGAAAGCGCAGCGGCTCAGTGGAAAACACCGCGTCGATACCGAACTTGTTCTTGGTGCCGCGCGGGAAACCATATTGCTGGCGCAAGCGCTTGCGCACCTTGGAGAGCAAGGGTTCCTGCTCGGTGCGGCAAAGGTCGCGCACTTCGATTTTAGTCGGATCGATCTGGCCGCCGGCGCCGCCGATGGTGATCAGCTTGAGGCCGTGTTCGCGGCAATAGGCGATCAGCGCGGTCTTGGCGCGGACATTGTCGATCGCGTCGATGATGTAATCGTAGTTGCCGGCGCCAATCATTTCATCGAGGTTGTCGGGGGTGATGAAATCCTCGATTTCAGTGACACGGCAGTAGGGATTGATTTGCGCGATACGCTCGGCGAGCGCCGTTACCTTGGCTTTGCCAAGCGTATCGGTCAAGGCGTGGATCTGGCGGTTGACGTTGGATTCGGCCAGGTTATCCAGGTCGATCATGGTGATGCGGCCAATTGCAGAACGCGCCAGCGCCTCGACGATCCAGGAGCCGACACCGCCCACGCCGATCACGCAGACGTGCGAAGTGCGGAAACGTTCGAGGGCTGCAGCGCCATAAAGACGGGCGATGCCGCCGAAGCGGCGCTCATGATCAATGCCGTCGCCAGTTGCAGCGAGCGCAGAGGGAGATAATTGGAGTAAAGCAGACATTCCGCCATTTTACCGGACGGAAAGCCGAAATTTTCTTCTACAATGAATTTTTGCGGACTGATGCCAACTTGAAAATGACAAGGATGAAATGATGGGAAATTCCCTATTTGATACGGCTCCCGGCTTCGATGAACCGCTGGCAGTACTGCGGCATTGCCATACGCGCATTCGCAAGCAGCTTGTCACGCTGGATAAATTGCTGGCGCACTTGCCGCAGCATGGCGCAGATGTTGAGGCGCAACAAGCTGCCCATGCCGTGCTGCGTTATTTTAACGATGCGGCACCACTTCATCATGAAGACGAGGAAGAGGATCTGATGCCGCAATTGGAAACGAGCGCCAGCGGCGACGATGCCAGTCAATTGCAGACCCTCCTGCCGAGGATACTGGAGGAGCACCGGGAAATGGCAAGCCTGTGGCTGGCGCTTGACCGTGAACTGAGTACAATTGCAAGTGGGCAATCCGCGCAATTATCCCCGGACGGGGTTGCGCGCTTTGCCAGCTTGTATGAAGCGCATATGGCACTGGAAGAAAGCGTGATTGCCCCGATGGCAAAGCGTCTCTTCAGTGAAGCGCAAATGCACCAGTTGGGCGACGCCATGCGCGCGCGCCGCGGAATTTCCAATACATGAAAAGGAAACAAGATGTCGATTGCCGGACTTCGCAAGGATTACAGCCACGCCAGCCTGTCGGAATACGATGTTGACCATGATCCGATCAAGCAGTTCGGCAAGTGGTTCGATGAAGCGCTCAAGGCGCATGTGCCGGAAGCCAATGCCATGAGTGTCGCGACCGTCGGTGCCGATGGCAAGCCATCCTCGCGCATCCTGCTGATCAAGGAATTCGACGTCCGCGGCTTCGTATGGTTTACCAATTACGCCAGCCGCAAGGGACAGGAACTGGAAGCCAATCCGCACGCAGCATTGCTGTTCCACTGGATCGAACTGGAGCGCCAGGTACGAATTGAAGGCCGGGTAGAAAAAGTAGCAGCCGAAGAAAGCGATGTTTATTACGACAGCCGGCCGCTGTTAAGCCGCCTGGGAGCGATCGCCTCCGAGCAAAGCCGTCCGGTGGACAGCCGCGGCACTCTGGAAAAACGCTTCGCCGACGTGAAAGAGCAGTACGGCGACCATCCGGCCCGCCCGGCACACTGGGGCGGCTACCGGCTGGTCCCGGAAGCGATCGAATTCTGGCAGGGCCGCAGCTCGCGCCTGCATGACCGGGTGCTGTATACCCGCGATGCCGGCGGCGCGTGGCGGATACAGCGGCTGCAGCCGTAAAGCGCATTGCGCAGGCAGTGGCCGTTTTCTCAAGCAAGGAGGCACCATGTTCTGGGAAAACAGGCTCGACCACTGGGTCAACCAGGTGCGCGATCAAGCCGCCCTGCCGCTGCGGCTGGAATTATGGAATGGCAGGCGCTTCGATTTCTCGCAATCGCCGCAAGTCACCATCAGGGTGCCGCAAGCCTCGTCACTGGCTTACCTGTTGCGCCCGTCACTCTCCAACCTGGGCACTGCCTATGTCGAAGGCAAGCTCGACATCGAAGGCAGCGCCAGCCAGATCATCGACGTCGGCTCGGCCCTTGCGCGACGCACGCTGCAGCCCATCGGCAAGCTGGGCCGCTTCGCGCGC
Organism: Janthinobacterium sp. 17J80-10; assembly: GCF_004114795.1. Classification (NCBI taxonomy): domain Bacteria; kingdom Pseudomonadati; phylum Pseudomonadota; class Betaproteobacteria; order Burkholderiales; family Oxalobacteraceae; genus Janthinobacterium; species Janthinobacterium sp. 17J80-10. The sequence goes on along the minus strand of NZ_CP035311.1, from coordinate 1,198,164 downwards.
CACTTCCACCATACCCGCAAAGTGGATGCCGAGGCGATCCGCTACCACTACGACGTCTCCAACGACTTTTACCGGCTCTGGCTGGATGAAAACATGGTGTACTCCTGCGCCTATTTCGAAAACGGCGACGAGACGCTGGCCCAGGCGCAACTGAAGAAAATCGACCATATCCTGACCAAGATCCAGCTCCGGCCCGGGCAAACCCTGCTGGACATCGGCTGCGGCTGGGGTGCGCTGGTCATGCGGGCGGCACAAAAATTCGGCGCCCGCTGCGTCGGCATTACCCTGTCGGAAAACCAGCATGCACTGGCGAGCGAACGGGTCAGAAACGCCGGACTCTCCGACCGCATCGAGATCCGCCTGCAGGATTACCGCGACGTTTCCGGCAGCTTCGACCGCATTACCAGCGTGGGCATGTTCGAACATGTCGGCTTGCGCCACCTTGAGGAATACTTTGCCTCCATGCGCCTGCTGCTGGCCGACGATGGCATGGCGTTGAACCATGGCATTACCAGCACCGATGCCGACAGTGGCGAGACGGCCTATGGCGGCGGCGAATTCATTGAAAAATACGTTTTCCCGCACGGCGAATTGCCGCATATCGGCCTGGTATTGAAGAGCATGCAGGAGAGCGGGATGGAAGCGCTCGATGTGGAAAACCTGCGCCGGCACTATGCCAGGACATGCGACATCTGGGCCGCCAGTTTCGAGGCGAATGCAGAACGCATCCATGCGACGATTGACGAGCGCCAGTTCCGCATCTGGCGCGTCTACCTGGCCGGCTGCGCCTACGCCTTCGACAATGACTGGGTATCGATCTACCAGGTGTTGTGCACAAAGGCGGGCCGTCCGGCCGAGGTGCTGCCGCGCTCGCGCCGCTACATGTATGCCTGAACCTGCTTTGCCCTGAACCTACCTGGCCTTGTCGGCGAAGACCTTGCGGAACTTTGCCACCTTGGGCGCCACCACGAAGGCGCAATAGCCTTGCAGCGGATTCTGGCGGAAGTAATTCTGGTGGTAGTCCTCGGCCTTGTAATAGGCCGGCAGCGGGCTCAGTTCGGTGACGATCGGCGCATCCCATACATTGGCCATTTCGGCGATCACATGCCTGGCCGTATCCTGTTGCCCGGGCGTATGGTAATAGATGACGGAACGGTACTGGGTGCCGCAATCGTTACCCTGGCGATTGAGGGTCGTCGGGTCGTGGATGGTAAAGAAAATCTCCAGGATCTCACGATAGCTGACAATCGCCGGATCGAAGCTGATGCGCACCACTTCGGCGTGCCCGGTCTGGCCGCCGCACACATCCTCGTAGCTGGGATTGGCGACTGCGCCGCCAGCATAGCCGGACTCCACGTGCTGGATGCCTTTCAATTCCTGGTAGACGGCTTCCAGGCACCAGAAGCAACCGCCTCCCAGTGTTGCGATTTCGGTGGTCATGCTGCACTCCGTTCAAGATGGGCACGATGGCGGCGTTCGCCATTGCCACGCCAGTTTACCTGGTCATTATAAGCGCTGAAAATGATGCGCACCGTAAAACCCGCATCCCCCGGCAATTTCCCCTTATCTGCGCCTTGGTGTATCATTTTTGTTACTTTTCGGCCTTTGATGCGCCAGACAGAACAAAACAGGCCCTAGATGCACAATAGTCTTCCGCGTGGTGTCACCGATCCACTCGACACCCGCCATTTTCGCAATGCCCTGGCCCAGTTTGCCACGGGCGTGACCGTCGTCACCGCACGCGCAGAATCCGGCGAATTCATTGGCCTGACCGCGACCTCCTTCAATTCCGTGTCGCTTGCGCCGCCCCTGGTGCTGTGGAGCCTTGCCAACAGCGCCCGCAGCTTGCCGGTATTCCAGTCCTGCTCGCACTACGTCATCAATATCCTGGCTTCGCACCAGGCCAGCCTCGCCGACCGTTTCGCGCGCCGCATCGAGAACCGCTTCGACGGCGTGGATTTCGCATTGTCGGCGACCGGCTTGCCGATCCTGCAAGGCGTGGCCGCCTGGTTCGAATGCCGCAACCGGAGCCGCTATCCGGAAGGCGACCATGTCATTCTGGTCGGCGAAGTCGAACACTGTGCTGTCGAACCGCAACCGGCTTTGGTTTTTCATAGCGGCAAATTCGTTGCGACCAACATCGAATAAATACTGGCTTCACCAATCTTTCCAAACGACCATGACTTCCACCTCTACCACACCAAAAACCAAAGCCCAGTTTCACTGGGAAGATCCGCTCCTGCTGGACCAGCAATTGACCGAAAGCGAGCGCATGGTGCGCGATGCCACGCGCGCCTATTGCCAGGACAAGTTGCAGCCACGCGTGCTGGAAGCCTTCCGCCACGAGCGCATGGATGCGGCGATTTTCCGGGAACTGGGCGAGCTCGGCTTGCTCGGCGCAACCATCCCGGAAGAATACGGCGGCGCCGGCCTGAATTACGTCAGCTACGGCGTGATCGCGCGCGAAGTGGAGCGCGTCGACTCGGGATACCGCTCGATGCTGAGCGTGCAATCCTCGCTGGTGATGTTGCCGATCTATACCTTCGGTACGGAAGCCCAGCGCCAGAAATATCTGCCTAAACTGGCCAGCGGCGAATTCATCGGCTGCTTCGGCCTGACCGAACCCGACCATGGCTCCGACCCCGGCTCCCTGGCAACCCGCGCGAAGAAAGTCGCAGGCGGCTATTCCCTTTCCGGCAGCAAGAACTGGATCACCAATTCGCCGATCGCCAATGTCTTCGTGGTGTGGGCCAAGGATGACGAGGGCGCCATTCGCGGCTTCGTGCTGGAAAAAGGCATGGCGGGCCTTTCTGCACCGGCGATCCAGGGCAAGTTCGGCTTGCGCGCCTCGATCACCGGGCAGATTGTCATGGACGGCGTATTCTGCCCTGAAGAAAACGCCTTTCCGCAAGTGCGCGGCTTGAAGGGCCCCTTTACCTGCCTCGATTCGGCGCGTTACGGCATTGCCTGGGGCGCGCTGGGCGCCGCCGAATCCTGCTGGCACACGGCGCGCCAGTATGTGCTGGACCGCCAGCAGTTCGGCCGCCCCCTGGCCGCCAACCAGCTGGTGCAAAAGAAGCTGGCCGACATGCAGACGGAAATCGCGCTGGGCTTGCAGGCATGCCTGCGGCTGGGCCGCATGAAGGATGAAGGCTCGGCCTCGGTGGAAATCACGTCCATGCTCAAGCGCAATTCCTGCGGCAAGGCGCTCGACATTGCCCGCGTGGCCCGCGACATGTTGGGCGGCAATGGCATCTCCGATGAATTCGGCATCATCCGCCACATGCTCAATCTCGAAGTCGTGAATACCTATGAAGGCACGCACGATGTGCACGCCCTGATCCTCGGCCGGGCGCAAACCGGCATCCAGGCATTCCAGCCCTGATGTCATTCCTGACAAGCTTCTTCCTTTTTCAAGGAAGAAGCTGACGTATCCGCAACACGCCTTCCCCCTTCCAGCAATTCCTCATTTCCCTCTGCAATCTACCGAGATATTCGATTCGGAAATGCGTGCTATCAAAACATGTGATTGGCATTGCTATCTCACGTCGCTGAAAATCTGCGAAATTTCTAAAAAACAATAAACGATGCTGGCATCCCTGCCCACAAGGCGGTGAGTGGCGCCTGATATCCCGTTCCAGGCTTGTCGGAGGCAGATCGAAAACCAAAAACAACCTCATCAGGGAGTGTCATCCATGAACAAGAAATTTGCAGCAATCGTCCTGCTCCTGGCCGCGTCCGCCGCGACCCGGGCCAATGAATTCGACGTCAACAACAATCGTCTTCTGGTCAGCGGCAACACCATCTCGACCAATGTGTATTACGCGGATGTCAGCGGACCAACCGGCAACAGCACGCTGGGCAATATCCGTATGTACTATGACTATTCCGATACCTATTCGGGATATGCCTCCAACCCCAACTACTGGAATTACAACTGGTCGGCTTACCTGCAGGCCGGCAGCGCACTCGGGCCCCTTGGCCCCATGGGCTATACCGGGCCGCTGAGTTCGGTGGGCCCGCTGTGGGGGGCTCGTTTTCATGGGGCAGCATTTCCTGGTTCCCGAGCAGCTACTCGTCCTGGGTAGGCAGCTATTTCTGGAATGGCGACCCGCTGTTCGGTTCTTCTGCCCCTTTCGGCCCGACCGGTCCGCTCGGCGCCAGCGGGACGCTTTCCGAACAGGCGCTTTACCGCAGCATGCCGCACCTGAATGAAAATATCGGCTCGGCGCACCAGGAGCAAACCTCCGACTACAACGACTTCCCCCATCAACTCGACCCTGCTGGCGTCTGGGGCATCCTCGGTCCGGTCGGTCCGTTCGGCGTCCTGGGTCCGCTGGGGCCGCTTGGCAAGCTGGGCTACGGCGCTTCCGGCCTGGTTTCGATCGATGCCACGACCGGCGACATGGTCGCCAGCGGACAGGTCAAGCGCACCCTGGAAGTCCAGTACGATACTGCCAGCCCGGCCACCTATCGCAACTACCCGTTGTCCGAACTGTACCCGCGCGCCAACCTGGTCAGCCGTCAAGCCAATCCAAGCAACTTCGTCAACGATACCTCGTTCTCGGTCGACGCCGTCTCGGCAAGCTGTACCCTGAGCTATTCCTCCAGCGCCAACCACACGTTCTACTTCAAGTCGAAATCCGACCAGTTCGTCTCGCTCGTGCTGAGCAATACCAACGCCTATGCCGAGCTCGACTTCGATGTCTACGTCAAGGCCGACAGCAGCGGCACCTTCGATTCGGCGAGCGATGCGGCCACCTGGTTCGGCAGCCCGAGCAAGAAATTCGGCGTCAATACCGCGTCGGCACTGTGGGGCGGCAGCGCGGTCGGCTACCAGGACTTTGCCGTTTTCCGCGCCAAGAAAGACGATGTGATCAAGGTCGTGGTGAAAGCGCCGTTTGCCACCGGTTACGACATGTGCGGCTACCTTCTGCATGTGACCGGCAGCGGCTTCCAGACCAAGACCGCTGGCGGCACCTATGCCGACTCGACCCTGTTTGCGCCGCGCCGCACCAGCGCATCAACCGGCTACAAGACCTTCAATGTGACCGGCGTGCACCAGCAAGCCTTGTCCTGGTAAGGACGGGCGCCTGAACCTCGGCGTCAGCGCGCACCATGCACGCTGACGCTGATGCGGTCATAGCGCCCATGGTCGTCGAAGGCAGTAATGTCGTAACGTCCTGGTTCCGGAAATTCGACGACCTGGCTGGCGCCCGGCTTGCTGCGCGCCAGCAGGCTGCCATTGAGCATCCAGCTTACTTCCTCGCGCGCGCCGCGGATTTCCAGGCGGGCTCGCGGAATGTCATTGCCCTGCGCGCGGCGCAGGATCTCGCCATCGCTCAAGCCGACAATTTTCAAGCCATCCCCTGACGCATGGGCCGCCGCGCATTCCGGCGCCCAACGGGGCGGCAGCATGCGTTGCCGCAAGCCGGCGTCCAGCCAGGGCTCCAGCGACGATGGCCAGCGCGCCGTTTCGATGCGCTCGACCGGATTGCGGGCGCAGTCGGGCGCCACGCGTAGCCGCGTGATGCGGTCGACATGATACGCATAGGCCGGCGGGCCGCTGCGCAATCGGTCGGCAAAAGTCGGCGGCGCAGTGCCGTTCAATACCCAGGCGGTGCGCTGCAGCGGGCACAGGTGCAGGTCCTTGTCGTCAACGCGCGTGCCGAGCGGCCAGCAGATGCGCTCCTGGGTAACGCCGGCGGGCACGGGCTGCGGACTGGCCGCCCGGCCATCCGGCAGCGCATTGAAAATATCCACCAGCAGGGGCGCTGCGACATTCGCGCCGAAAAACCCCGGGTTGGGCGTGCCATCGGGCCTGCCGACCCAGACGCCGACGGTGTAGCGCTGGCTGACGCCAACCGCCCAGGCATCGCGAAAGCCGAAACTGGTGCCGGTCTTCCAGGCAATGCCGCGATAGCCGCCGTTGCCCTCCACCGCCCGCCCCAGCGGCCCGCCAGTCTCGAGGATATCGCGCACGATGAAGGCCGCGCCCTCGCTCATCATGCGCTGCTCCTGCAAGGGCATGCCCGGCGTAAAGCGCGGCGTGACCGCCAAGCCGCGCCGGGCAAATGCCGCATAGGCGCCCACCATGTCTTCGAGGCGCGCGCCGGCGCCGCCCAGGATTACCGATAGATTGGGGCCGGCGCCCGGCGGGAAATCCAGGCGCAGGCCGCCGCGCCGCAACATTGACACGAATCGCGCCGACCCCAGTTGCTCCAGCACTTCCACCGCCGGCACGTTCAGCGACTTGACCAGCGCTTCGGAAACGCTGACCGGGCCATGGAAGGATTGCTGGAAGTTGCCCGGCTGGTAGCCGCCGAACGACTGCGGCGTGTCCGACAGCAGCGACTCCGAATGCACCAGCCCCTCGTCCAGCGCAAAGGCATACAGGAAGGGCTTCAGGGTCGACCCCGGCGAGCGCGAAGCGCGCACCATGTCGACGTGGCTGAAGCGTTCCGCATCAGCAAAATCGGCAGACCCGGCATAAGCCAGCACGCTGGCATCGGCATTGTCCACCACCATCGCCGCCAGCGACACGCGCGGCGGCAGGATGCGGGCGCGATCGGCCAGCAGCCCCTCGACGCCGGCTTGCGCTGCCGCATCGATGGTGGTGTCGATGCGCGTCCTGCCACGGGATTGCCGCTTCAGGCGTTGCGCCAGCAAGGGCGCCAGCATCGGGTCGCTGACCTTGTTGGCATACGCCGGCTCGGTCAGGGCATCATTGACCGCGCTCTGCGGCCAGCGGCCTTCCAGGCGGCGCAAGACCTTGTCGCGCGCATCCCTGGCCCGCTGCGGATAGCGGTCCGGCCGCAAGGCCGAGGGGCGTTGCGGCAGCACCGCCAGCATTGCGGCTTCGGCATGCGTCAGGCGCCGCGCCGGCTTGCCGAGATAGGCGCGGCTGGCAGCCTCGACGCCTTCGAGCACGCCGCCCATGGGCGCATAGTTGACGTAGATATTGAGGATCTCGCGCTTGGAGTAATGCGCCTCGATCTGCAGGGCGCGGACGATCTGGCGCAATTTCCCGCCCGGCGTGCGCGGCGTCGGTTCAAGGATGCGCGCCACCTGCATGGTGATGGTGGAGCCGCCGGAGACAATGCGGCCATGCACCAGCCACTGCCAGCCGGCGCGCGCCAGCGCCCAGGGATTGACGCCGGCATGCCACCAGAAAGCGCGGTCTTCATACGCCACCAGCGCCTCAAGATACAGCGGCGACACGTCGTCCAGCGGCACCGGGTGGCGCCAGACATGTTCGCGGTCCGGGAAGGCGCGCAGCGGCGTGCCGTCGCGCGCCACCACCACCAGCGCGTACGGCGCATCGCGCCCCGGCGCCGGCAGCGGAAACAGGCGATCGAACAGCAGTAAGGCGATGACGCAGACCACTATTGCGCCGGATGCCGCCTTCCACCATTTACGGCGCGTTCGCATCCACCACGATCAGGGTCTCGCCACCGCCATGCACGCCGAACAGGTCCGGGCGATACATGTCTTCGGCATACAGCTGCGGCATCACGAATTTTCCGGGTGTGACCACGCGCGCGCGGTAGAACAGGTTGATGCCGCGCGCATCGAGCCGCACCGCAGCGACGAACCGGTCGTCGCGGAATTCAACATGCTTGATGCGGCTGTCGTTCATGGCTTCGGCCGGGTTGATATCGCCGATCTTGACGATGCCCATCTGCTCGCCCTGCACGATGTTCATGTTTTCGATTTCCAGCCCGGCGGGAATCTTGTCGATCACCATGCCGGTGCCGATAGCGGTTTTCGATTTGGCAGTGATGCGCACCAGCACGGTCTCGCCGACCTTCAACGCACGTCCGGCAATCGGCTTGCCCTCGGCGGTATGGAAACTGCGGCTCAGTTCGATGGGGTCATTGCGCGGTGCCGGTTGCTTGACCGGGTTGCCTGACAGCGACAGCTCGACATACAGGCGCTCCTTGTGAGTATTGGCAAGCTTGACGCCGCCCGCCAGCTGCGTTGCCTGCAGCTCGCGGAAGACAGCGCCCTTTCCGCCCAGCTGCGCGGTCTTGTCATCAACGGCAATGTCGGCGCTCCAGGCCTCGCCGCTGTCGGCGGCGTAGGTGCGCCCGACCAGGAACAGCGCCAGCTTTTCCTGGGTGCTGTAATAGCGGTGCTTTTCCATTTCCGCGGCAAGCACCGCCACCAGGTTCTCGCTGCCTTCGATGGCGATCTTGTGGCGTTCCAGCAGGGCATGGCTGAGGGCAGCGTCACGCAGCGTGCTGCCGTAATCCCACCACCAGTAGCTGCTGTCGCGATTCTTGCGCACGCCTTCATTCAGGGCGGCGCTGCTGCGGTCCTTGTCGCCCATCAGTTTCAGGGCGATGCCCAGGTGCACCAGCGGCAAGCCGGAATGCGCCTGCGCGCGCACCTCGTGCAACTGGCGCAGGCTTGCGACGGGAACCTTGTTTTCACGTGCCAGCACGTAGGCACCATAAGCCAGCACGCCAAAGCGGCGATTGTCGCGCTCGCGGTCTTCCTGCCACATGCCGGTCGCCGTCGTGCCGGCGGCGGCATTTGCCGGTGCGGGCGCTGCCGGCAAGTGCGCCACGCCTTCCTGCAAGCCTTTCAGCAGGAAATCCATGGCCTTGCCGTACATGGCGTCCGGCACCGCAAAACCCTGCTCGCGCGCATCCTGCAGGAAGCTGGTGATGTAGGCGGACAACCAGTATTCGTATTCCGACACATTGCCCCACAAGCTGAAGCCACCGTTGGGCGCCTGCATCGCAGCCAGCCTGGCAACTGCCTGCTCCAGCATTTCGGCACGCTTTTCCCGGCTATAGGGCTTGAGGCCGAAGCGGCGCGCCGCCTCCTCGTCGACAAAGACATGCGGATAGGCCGTGCTGGTGGTCTGCTCGGCACAACCATACGGGTAAGTCAGCAAACCCTGGATGGCGGCGCGTATGTCGATCGGCGCCTTGTTGGACACCACGAGATGCGCCAGCACCGAGCCGCGATGCAGGCCGGAGAGTTCGGCATCGCGGATCTCCAGCGACTCGCCGGGCTTGACGCTGTAGCGCCGCGTGAAGTGCTGCTGGGGCGTGGGCGCCTGCACCTGCAATACGAAACTGCGCTCCAGCTTGATCTGCTCGCCGCTGACCTTGAGCGCAATGGTGTGCAGGCCCGGCACCGAACGCGCCTCGACCGGGAAGCGCAGGGTGCGCTTTTCCTGGTCTTTCAGCATCACGGTGCGCTCGGCTTCCTGCAATTGCAGCGCGCCGCCGCCGTTCAGCGACACCTGCAGCTTTTTCTCCGCGCCGGACATGTTGTGCAAGTCGAGCGCAACCACGGCGCTGTCGCCGAAGGACAGGAAGCGCGGCGTTGCCAGTTCGGCAACGAGCGGCGCCGCAACCGTCATTTCGGCGTCGCGCGAGCCGAACTTGTCGGCGCTGGCCACCACGGCCATCAGCCGCAGGCTGCCGTTGAAGTCAGGCAGCGCCAGCGGGATTTCCGCCTCGCCCTGGGCATTCAGTTGCACCGGCCCGCTGAAGAGGTCCACCAGCCTGACTTTTTTCGGCAGGCTACGCGATGGCTTGGGCGTATTGTCGCCGCCGAACTTGAGCTTGCCCTTTTGCCCTTGCAGCTTCTCGATGAGGCGCCCGTAGATGTCATGCTGGTCAGCGCCATAGCGCAAGCGACCGAAATAGAAACCGTGCGGGTCCGGCGTGGGAAAGCGAGTGATGTTGAGGATGCCGACATCCACTGCCGACAGCGTGACCATGGCTTGCTGGCCCTTTGCCTCCGGCACCTTCACTTTAACCTTGACGGTGGTTTCCGGCAACGCCTTCTGCGGCGCTTCCAGCGTTACATTCAGCTTGCGTTCGGTGCGCTCCAGCGGCAGGTGCATGATGCCCAGCGCGCGCGCCGGTGTGACGCGGTCGCCTTCGCTGCCGGGCCGCATTACCATCACCGTGACGTACAGGTCATGGCGCTTCCAGTTTTCGCCCAGGGGAATGTCGACCGTGGCGCTGGCGTCCTTGATGGCGACGCGCTTGGTCCACAAGGTGCGGTCGCCCTCCACGGTCGCCAGCGCCTGGCCCTGGTGCGGCGGCGTGATGGTCAGGCGCGCGGTATCGCCGTCGCGATAGGCGGGCTTGTCGAGCTTCAACGCCACGCGGTCCGGGCGCACGCCCTGCTCTTCGTCGGAGCGTGCGCTCCAGCCGGCATAGAAGCGGTAAGCGCTTGTCAGGCCGGTTTCCGGGTCCATGACTTCGAGGCGGTAGCGGCCATAACGCACCGGCACGCGCAGCTTGCCACGCGCGCCGGCGGGCACGCTGACGGACGATGTCTCAACCAGTTCATCGGTTTCGGTAAAGCCCGAATGCCAGCCACGCTGGTCTTCGAAGCGCCAGTAATAATCGCGGTTTTCACGGAACAGGCGCACCGGCATGCTGGCGGAAGCTTTTAGCTTGCCATCACTGCCTGCGCGCACCACTTCAAATTCGACCTGGCTGTTTTCCTTGGCGTAGTCGCCGGTAAACAGCGGCCGCATGCCAAGGATGACCGGCGCCGGCCAGACCACGCGCTCGATGCTGCGCACGATCGGACGGCCGCCCGACTCCAGCAGGCTGTAGGTGGCGCGCACGGTGAAAGGTGAACGGCGCTTGGCCACCGGCGACAGGTCAATGGCTGCACTGGCGCGGCCTTCGGCATCAAGCTTGTCTTCGTCGAGTTCCTTGCGCGTCTTGAAGTCATCATCGGCAATATTGCCGAATTCGAATCCAGGGAATTCCTTTGCCAGCGGGTTCTTGTTGCGCTCATACTGCGCCACGCCGAGCAGGCGGTTACCGGCGGCGGGCGCGCCATACAGGTACTTGCCCTGGACCTCGATGCCAAATTCGCCATCGGGCGCCAGCACGGCCTGCTTGCTCGACAAATCGAGCTTCATGCGTTCCGGCAAAAATTCCTCGACGCCGAAGCGCATCACCGTGCCCGGCGTTTTTTCGGCGGGGTCGCTGCGCAATTCCAGGCTCCAGAAACCGGTCGGCGCATCGGGCGGCAATTCCAGGCGTTTCAGGTAATACCCCGGATAACGCCCATCCGGCTTCCAGCTGGCCGTGAAATGGCGCTTGCCATCGGGGCGCTTGAGGATGGCTTGCACCGGCTGCGCCGCCACCGGATGGCCGTCGGCGTCGCGCGCCAGCACCGACAAGTCGAACGATTCGCCAGGCCGGTAAAGGTTGCGGCCGGACCAGGCAAACAGACGCACGGGCCTGGAGGTGGCGCCCGTAATGTCGTATTCCGACAGGTCCAGCGCCGGCTCCTTCAGGGCGATCATGCTGACCTGGCGATCCTTGCGGGCGACTGCCACCCTGGCATTTTTCGGGCGCTCGGCAAATACCGCATGGCCATCGCCATCGGTTGCGGCCTGCGCCAGCACCTTGCCCTCTTCATCGAGCCAGGATATGTCGACGCCGCTGACTGCCTTGCCATCGATGAGCGAGCTGACGAAGACATCGGCGCCCTTGTCGAACAGGCGCGCATGCATGCCGATATCGCTGACATAAAAATAGCTGGTCTGGAATTCGTAACGGAAGCGCCCCGGCTGGCTCATCACCGCGACATAGACACCCGGCTCCTGCAATTCACGGATATCTTCCACCGGCAAGTGCGTCACGCTGCGCCGGTTGGGCTTTTGCTCGGTGAGGAAGCGCCCCAGATAGACGCTCTCGGTCAGGCTGCGCAAGTCGTCGAGCTGGCCGACATACACGGCGCCGCGCAATTTGCTCTTGCGCCAGTCATAGTCGTAATCGTAGCCGGCCTCGCCTTCCTCCCCCGCTTCACCGGCCTGTTCCGACTTGTCCTTGGCAGGCTTGCGCCCGCCGATGACCCGGTCCAGGAATCGCGGCAACTGGTCCGGCTTGACGCGCAAGAATTGCACATCGACTTCCGGCACATTGACGGTCACCACAGGCAAGCCGCCATTCTGCTTGGCCGGCAATACCATGCCATTGCTGGCGAAATAATAGGCCGGCGACACCGGCGCCGTGGTGATGGCATAACGCGCTTCCGACGGCAGCTTGCTGCCGTTCTTTGCCGGCAGCGCGACCAGAACCTGGACGACATAGCGGGTTTGCGGCTTGATGTGCGGGAAGTACAACAGGCGCGGATTGTCGCCCACCACCCAGGCGCCTTCGACCGGCTTGCCACCGTTTGGATTGGTCTCTTCCGGCTTGGTGCTGACGGAATAAGCCTTGCCCTTGGCGGGACTGCCGGCATACTCGTCTTCCTCGTCGGACTGTGCGGCGCTGCCATCGACCGGGGTCGGCATTTCAAAGACGCGGACATACTTGTCATAGGAAGTACGCGCATCCAGCGGCAGGGAAAACGTCAGCGCCAGCGCCGGCGAACCATCGAGGCTGCGGTCGGCGGCATCGATCAGCTGGAAGCTGGTTGTCTCCGGTCCCGCTGGCGCAAAAGCGCCATCGTCATTCCTGCCAAAATACCAGTAAGCAGCTGCAACAAGGGCGATGACCGCCATGGCGATGGCGACAATTTTTGCACGCATGTTTTCCCCGAGCGATTAGTTTTATTATTTGTCGCAAGCGGAAAGCTTGCCAGAGTATTATGGCATATTCGTAGGCCTGTTCTTTCTTTGGATAAAGGTCGCAGTGGCACTGACGGCAAATACCGCCTGACGAGGAAATGCGAAAAGACTGCCAGCCGTTCAAAAAGTACGGCTGTATTGAACGCTCAGGATATTGACATTGCTTTCGTACTCGCCGGTCAACGTGCCGCGATTCGGCTCGGTCTTGTTGATCGGTGCATCCTTGATAAATATGTGTGCATAGCCAAAGTCCCAGGCATCGTTTTCTGAAGGCTTGTACCGGGCGCCGAACGTCAGCCAGGTGCGGTCGGCATCGGGAACGCGCGGGGTACGGAATGCGGTTTTCACCGGCGTCGGATCGTAGGCAAGGCCTCCACGCAGCTTCCACGCATCGTTATAACGATAGTTGACTGCGATGGCCACCCGAACCGCATTACCCCATTCTTCCGGTGTCACGCTGTCAGCTGCGCCATTATTGAAACGCACGCGCAATTCCTTGAAGCGACTCCAGCGTACCCAGCCAATCTCGCCCAGCAGCGCCCACTTCGGATCCAGATCGACATAGCCGCTCACATTCAGCGATTCAGGCAAGGTGACATCGGCACTTGCGCCCGTATCGGTAAAAGTGGCCGATGCCGCGAGCGGCGCGGGCAGGCCTGCGGGCTTGGCATAACTGGCATTGCCTTTCAGGGTGTGACGGATTTTGGACCGGTACGCAACGCCGACCCTGCTATTCTGGCTTGGCGTAAGCAACGCCCCCAGATTGAAGCCATATCCCCAGTCATCGCCTTTGATGGTTGCCGTGCCATCCCTGGCTTGCGGCAGGAAGCCAAGCGGCGCGCAAGTTGGCGCGCCGAGGCCGGCGATACACGCCGTACCGAAATCGATTGCCTGAGACAGCTCGACGTCAACATACTGGAAACTCACCCCGGCCCCAAGTGAAACGAAATCGTTTACGCGGTAGGCCAGCGAGGGATTGATGTTGAATGTTTTCATTTCTGACTTGAGCGCCTGGTACCGCCCGGCCCAGCCCGCATCGTATTCCGTCTTGAGGCCGAAGGGCGATTGCAGCCCGATGCCGAAACGCAGATTGGGCGCGAGATCCATTGCATAGTACAAGGCCGGCACCAGCGCCCAGCCACCGGCATCGCCGCCGTTGCCGCCGGCGAGAGGCGTGCCCAATACTGACCTCGAGCCCGCATTCGAAAATTTGGCCGAGGGACGAATCGCCGATCCCGCCACCAGGAATTGTCTCCCGGACATAAGACTCAATCCGGCAGGGTTGAAATAGATGGTGCTCAAATCTTCAGCAACGGCCCCTGCGCCTGCATGGGCGTTGCCGAGACTGGCAGCGCTCATTTCATTTAATGCGAATCCGCTTGCGTAAACATTACTGCCTGGAACAACTGCAAACAGCGTGACCAGGGAGCCTGCGGCAACAATGCGTAAGCAGGGTAAGCGCAAAATTCTTGTTTTGCGTGAAAAGCGGGAAAGTGCCTGGGCCTGTAAGACAGGCGGCATTACGGAAGCATCGCAGAAAGAGTGCATGTCTGTCGTCCCCTCGATAGTTTTTTTCGAATAGAACGTTTGTTCTATTCGAAAAAATTAGTATCGCATCACTTCTTGAAGACGCAAGTGCTCTCGTTCACACTATAGTTATTGATCAAAAGCCGGGGGCTATTCTCTTCTGCGTCGCAGAATAATTTTCTGCAGGCGCAATAAATGCGCCTTAGCCTTATATACCGGTCAAGGCCAGGCGCTCAAGGATGCCTGCCGAGTCGAACGCAGCGCGGCGCAAGCGGTCATTAATGCCTTGCCAGGGAGCAGTCGCAGGAAGGGCTTCCACAACGATCAGGTCAGCGTGCACTGCATCCATTGCGCGTAATGCCGCATACAAGTCATGCGCATAACCCTCTGGCGTGGCCGGCATGTGGTATTGCGCCACACTATTTATTGCTGACAATTCACTGCGATTCATTACCGCAATACGTTTGCCTGTGCTGGCTGCATTTTCCAGCAAGCCGGGCAATTGCTCCGCAGCGACCAAAGCCACAGGCGTAGCAGGCGCATAGTGTGCGTCAAGGGTGCCGGAAGCGCGCGGTGCAGCAGCGTCGGGCAAGGCCGGCAGCACGCCGATGACGTCGGCAATCTGTTGCGGCGAAATATGGCCCGGCCGCAGCAGCACCGGCCCATGGCTTGCCATGCGGGACAGGTCCAGGATGGTCGATTCGATGCCGACGGCACTCTGGCCGCCATCGAGGATGGCTGCCAGCGGCCCTTGCGGCGGCGTGCCGAATTCATCGCGCACATGGCGCGCGGTGGTCGGACTGACGTGACCGAACCTGTTGGCCGAGGGTGCGGCCACGCCGCCGCGGCCGCCCTTGAATTCGCGCAGCAGCGCCTGCGCCACCGGATGCGAGGGACAGCGCAAGCCAACGCTGTCCTGGCCGCCGGAAACGGCAGCCGGAATATGTGCAGCGCGCTTGAGAATCAGGGTGAGCGGACCCGGCCAGAAGGCCTCGATCAATCGCGTCGCTTCCACGGGAATGTCGGTCGCCCAGTAAGCGATATCCGCCCCGGGCGCCAAATGCACGATCACCGGATGGTTGGCCGGACGCCCCTTGGCGGCATAGATCCTTGCGACTGCCTGGGGATTTTCAGCATCGGCACCCAGGCCGTAGACGGTCTCGGTCGGCAACGCCACGAGTTCGCCCTGCTCCAGCAGGCGCGCAGCGGCGGCAATCGCCGCCGCATCCGGAATCAGCTCAGCCATCGTGCCTGTTCCGTTCAGGCCGGGATGCCGAGCATGCGGCAGGCAGCGTCAAAGCTTTCCTGCGCTTCTGCCAGGCTTGGCGCGACAAACGTGACGTGCCCCATCTTGCGGCCGCGGCGCGGGTCATCCTTGCCATACAAATGCAGGTTGGCGCCGCGCAGCGCCAGCACCTTGTCCCAGACGGGTTCGCGCGCGTTGTCGCTGTCGCCCTCGAACCAGATGTCGCCAAGAATGTTGAGCATCACTGCCGGCGAATGCTGGCGCACGTCGCCCAGCGGCAGCCGCGCCATGGCGCGGGCCTGCTGCGCGAACTGGCTGGTGATGCAGGCATCGATGGTGTAGTGGCCGCTGTTGTGCGGTCGCGGGGCCATTTCATTGACCACCAGGGAGCCATCCTGCAGCACGAAGAATTCGATGCACAGCACGCCCACGTACTCGAGCTTGCCGATGATGGCCAGCGCCGCATGCTGCGCGCGGCGCGCGCATTCGTCCGAGACATTCGGACCGGGCACGGTAGTGGAAAACAGGATGCCGTCGCGGTGGACGTTTTCAGCGATCGGGTACACCGCCGATTCGCCGTCGGCGCCGCGCGCGGCCAGCACCGAGACTTCATAAGCCAGCGGCAGCATCTTTTCCAGCACGCAGGTCACGCCCTGCATTTCCCTGAAAGCTGCGCGCACTTCTTCCTGCGTGCGCACCCGCACCTGGCCCTTGCCGTCGTAACCGAGGCGGGCGGTTTTCAGAATGCCCGGCAACAGCTCAGGCGTGATGGCGTCGATGTCAGCTTCGCTGGCAATGACCTTGTGCGGCGCCGGCAGCACATGCGAGGTCGCGGCGCACTCGGTGAAGAAGCGCTTTTCAACGATGCGGTCCTGAGCCACCGACACACTGGCGGCCGCCGGCGCGACAAAGCTGTGCGCCGCCAGCTGCGCCAGGCTTTGCGCCGGGACGTTTTCAAATTCGGTAGTGACCGCCGCGCACAGGCCGGAAAGCTGGTTCAGCGCGACCGGATCGTTGTAGCCGGCGGTCAGCAGGTAATCGGCGGCATGCCCGGCCGGGCAATCGCGCGCCGGCTCCAGCACGGCCACCTTGAAGCCCATGGCTTGCGCGGCGTGCACGAACATGCGGCCAAGCTGGCCGCCGCCCATCACGCCCAGCCAGGTCGGCGGCGTGGCGGATGGCACGAAAGGAGGCTTTTGCCCGCTCATGCCGGCAGGCTCATGGCTTGCGCCGCCTGGGTTTGCTTGGCGCGAAAATCCAGCAGGCGCACGGCGAGTTCATTGTCGGTCGAGGCCAGGATGGCCACCGCCGTCAGGGCGGCGTTGGCCGCGCCCGCTTCGCCGATGGCGAAGGTCGCAACAGGGATACCCTTGGGCATTTGCACGATCGACAGCAGCGAATCCTCGCCGCGCAGATACTTGGATGGCACCGGCACGCCCAGCACCGGGACGATGGTCTTGGCGGCGATCATGCCCGGCAAATGGGCTGCGCCGCCTGCGCCGGCGATGATCGCGCGCAGGCCGCGCTGGCGCGCCGTCTCGGCATAGGTAAACATTTCGTCGGGCATGCGGTGCGCGGAAATCACTTGCGCTTCAAACGGTATGCCAAATTCCTTGAGCACCGCCACGGCGTTCTGCATCACTTCCCAGTCAGAGGAAGAACCCATCACCACGCCGACCAGGGGCGCAGCCTGTTTCGCTTGTTCAGACATGGCGGCCTCTCAATCCTTCAGGGTTTCGCCGGTCAGGCGCTGGAGCGCTTCGCGGTACTTGGCGCCGGTCTTTTCGATCACGTCGGCAGGCAGTGCCGGGGCCGGCGCAGTCTTGTTCCAGTCGCTCAGGGTTTCCAGGTAGTCGCGCACGAACTGCTTGTCGAACGACGGCGGCGACATGCCCGGCGCGTAGGAGTCGGCCGGCCAGAAACGCGAGGAGTCGGCAGTCAGCACCTCGTCCATCAGGTGCAATGCACCGTTTTCATCCAGGCCGAATTCGAACTTGGTGTCGGCAATGATGATGCCGCGCGTGGCAGCGTAATCCGCGGCAGTCTTGTACAACTGGATGCTGATGTCGCGCATCTTTGCCGCCAGTTCCTTGCCGATGCGCTTTTCCATCTCTTCAAAGCTGATGTTTTCATCGTGCTCGCCGATATCGGCCTTGGCCGCCGGCGTGAAAATGGGCTCGGCCAGCTTGTCGGCCTGGCGCAGGCCGGCGGGCAAGGCGATGCCGCAAATGGCGCCGGTGGCCTGGTAATCCTTCCAGCCCGAGCCGATGATATAGCCGCGTACGACTGCCTCCACCATGATCGGCTGCAGGCGCTTGGCCACGACTGCGCGGCCCTTGACCTGCTCCACCTCTGCCGGCGCCACCACGGTTTCCGGCGCGATGCCGGTCAGGTGGTTGGGGACGATACCGGCGAGCTTGTCGAACCAGAAGTCGGACATCTGATTCAGGACGCGGCCCTTGGCGGGAATCGGCTCGTTCATCACCACGTCGAAGGCCGACAGGCGGTCGGTGGTGACGATGAGGATCTTGTCGTCACCGACGGCGTAGTTGTCGCGCACCTTGCCGCGGCCAAGGAGTTGGAGGGAGGTGATGCTGGATTGGTAGAGGCTGTTCATGGGGATTATCTTGATACTGGCCGGCAGCCTGCGCCGCCGGCCGATGGAGGAACTTGCAAACGTTACTGCACGATTTGCGAGAGTTCGCCTTTCTTGTACTTCTCTGCGATCTTGTCCAGCGACAGCGGCTTGATCTTGGCGGCCTGGCCTTCGCAACCGAACTGCAGGTAACGCGCCTTGCAGATTTGCATCGCAGCTTCGCGGGCCGGCTTCAGGTAATCGCGCGGATCGAACTTGGACGGGTTCTCGAACAGGTAGCGACGGATCGCTGCAGTCATGGCCAGGCGAATATCGGTGTCGATATTGATCTTGCGCACGCCATGCTTGATGCCTTCCTGGATTTCCTCGACCGGCACGCCATAGGTTTCTTTCATGTCGCCGCCGAATTCGCGGATCACGGCCAGCAATTCCTGCGGCACGGAAGACGAACCGTGCATCACCAGGTGGGTGTTGGGGATGCGCGCGTGGATTTCCTTGATGCGGTCGATCGCCAGGATGTCGCCGGTGGGCTTGCGCGAGAATTTGTAGGCGCCGTGCGAAGTGCCGATGGCGATCGCCAGGGCGTCGCACTGGGTCTGCTTGACGAAATCGGCAGCCTGGGCGACGTCGGTCAGGAGCTGCTCGCGGGTCATGGTGCCTTCGGCGCCGTGGCCGTCTTCCTTGTCGCCCTTCATGGTTTCCAGCGAACCGAGCACGCCCAGCTCGGCTTCGACGGTAACGCCGATCGAATGCGAGAACTTCACCACTTCGCGCGAGACGTCGACGTTGTATTCGTAGCTGGCAACGGTCTTGCCGTCTTCGGTCAGCGAGCCATCCATCATCACCGAGGTGAAGCCGGACTTGATGGCTGCCATGCAGACCGCCGGCGACTGGCCGTGATCCTGGTGCATGACCACCGGGATATGCGGGTAGGCTTCCACGGCCGCCGAAATCAGGTGGCGCAGGAAGGCTTCACCGGCATACTTGCGCGCGCCCGCCGAGGCTTGCATGATCACCGGCGCGCCGACTTCATCGGCGGCAGCCATGATGGCGGAAACCTGTTCCAGGTTATTGACGTTGAATGCCGGCAAACCGTAGCCGTTTTCGGCGGCATGGTCGAGCAACTGGCGCATCGATACGAGTGGCATGGTAAATCTCCCTAATAATCAAATCAAATAAATCAGTATTAACAGTTTTCCCCGACACGCACGATCTTCAGGGCATTCGTGCCGCCGACCTGTCCCATCGGCTCGCCCCAGGTCACCACGATCATGTCACCTTTTTGCACCAGGCCCTTGGCTAGAAGCAAATCTTCCGCGGCTTTCATGACGGCTTCGCTATCGAGCGAATGGTTCATTTCGAAGGTCTGCACATTGCGGTACAGGGAAGCCTTGCGCTGGGTGCCCAGGACGTGGGTCATCGCCAGGATGGGAATGGCAATATCGTAGCGGCTCATCCAGAGGGCCGTGGAACCGGATTCGGTCAGGGCAACAATCGCTTTCACACCCAGGTGGTGGGCGGTAAACAAGGCGCCATACGCGATCGACTGGTCGATGCGGGTAAAGGTCTTGTTCATGAAGTCATCGTCCAGCGAGTATTCCTCGGACTTTTCCGCTTCCAGGCAGATCGCCGCCATGGCTTCGACGGTTTCAATCGGATAGCGGCCGGACGCGGTTTCGGCCGAGGTCATCACGGCGTCGGTGCCGTCCAGCACGGCGTTGGCCACGTCGGAGACTTCGGCGCGCGTCGGGATCGCATTGACGATCATCGATTCCATCATTTGGGTGGCCGTAATGGCTACCTTGTTGGAGGCGCGCGCCATCTTGATCATGCGCTTTTGCAGCGCCGGCACGGCGGCATTGCCCACTTCCACCGCCAGGTCGCCGCGCGCCACCATGATGCCGTCGGAAGCATCGAGGATTTCCTGCAGGGCAGGAATCGCCTCGGCGCGTTCGATCTTGGCGATCATCATCGGCTTGTGGCGATGGGCCTCGCCAGCAATATTGGCCAGCTGGCGCGCCATGATCATGTCGGACGCATTCTTGGGGAAGGACACGGCAACATAATCCGCCTGCATGGCCATGGCCGTCTTGACGTCTTCCATGTCCTTGGCCGTCAGCGCCGGCGCAGACAGGCCGCCGCCCTGGCGATTGATGCCCTTGTTGTTGGACAGCTCGCCGCCGATTTTCACGGTGGTATGGATAGCGCTGCCGACGACCTTGTCGACCACCAGCACGATCAGGCCATCGTTGAGCAGAAGCACGTCACGCGGCTTCAGGTCGCGCGGCAGTTCCTTGTAATCGAGGCCGACCTGGTCCTGGTTGCCCATTTCGCAATTGGCATCGAGGATGAACTTGGCCCCCTTTTCCAGCATGATCTTGCCATGCTCGAATTTGCCGACGCGGATTTTCGGACCCTGCAAGTCCGCCATGATGGCCACTTCGCGGCCGCAGGCCTGCGCGGCTTCACGCACGAGCCTTGCGCGGTCGATATGATCTTGCGCCTTTCCATGCGAAAAATTCAGGCGGACGACGTCCACGCCTGCCTGGATCATGCGGGTCAGGGTGTCCAGGTCGCTCGAAACGGGACCGATGGTGGCAACAATTTTAGTGGCGCGGCGCATGCAGAGTGTTTTTTCCATCAAAAAAAGTCAGGGGACGGGCATGCCAGGCATGCCCCTTTCATCAGGCCGGTCAGGCGGCGGCGCGTTCCTGCAGCACCGCCACTGCCGGCAGAGTCTTGCCCTCCAGGAATTCCAGGAAGGCACCGCCGCCGGTGGAGATATAACCGACCTTGTCGGTTATTTCGTACTTGGCGATCGCCGCCAGGGTGTCGCCACCACCGGCAATGGAAAATGCCTTGGATTCGGCAATTGCCTGCGCCAGGGTCCTGGTGCCGCCGGCAAACTGGTCAAATTCGAACACGCCGACCGGGCCATTCCAGACGATCGTGCCCGCTTGCGCGAGTTGTTCGGCTAACAGCGCTGCGGTTTGCGGGCCGATGTCGAGAATCAGGTCGTCGTCGGTCACGTCCGCCACGGCCTTGGTGGTGGCAACAGCCGTCGGCGCAAATTCCTTGGCGCATACCACATCCACCGGAATCGGCACGGAGGCGCCACGTGCAGCCATCTTGTCGATGATGCGCTTGGCGTCCGCCACCAGGTCCGCTTCGGCCAGCGACTTGCCGATCTTCAGACCCGCGGCCAGCAGGAAGGTATTGGCGATGCCGCCGCCAACGATAAGGTTGTCGACCTTGTCAGCCAGCGACTCCAGGATGGAAAGCTTGGTCGAGACCTTGGAGCCTGCAACGATGGCCACCAGCGGACGTGCCGGCTGGCCCAGGGCCTTGCCCAGCGCATCGAGTTCGGCTGCCAGCAAGGGGCCGGCGCAGGCTACCGGCGCGTACTTTGCCATGCCATGGGTGGTCGCTTCGGCGCGGTGCGCGGTGCCGAAGGCATCGTTGACGTAGACGTCGCACAGGCTGGCCATTTTCTTTGCCAGCTCATCGCTGTTCTTTTTCTCGCCCTTGTTTACACGGCAATTTTCCAGCAAGACCACCTGGCCGGGCGCAACTTCCACGCCATCGACCCAGTTCTGGCGCAACTCGACCGGCTGGCCCAGCAAGTCGGTCAGGCGCGAGGCGATCGGCGCCAGCGTATCTTCCGGCTTGAATTCGCCCTCGGTCGGGCGGCCCAGGTGGGATGTCACCATGACGGCCGCGCCGGCGTCGAGCGCCATGCGGATCGCCGGGACCGAGGCGCGGATGCGGGTATCTTCGGTGATGTTGCCGGCATCGTCCTGCGGCACGTTCAGATCGGCGCGGATAAAGACACGTTTGCCCTGCAGTTGCTGGTTGGCGCACAAATCGCCCAGGCGTTTGAATTGCATAAATCCCCGTGAATCGCGAAAAATGGAAAAACCGCCATTTTACCCCACCCGGACCCTGCAAAAAAGCCATCGCGCTTCAAGGCCGAAAAGCCCGGACGCGCAACCCGCTGCTTCAGATCAAAAACAACCGAAACGCCGTGAACAAGGCCATGCCGACGGCAATCGTGCCCAGCATGTGTCGAGTTGCCATAAAGAACGCTGCTGCCCCTGCCGCCGCAAGCAATTTCGGATTAATCGGGGTCAGAGTTAAATTTCCAGCACCGCCGGTTGCCAGCAGCAAATCCGGCGCAATGGCAGCAGCCAGTGCGGCGGCCGGAGCGTAGCGCAAGGCGTGCCGCATCCAGTCCGGCAGCTTGACGGCATCGCCCAGCATGAAAAAAGAACTGCGCGTTACAACAGTAGCAACAAACATCAGGCCAATGGTGATCCAGACGTCGAGGTCGCTCATGCCTGCCCCCGTGCCTTGCGGCGCGCATCCAGTTTGTCGATGGCCATCGCCACCAGCATGCCTGCGACGACCGCAACCAGCAGCCCGAGCCGATACGGCCAGTGCACGGTCGCCACCGACAGGGCGGCGGCCACGATGACGCCGGCCAGCGCCGCGGCATTCATGGTCAGCGGAATCAGCACGGCCAACAAGGCCAGCGTGCCGGCAAAGGCAATACCCCAGCTCTGCGGAATCTGGCTTGCCAGCAGAATGCCCACTACCGAGCCGGCTTGCCAGGCGCACCAGTTCAGGTAATTGATGCCGGTGGCATATCCTTCCTTGCCCTGGGGCTGCGGCTGGGTATGCGGCGGGAAGCGCTGGGAAAACAGCGCCATGGTCAGGTCGGCATTCAAATAGCCTTGCCAGAGACGCTTGTACCAGGGCAAATGCGCCAGATGCGGCCCCATGGCCGCGGCGAAGATGACGAAGCGCAGGTTAACCACCAGGGCCGTGGCGAACACCACCCAAACGGAAGCATTGGCAATGATGAGCGGCAGGCACGCCAGCTGGGCTGATCCGGCAAACACAATAAAAGTCATGCCCAGCGTCTGCCCGACCGTCAGGCCAGCCTTGAGCATGGCCATGGCAGTCACCATGCCCCACGCAAAAATGCCTGCCATGGCTGGTAAAGCCGTCGCGACAGCTTCGTCAAAAGCAGCACGTTCGGCTGCAGGCACGCCCGGCGCCGGCAACCTGAATGTCATTTTTCCCATACTTCAAACTGAAGCGCCATGCGGCTTGGCCTGCATGGCGCTGAAATATAAAGCGCATGCCAGGACATCCAGTCCAGGGCATCGCCGCTAATAATGTTGCTTACGAGCATATTTTACCGGGGAAGCCGGTGCACCGTGCGGATTCTTTCAAGGCCTTATCCGGGGTAAAATCTTGGTTTTGCATAAATCATTTTCTGGAGAATGACCATGTCGATGGACGATCGTGATGGCAAGATCTGGCAGGATGGCAAGCTGATCGAATGGCGGGATGCCAAAATTCATGTGCTGACGCATTCCCTGCACTACGGCATGGCGGTATTCGAGGGCGTGCGCGCCTACAAGACGGCGCAGGGCACGGCCATTTTCCGCCTGGAAGAACACACGCGCCGCCTGTTCAATTCGGCCAAGATTTTCCAGCTGACTATTCCGTTCGACTTCGATACGGTAATGGAAGCGCAACGCCAGGTCGTGCGCGAAAACAAGCTTGAATCCTGTTATATCCGCCCGCTGGTCTGGATCGGCTCCGAAAAACTCGGCGTCTCGGCCAAGGGCAATACCATCCACGTCGCGGTCGCTGCCTGGGAATGGGGCGCCTATCTTGGCGAGGAAGGCCTGAGCCGCGGCATCCGTGTCAAGACATCGTCTTTCGCCCGCCACCACGTCAATGTCATGCTGGTACGCGCCAAGGCGTCCGGCAACTATATCAACTCGATCCTGGCCAACCAGGAAGCCCTGGCCGATGGCTACGACGAAGCCCTGCTGCTGGATACGGAAGGTTATGTCTCGGAAGGTTCGGGTGAGAACTTTTTCATGGTCAAGAATGGCAAGCTCTACACGCCCGACCTCGCTTCCTGCCTGGATGGCATCACGCGCGATGCCGTGCTGACCCTGGCGCGCGACCACGGCATTGAAGTGATCGAAAAACGCATTACCCGCGATGAAGTCTACTGCTGCGACGAAGCCTTCTTTACCGGCACGGCCGCCGAAATCACGCCGATCCGCGAACTCGACAACCGCCAGATCGGCAGCGGCAGCCGCGGCCCCATCACGGAAAAACTGCAAAAGCTGTTCTTCCAGGTGGTGGCTGGCGAAGCGCCCCAATACCAGCACTGGCTGGCACACGTCTGAAGATTACAAAACCTGGAGAACCCCGATGAGCGAAAAAATTGATGTCACCGTAGTGGAACTGGACGATGCCAGCTACACCTCGGCCTATTGCCCCAACCCGAACATGCCGCTGTGGTCTTCGCATCCGCGCGTATTTCTGGACTTTGCCGCCAGCGGCGAAGCGAAATGCCCCTACTGCGGCACGGTGTACCGTCTCAAGGCCGGCGCCCACGCCGGCCACCACTGATTCCTGCAGCGCACGCCATGGCCAAGTCACGCAAGCCGCTGGGCACCGTCGAAGAAGTTGAAGCGGCTTTTTATGACGCGCTCAGCCACGCCGACCTCGACGCTCTGATGGCCCTCTGGTCAGAGGAAGAAGAAATCGTCTGCGTGCATCCGGGCGCCCCCCGCCTGGTCGGCCACGCCGCCATCCGCGCTTCCTGGGAAGCCATCTTCGAGCGCGGCGGCATACATATCCGCCCGGTGCAATTGCATGCCATGCAAAACATGATGAGCGCCGTGCACAGCGTCATCGAGGATGTGCGCCAGGGCCCGCATGAAGGCAGCGAGATGCACGTCCTCGCCACCAACGTCTACCTGAAGACGCCGCATGGCTGGCGCCTGGCGACGCACCATGCCAGCATCGTCCCCGGCAAGATGCCGGAAGTGCACACAGGCACGCCGGTTTTCCATTGAGCGCCGCCACCTACACAGCGCCCGGCTGGCTGCCGGGCGGCCACCTGCAAACCATTTACCCGGCAACGGCAATTGCCAAGCCGGCGGCGCCCTTCCGGCGCGAGCGCTGGGATGCGCCGGATGGCGATTTTGTCGATATCGACTTCATCGATGGCCAGCCCGGCCAGCCTTTCATCGTCCTGTTCCATGGCCTTGAAGGCTCCTCCGCCAGCCATTACAGCCGCGCGCTGATGGCGCACATCGCGGCACTCGGCTGGTCGGGCGCGGTGCCGCACTTTCGCGGCTGCTCAGGCGAACTGAACCGCGCGCCGCGCTTCTACCACTCCGGCGACGCCGCGGAAATCGACTGGGTCCTGCGCCGCCTGAAAATCGTCGCCGACCGCCGCGGCTGCTCGAAATTCCATGCCTGCGGCGTGTCACTGGGCGCCAATGCCCTGCTGCGCTGGCTCGGCGAATCGCAGCACCAGGCTGACTTTGTCGATGCTGCCTGCGCGATCTCGGCGCCGCTCGACCTGGCCGGCGGTGGCGCTGCGCTTTCGCGCGGCCTGAACATGATTTATACCCGGGTCTTCCTGAATACCCTGAAACCCAAGTGCCTGGCCAAGTTGCAGCAGTTCCCCGGGCTGTTCGACCGCGATGTCATGCTCGAATCGCGCAATCTCTACGAATTCGACAATATCGTGACCGCGCCGCTGCACGGTTACCGCAATACCGAGGATTACTGGCACCGCGCCAGCGCGCGCCATGTCTTGTCGGACATCACCGTACCCACCCTGGTCATGAATGCGCAAAACGACCCCTTCCTGCCGGCGCATCACCTGCCGCAAAAAGCCGCGCCTTGCGTTACCCTGGATTTTCCCAAGCACGGCGGTCACGTCGGCTTTGCCACCGGTCCCTTCCCGGGACGGATCGACTGGCTGCCGCAGCGCATGCTGCGCTTCCTGCAGGGCGACACCGCGCCCGGCGCCTGAGACGCTGCCCGCCGAAGACGTGCTTTTCCGAGGTGGTGTAGGATTGATTCATGGATGAGATCGTCAAACAGGCAATGGCCAAGTGGCCAAACGTGCCGCACTGCTACGGCTGGCTGGCGCTGGATGCCCGTGGTGGCTGGCGCATGCGCAACGAACAGGCACAGGCGCTGCAGCAAGCCGGCGAGCGGATTGCCAATGCGGCGCTGCTGGGCTTCATCAACCGCAATTACACGCATGACGGCCAGGGTCGCTGGTATTTCCAGAATGGGCCGCAACGGGTGTATGTCAGCCTCCAAGCGACACCCTACATCGTGCGCACCGATCCACAAGCCGGATTCATCCTGCACACGGGCGCCGCGCTGGAGCGGATCGATGCCGTATGGATGAATGAGGATGGCGCGCTGATATTGGAATGCGGCGAAATCGTCGCCCAGGTCGATGACCGCGACATGGCGCAATGCCTCCCTTACCTGGAATGCAACAACAGACCTTTGGGGGATGATGAATTGCTCGCCTGGCTGGAGGCTGATGCAGGCACACCGGAATTGCGCTTGCGGTATGGCGAACAGGTTCTCCCCGTGCAACGCATTCGGCCTGAATCCATTGAAATGCAATTTCACTTCATACGAGCGCCCCGTCCGGAAATCGCTTGATCGCAAATTGACCCAAGACTTGCCGAAGTCAAGTCTCCAACTCAACTGGCAAGCCCGGCGGCATTGCCTGATTTTCTATACATACAGCAAGCAGCATGGCACTATTGCATTAAAAATTGCCATGACTGCAGATGTTATTTAACTCATTCACCTTTCTCATTTTTTTCTTGTTGGTGTATTGTGCCTTCTGGGCATTACCAACCTGGAAAAGCAAAAAGCTATTGCTGCTTGCTGCCAGCTACATTTTTTACGCTGCCTGGAGCCCCCCATATGTCGGGATACTTTTATTTTGCACCGTGCTGGACTGGTGGCTGGCCCGACAAATCGACTTTGCCAGCACCAAGCAGCGCAGGCGTACCCTCCTTGTACTAAGCCTTGCATGCAATCTTGGTATCCTTGGCTATTTCAAGTATGGCCAGTTCCTGCTAGATAATTTCATCGCATTCTTAAGCGCCTTTGGCGTTACATTCCAGCCAGTACCGATGAGTATCATCCTGCCGGTGGGGATTTCTTTTTATACTTTTGCCTCCCTGTCCTACACCATTGATGTCTACCGACGGGAAATCCGGGCAACCACCTCATTTACTGACTATGCGTTGTTTGTCAGCTTTTTCCCGCATCTGGTGGCAGGCCCCATCGTTCGCGCCAGTTTGCTGTTACCGCAATTTGCAGTTCCCCGCCGCCCCACCTCCAGCCAGATTGGCTGGGGTTGCGCGCTCATCATCATGGGGCTGGTCATGAAAGTTGTACTGGCCGATGCCATATTCGCGCCAGTCGCCAATGAATTTTATGCGGCGCCCTCCCGCTTCAGCGCACCAGCAGCCTGGGCAGCCGTCCTGAGTTTTTCCGGCCAAATTTATTATGACTTTAGCGGCTACTCCTTATGCGCGATTGGACTGGCGCTAAGCTTCGGTTTCTCATTCCCCGACAATTTCCGTCATCCTTATGCGGCGCGAAGTTTTTCCGATTTTTGGCGGCGATGGCATATTTCCCTTTCGACTTGGTTACGCGATTATCTTTACATTCCTCTCGGCGGCAATCGGAGCGGCATGATGAAAACTTACGTTTTTCTCGTTGCCACCATGATTATCGGCGGGATCTGGCATGGTGCATCGTGGATGTTTGTTTTGTGGGGGGCCCTGCATGGAAGCTATCTCGCGCTGGAACGTGTCTCCCGGAAGCTTCATTCGCTGCCCGTGTCTTCCGGGAGTGCCGAATACCGGCTGCAGGATTTTTTGATTTTCATCGTCATCACCCTGACGTGGATTCCCTTCCGGGCGACTTCTCCAACGACGGCCTTTGCCGTACTTGAAAGTCTGGTCCGATTCAAACCGGGCTTGATCCCTCTCGCATATCCTGCTCTGCTGGCGGCAATATGCCTGTTCGTCACGGTCTGGTGGCACGTAAGGCTCAGAGACTCCACGCTCGAGAACGTAGCACGCCGCCTTGGGCCTGCCTGGCTCACAGTGGCGTTATCTCTATGTCTGATCGCCTTATTCCTGTATTCCGGGGGAGACCAACATGCATTCATTTACTTCCAGTTTTGAACGATCGCCGGTTGAAATGCCCTGGTCACGCATTCTAGGTATTGCCGTAGCAGTTTTTCTGCTTTTCGCATTGGGAATGGAAGTGCGGCTTGCTCAGATCGGCGTTGTCGCCAATGCCAGGGATTCTCAGGAAAAGTGGGAAGAAGAAAGAGCGCGGGCAAACCAGCTTGGCGAAAAGGCGCTCATACTAATCGGCGCCTCACGAATTCAGCTTGGCGTGGACCTCGACATATTGCGCACGATAACAGGCATGGAACCGGTTCAACTGGCCATTGACGGCAGTACGCCGATGCCCGTCCTTGCGGGGCTGGCGACCGATCCTGAAATTCGCGGCACGGTTATCGTCGATTACTATAGCCATGCCATTGGCGACTATGGCGGGCTGGGGAAAAAATACCAAGCCGGTTTTGAAAGTCATGGTGCGGCAACACGTCACCGTCAAGCCTCGCCATACAGGCAGTCGGAAAAATTTCTGACGGAATGGGCGCAGGAGCGCATGGCAAGCTACACGGATGGAGCCAGCCCGCTGAATTCCCTTTTATTCAGAATTCTGGACGATGACGGGGCTAGATCGCTGGTCACCACACGTCCCGACCGTTCTCGCCTTGGCGACTACACTCTGGTGAAAATGCCTGAGTACTATCATCGACGGGTTGCCAGAACATTGGGGATCAATTTATCCAGTTTCAATGAAAATACCGAAGCGTCACTTGCAAAGCAAGTTTCCATGACATCCCAAATCGACAATGCGGCGTTTATTAATGACGCCGCCCGAATCCGGCAGCTTGTTTCAGCAATCGAGGCTCGAGGTGGGCGCGTCCTGTTCCTCGAAATGCCCTCCAGTGGCATGGTCAGGCAAGTGGAAGAAAAACGCTTTCCACCGGAGAAATTCTGGAAACCATTTATTGATATAACCGGTGCAAAGGCAGTGCGCTCTTTCGACCATCCACTGCTCAGAGATTTTTCATGCCCGGATGGTTCGCATCTGGATTTCCGCGACAGGCGAAAATTCACCATTGCAATGGCCCAAGCACTTGGCCTGCAGCGGCCAGGCAAAGCGCCCCTCTCCCCGTGACAAAACTCAACGTCCAGCCCCGCCCCGACGCTCCTTCATTTCTTCCTTGAAGCGCCCCTGCCATTCGCGTTCGCGCGCATCGATCAGCGACTGGTCATAAAACGAAGCATCCGGCGCGCGGCGCGCAATGCCCAGCTGGTCCAATGCTGCGGAAAGGCCGCCGGACAGCGCATAGGATTCAGCCAGCGCCATATGCTGCAATGCAAGCTTGCCCTGTGCGGCATATGCCTTCGCCAGGCGCTGCTGCAACTTGGGCTCTTGCCGATAGAGCTGGGCCTGGTCGCGCAGGAAGCGCACCGCCTCCTCACTGCGGTCGGCCGCCAGCAAGGCATCCGCATAAAGATAGGCAATCCCGCGCGACAAGGGAAACTGCGTACGCGCGGCTGCCGCTTCGCGGACTGCCTCAGCCGGCTGCTGCGCCGCCAGCTTGAGTTCAATTGCCAGGCTGGCCAGCACGGAACTCGGCTTCATTCCCTGCGGCAGCGCCGCGCGGGCTTCCGCCAGCAACGCTTGCGCGACCTCGATATCGCCCCGCTTCTGGGCAAGCAAGGCCTGGCCATACCTGCCGGCGATCGTCTGGCTGCGGCTTTTCAGGGCCAACTGCCCTTCATAGAAGGTCGCTGCCTGGCGCAAACCTTCCGTTGAACCATCCTGCAACAGGCGCAGCCGTGCGCGCACCAGGTGAAATTCGAGGCTGTCGGCGCGCTGCCGGTAACGCATGCTCCGCGTGCGATCTTGTATATCAGCAATACGTTCGGTTGTCAGAGGATGGGTGCGCAAGAATGAAGGGACGCTATCCGTGTAGGCGCGCGTGGAATTCTGCATGCGGCTGAAAAAGCCGATCATGCCGGAAGTATCAAACCCGGCATCCTTCATGATCTCGAGGCCGACCCGGTCTGCCTCGCGTTCGGCGGACCGGCTGAAATTGAGCTGGCGCTGCAGCGCGATGCCTTCGCTGCCCAGCATCAGCGCGGCCGAGGCATCGGAATTGGAGCGTGCGGCCAAGGCCGCCAGGATCATGCCGGCCAGCGGCAGCAGCGCGTCCTGGCGCTGCTGCCCAAGCATGCGGGCGATGTGGCGCTGGGCGACATGGCCGATTTCATGCGACAGCACCGAGGCAAGTTCGGACTCCGACTGCGCCGCCAGCACCAGGCCCGAATGCACGCCGATAAAACCGCCCGGCAGGGCAAACGCGTTCAGCGACGGATCGCGCACGGCGAAAAAGAAAAAATCGTAGCCAGCCTCGCCGCGCGCATCCGGGCGCGCTGCCAGCAGGGTCGCGCCGAAACCATCCAGGTATTCGAGCACGGCGGCATCGTCCAGGTAATCGCGGTCGCGCCGCACATCGCGCATGATTTCCTCGCCGAGGCGGCGCTCCATCACGGGAGACAGCTCCTCGCGTTCAGTGTCGCCCAGGCTGGGGAGGTTTTGCGCCGCGGCCAACGACGGCGCTGCCGCCTGGACCAGACATGACAGCGCCACCACTGCAGCAGCAATCGTCTGCCGGCGCAAACCACGCAGGATCGGAAGGTGAGAAAGGGTCGGTTTGGAATTCACGGTGCTATGATACCTGCACTCAGGAATCGTTCAAGAAACTTCATATTTTGTTACCAATGGAAATCAAGAAACCATCGCTCACCCATTTCGATGGGGCGGGCCAGGCGCATATGGTCGATGTGGGCGGCAAGGATGAGACGCACCGCATCGCCGTGGCGCGCGGGATGATCCGCATGCTGCCGGAAACCCTGGCGCTCATCCAGTCGGGTAGCGCTAAAAAGGGCGACGTCCTGGGAATTGCGCGGATCGCGGCAATCATGGGGGCCAAGCGGACCAGCGACTTGATTCCCTTGTGCCATCCGCTGGCATTGACGCGGGTAACGGTGGAGTTTGATACCGATGTGGCCACCTCCAGTGTCAGCTGCACGGCACAAGTCGAAACTTTTGGAAAGACCGGCGTGGAAATGGAAGCGCTTACCGCCGTGCAGGTCGGGCTGCTGACGATTTACGACATGTGCAAGGCGGTGGACCGGGGAATGGTGATGGGAGAAATACAGGTACTCAAGAAAGCTGGCGGCAAGTCAGGGAATTGGGAAGCGACGGCAGTTTAGAGTTCTCACCCGACAATTTTTGTCAGCAACGCCACCTTTCAAAGTTACTTACTGACAAATTCCGTCACCACCAGCCCAAAGGCATTCATTTCAATAACAACCCACCGACTCAATAGTTTCCTCGCAGAAATCATACAAAAGTTCGATAACTATATGATTTTTATCAATTTTCAGTTGTCAGCCCTCTATCTCTTTCATTAATATAGATCAGCAATTTCCTCAGGGCATTTTCTGGCATGGAGATTGCGTTATTGCAAGCGCAAGCCGCAAATTATCGATTGGCAAGGCCTCGCTGAATTCAGACCAGTCTGATTCATTTGATGCGCAACCAATTAAATTTTTGTATTTCCATCTCTAGGGAGTTTCAAATGAAAGCAATGAATATGAAGAAGGTCCAGCAAGGCTTCACCCTGATCGAACTGATGATCGTGGTTGCCATTATCGGCATTCTGGCTGCCGTCGCAATTCCGGCTTACCAGGACTACACCGTTAAAGCCAAAGTTACTGCGGGCCCAAGCCTGGCTTCTCCTGCAATGACTGCTGCAGGCGTTGCTTGCAGTGAAGGCACCTTGGCATCTGCCACCAATGCCTTCTTTGGATTGCCAGCGACAGCGACCTCTGTTACCGACAACAAATATGTCAAATCGGTAGGTGTGACAGGTACGCCGACAGCAACAACGGTTGAACTCACAATTACATACAACGCAATTGGTTCGGCAGTGGCCCAAGACGCAACGATCATCTATACCGGAACTTGCACGACTGGCTCCGGCATGACCTGGACGAATACTACTGGCACAGTCACCGCCAAATACCTGCCGAAGATCTAAGGTATTTCTCGTGTAATAAGAAAGGGTGCGCAAGCACCCTTTTTTTCTTTCTTACGCCATGCAAAGATTATTGCCACAGTTTGCTTTACTCATTTCCCTCATACTGACAGCATGGGTATATTTTCCCGGCACCGCAGGTTATTTCACCTTTGACGACACAATCAACATTGTCAACAATGACCTGCTTCGTATCGAGTCAATCAATATCCAAGCACTACAGAGCGCCGCATTTTCCGGCGAGGCGGGGCAACTAGGGCGGCCATTGAGCATGCTCAGTTTCGCCCTCAATTATTACTTCAGCGGATTTAACCCGTATTACTTCAAGCTTACCAATATCGTCATTCACTTGTTGAATGGCCTATGCATTTTTATTCTGACCAGTTTATTGCTGAACTCCTATCGCCAACGCGATTGCGCCAAACTGGACATAAATTGCATACGATGGGTCAGCCTGTCGGTCGCGACCGTTTGGCTCTTGCATCCGCTAAATCTTACCGGCGTTCTCTATATCGTGCAGAGAATGACCAGCCTGGCTGCCCTGTTTACTTTGCTAGGCCTGATTGCGTATGTCTATGGGCGGCGTTCCATCATGGAACGCTCATCCGGCTGGATATGGATCGTTTCCAGCTTTGCCGTATTTACTCCGCTGGCAATTTTCAGCAAAGAGAATGGCGTATTGCTCCCGGTCTTTCTATTCCTGATTGAACTGGTTTTTTTCCGCTTTCAAACGCCCGACCTTTTTGCCAAACGCCTGTTGATGGCGCTATTTGGCATCATTGTCATTGCGCCACTGATGGCATGTTTGATTCTTATCGCAGGCAATCCGGCGCACCTGACAAGCGGGTATGCCATACGCGACTTTACGCTGTCAGACCGTGTGATGACGGAGGCACGAATCGTCTGGTTTTACATACGTTTGATTTTTGTACCGGACATTACAGAAATGGGCTTGTACCATGACGACATTCCCATTTCCCGAGGTTTGCTGGCGCCAGTCAGCACCTTGTTTGCGCTCACCGGCATATTCGCACTCGCCATTGCCGCAATCGCGCTCCGGAAGCGCCATCCGGTTGCAACATTCGGCATTTTGTTCTTCCTGATCGGCCATAGCCTTGAATCAAGT
Organism: Janthinobacterium sp. 17J80-10; assembly: GCF_004114795.1. Taxonomy (NCBI): domain Bacteria; kingdom Pseudomonadati; phylum Pseudomonadota; class Betaproteobacteria; order Burkholderiales; family Oxalobacteraceae; genus Janthinobacterium; species Janthinobacterium sp. 17J80-10. The sequence continues at coordinate 1,165,030 of NZ_CP035311.1, read as the reverse complement.
GTGCTCGCGCTCGAATTGGTGCATGAGCACCGTAACTACTTGCCTGATTACGGTCTATTATTTGTCCTGTTTTATTATTTACTATACCCATACGCCCACATTCAAAGCCTGCTTCTGCGCCGCGGCCTGGTCATCGCCATAGTTCTGCTATTTGGAAGCATCACCTTCTTGCGCGCCCATCAATGGAGCGACCCGGTGGTGATGAAGGAAAAATCCAGCGAGCACCACCCAAATTCAATCCGTTCACATATCGATCTCGGGGCCTTTTATGCGGCGATGCCCGCTTCCACGCAGGACGAAGCCAACGAGTTTTATCGACGCGCCTATGAACATTTTGCCAAGGCCGCCGAGATTTCACGTGCGGACACATTAGGGCTCTTTAGGCTGATTGCACTGAATGCGGAGCGTGGCATTCCGATTGAAGAGGCATGGGTACGTGCATTAGCGGGCCGTATCGAGCGCAATCCTTTTTCGCCCAATACCGGCAATTCATTGGCGAATCTACAAAAATGCATGACGGCGGGTAAATGCAAGATCCCCAACGAAGCAATGAAATCGCTGATAGAAGCAGCACTACGTAATCCGACCTTGAAAGGCAAACCGAAAACGCAGGTGCTGTTCACCTGGAGCGATTTCCTTTTCAACTTTGCACGTGATAAGCAAGCCTCGGCAACTGCAGCGTACGAAGCTGTCAACAACTCCCCCAATTATTTGGAGTTTCATGTCACTCTCATCCATTTTTTGATTAATATGGGGCAATTAAACGAGGCGCAGCAACAAATCCACTATGCAAGGCAGCTGGATAACGCGCATCACTATGCCGTAAAGTTGGATATGCAGGAAAAGCGTATCGCCAGCATTCAAGATGGCAAAGAAGAATCAGGGAAATAAAAACCATGGCTGAGAAGTTATCCATTATCCTTCCTGCAAAAAATGAGTCTACTGCACTCAAGTCCCTGCTACCGGAATTGACACGACTTTACCCTGATACCGAAATCATTATTGTGGATGACGGTTCATCCGACGATACTCTTGCGGTTTGCCAGTCGTATCGGGTCAAGGTAGTCTCGCATCCCTACAGCATGGGAAACGGCGCAGCGGTCAAGAGCGGGGCGCGCGCCGCAAATGGCGATATCCTGATTTTCATGGATGCCGATGGCCAGCATAAGTCTGACGATATATCCCGTCTGCTTGAGAAACTTCGTGAGGGATACGATATGGCCGTTGGAAGCAGACAATCCGGCTCGCAAGCGGGAATCCACAGGGCAGTAGCAAATGATGTGTTCAGCCGCATTGCCAGCTGGATGGTGATGCAACCGATAGCCGATCTGACCTCCGGCTTTCGCGCGGTACGCGCCTCGAAATTCCGGCAGTTTCTTTATTTGCTGCCGAATGGATTCTCCTATCCAACCACCATAACCATGAGCTTTTTCCGGGCTGGCTACAGAGTTGCATATGTGCCCATTCATGCCCCTCAACGAATTGGCGGCAGCAGCCATATTAGTCCGATACGGGATGGGGCACGGTTCCTGATGATCATTATTAAGATCGGCACCCTCTATTCGCCGCAAAAGCTGTTTTTGCCAATCAGCGGGTCTTTTTTTATCACAGGGCTAATTTATTATCTTTATACGTACCTGAGCTTTAACCGCTTTACCAATATGAGCGCCTTGCTGTTTATTTCAGCAATCCTGACATTCTTAATCGGTATCGTATCCGAGCAAATTTCGGCCCTTCATTACAAAGATATTGATACCACTGAAGATAAAGGGAAATAACTTGAATGTCCTCATGACGAGCACCTCGTATCCGGCAAACCGCCAGGACTGGCGTGGCCGCTTCATAGCCAATCTGGTTACCGGACTCAGTCGCCAGACCGACATTCAGCTCTCGTTATGGGCCCCCCCAGGAGAAATGCCTGCAGGCGTACAGGATGCCACATCCAACTCTGACAGAGCTTGGCTTCAAGGCATGTCGCAACGGGGTGGTGTGGCGCACTTGCTGCGAAGCCACCCAATAGATGCCAGTCGGTCCGTTTTTAATTTATTAAAGATATTGCGTCATGCCTACAGGACTCACGGCCACGACGTAGCGCATGTCAACTGGCTGCAAAATGCCTTGCCACTGTGGGGAACCAACACTCCCGCATTAATTAGCGTATTGGGAACGGACTTTGGACTACTGCGCTTGCCTGGCATGACAGCTGCGCTTCGCTCGGTTTTCAAACAACGGCGCACTATCCTAGCCCCTAACTCGACCTGGATGGCATCGAGGTTGGTACGAGCTTTTGGCGACGTCGCCGAAGTCACGCCGGTTCCATTTGGGGTTGACGACGCCTGGTTTGAAATGAAGCGTCAGTTCACCAACGACAATACTCATCATTGGCTCGCTATTACGCGATTAACCGCAAATAAAATAGGGGACTTGTTTGCGTGGGGAGACGGCAAATTCGGGGGAAATCGCGTTCTCCACTTATTCGGCCCGATGCAGGAACAAATCGATATCCCGCAATGGGTTCAGTATCACGGTCCGACGCACCCAGAGGAATTGTTGAACAATTGGTTCCCACGGGCGAGCGGCCTTATCACGTTGAGCCGCCATGACGAGGGACGACCGCAGGTGATGCTTGAGGCAATGGCCGCGGGCCTGCCGGTCATCGCATCAGAAATCGCTGCGCACCGCGACATAATTCAGCACGAACTGACCGGATGGATTGCCAAGTCCAGCCAAGACTTCCACGACGCATTAGTTCATCTGGAAAATCAGGAGTTCAACCAGGTCATCGGGAATGCTTCGCGCAATTGGGCCAAACAACATATCGGCAACTGGGATGATTGTGCCAGCCGCTATGCAGCACTTTATCTAAAACTACTGGCGTCATGAGCATGCGCGGAAACGGAATTCTGCTATTGGGCGGTGGCGGCTTCATAGGGAGTGTGCTGCGGCGCCGACTGGCAAGCCAGGGCCAGCATGTACACGTCATAACGCGCACTTCCGGGCTCGGGCTCATCAATGAACCCGGAATTACCGTTCATGCGGGGGATCTAGGGAATAGGGCCTTGCTTGAAGAATTGCTCCCACTATGCGACAAGGTCGTACATCTAGCCTCGGCTACCAAGCCCGGCACGTCTGGCCGGCATCCGGCACTCGAAATCGAAAATCTGACGTCCACGCTACAGCTTTTAGAAGTTCTGGAAAACTGGCCGGATACGAGGCTCATTTATCTCTCGTCTGGTGGAACCGTGTATGGAAACCCTGCCCAGATTCCCGTTCAGGAATCCACTACGCTCTCGCCTCTTTCTTATCATGGTGCAGGCAAAATGGCCGCCGAAGCATTTTTAAATGCATTTCGGATAGCTGGCCACCCTGTCACGATTCTCCGCCCCTCCAATGCCTATGGCCCGGACCAGAAATTAAACCTTGGGTTTGGACTGGTGCGCACGATACTACAGCATATTCTTGACGGATCAACCCTGGAAATCTGGGGCGACGGAGAAAGTGTGCGGGATTTCATTTATGTCGACGACATAGTGCAAGCGATTGAAGCGGTACTAAACGCCCCACCGAGAAGTGTCACCTATAACGTCGGCAGCGGCATCGGATATTCACTCAATCAGGTGTTGGCAATTGCAAAAAATGTTTGCGGCGAACCATTGGATGTTATCTATCGGCCTGCGCGTAGCATGGATGTCCGTGCAGTCGTTCTTGACATATCACGTATTGCATCCGAACTTGACTGGCGCCCTGCCGTAACACTGGAAGATGGCATTCGGCGCACATGGCATTGGCTTAAAGATCATGGATGAGTCGCCACCTGTAGTTTCAGTCTGTGTCGCAAACTACAATGGCATGGCATATATTGATGCATGCTTGCGTTCCGTTTTGGAGCAGGATGTTTCCTTCAGTATTGAAATTATTGTTCATGACGATGCCTCAACCGACGGTTCGGTTGCGCATATCCGTACGCACTATCCCCAAGTTGTCGTGATTGAAAGCTCAGCCAATGTCGGCTTTTGTGTCGCCAACAACCGAATGGCTGAAAAAGCCAAGGGGCAGTATTTACTGCTCCTGAATAATGACGCTGAGCTTTTTTCTGATGCGATTGGAATACTGTTTCAAGAGGCACAGTCGTGCGCTCAGCCAAGCGTACTTGGCTTACCGCAATATGATGCGACTACAGGCATGCTGATAGACCGGGGCAGTTTATTTGACCCGTTCTTAAATCCCTTTCCCAATCTTGATCCGCAACGTAGCGATGTCGGCATGATCATCGGCGCTTGCTTCTGGATACCGAGAAGCCTGTGGATATCCCTCGGTGGATTTCCTGAATGGTTTGGCAGCATGGCTGAAGATATGTATTTAAGTTCCCTAGCAAGACTACAAGGGTATCCGGTGCGCGCCCTTACCAACTCTGGATTTCGTCACTGGGTTGGTGCAAGCTTTGGCGGTGGTAAGGTTCGAGGAAATAAGCTGGTCACCAGCGCCAAACGTCGGGCATTAAGTGAACGCAACAAGACCTATGTCATGGCGCTGACTTACCCGCCACCGCTCTTGTATGCGATCTTGCCGTTGCATTTCACCTTGCTGATGTTTGAGGGAGTTTTACTGGCACTCATCAAGATGGAAACAAAAATCCTGAAGGATATTTATCTGAACTGTTTTATCCAACTATGGCGGGAGCGCGCTCGCCTGAGGCAATTGCGCCGGCAAATACAGACTGGACGCGCTATTGGCATTCGTGATTTTCTCAAAACGCACACCCTGATCCCACACAAACTCAGAATGCTGATTAGGCATGGCATGCCGAAAGTAACTTGATTTTCTGTCAGCCAGGCTTTATCCCTGTCATTGATAAAACTAGCTCGCGTTCGAGGCGGAAGACGGAATGAGCAAGTCTTTGATCGCCACTTGCCATCCGAATGAATATTTGCAATAACCTAACTTTAATAGCTCTACCAGAATAAACGGCAATCTTAGCAAACGCCACTTGGGCAAGGAGGCTCGATAACGCAGATGCCCAAGCTTGGCGTCAAGTTGCGATAGAGACTGTGGCGAAATCACTTCAGGAAACTGCGCAAGCCTCTGTTTGGCACATGAATAACGTGCGATTTCATCGCCATAGTAATTTGCTCGATTGAGGTTCAGTGCTTCAGTTATCCTTGCAAATAAATGAGCTCTTCTCGCACCAATTTGATTTTGCATATGCTGACGGTACAGAATCTGCGGCTCACGTATTAATTCAACCTTAGCACACGCGGAAATCAGCAATGCCGTCCAAGCGTCATGTATCCACTTTGTGGGTATAGGCAAAAGCAACTCGCGATAACGACTTCTGAATGCGAGAGTTGCGCCGGTCACGACTACGTGTTTAAGCAAGACATCCAGGCGTTGACCTCGCGTCCATTTTTCTTGACTGCCTGAGGTGAAGCCGACATGTTCCCACATGGTGCGTCCCCACGGCTGCAAATTCTCATCGACTAATGTCGCATCTGAGAAGACAGCTCCAACCGCTTCATCTTTATCAAATGCCTGCTCCATCAAGCTTAACTTCGATGGCAGCCATATATCATCCTGATCAGATAAAACGACGATATCTCCAGTACACATCAGGATCGCCTGTTGAAAATTTGCAGTTGATCCAAGATTTACCGGGTTAACTTGAAGCCGAACTGGAAATGGCACCCTTTGAGAAAACCCAGATATTATCTCAACAGTTTTATCAGTAGAGGCATCATCGCAAATCACCAACTCATCAGGCAGCCTGCTTTGCGCAGCAATACTCTCAAGTTGAGAATGAAGATAGCGTGATCCGTTATAGGTACATAATGCCACTGAAATTTTCATTGCACGGAGCCCGATAGCAGTCCCGGTCGAATTGTTCTATACATGTCGCCCTGCACTAATCGCCCGATTCTGTTTAATTTTCAACCATACGCTTCCGAGCGTAACTGATAATATTTGACGCCAGTTTTGCAAGCTAAAAGGCGCAATGCGTAAACTTGAGAGAAAATTTAAATATCCGTCAAGAATGCCACCCGCCTCCCAAGCAGCCTTGCCCATCATCACATAAAAATGCGCCAATTGATATTTACGCTGAGAGTAAAGCTCAAAGTGATTAGTCAATATCCTGCGAAATGCCAAGGGCAACAAAGTTTTATCCGCAGTAATGCTTTCACTTGAATGAAAAGCGCATAACAGAGGCTCTTGAATACAGATAAACTTATATTTTTTTGCAATGCGGATGAATAGCTCCCAGTCTTGCAATCGCGGCATTTTCTCATCGAATGCCCCAACCGCTGAAAAGCATTCTTTCCTTACGACTGTAGACTGAGTCGTAATAAAATTTTCATAAAGTAGGACATCAAGAATATGTCCATTTTTTCTTTGTTGAGCCTTTGCCGGAAAATAATTTGCTCTATTCCCCTGAAGTCTGAAAAATCCAGAAAAGACAACGCCCACGTCCTCGCCGGCGGACAAAAAAGCATCCATTTGCTTTTCAAGCTTCTGGCACAGCCACTCATCATCGCTGTCCTGAAACGAGATGAAATTCCCTCGCGCCTCAGCGATGCCAATATTACGAGCGGCTGCGGCTCCCAAGCGGGTTGAGCTTCTTAAATAGCGAATCCGCTGGTCACCTATCGCAGCTACAACTGCCTCAGTGTCGTCCGTTGACCCATCATCCACAACAATAACTTCCAAGTTCTGATATGTTTGCCGTAACACACTATGCAGAGCGCGCGCAATCAAATTGCCTCGGTTGAATGTCGGGATGATGACGCTTACTAACGGTTGAATGGGCTGCATAAGGCTCAGAATTTACATTCTTGAAAAGGATCTTTGTTTTCAATTACTGGCTTAATGACCAACGTTACCCCATTCTCGCATTCAGCTGATATCCGTTGCCCTGCTTCCGAATCCAGGAATTCAGTCTTTGAAATTTCCAAGACGATAAATCCAGCTTGCTCCAATCGCTGCTTGAAATCCGCCCCGTATTGCCTGACGTGGTCAGATTGACCAAATTTCAGCAATCGTTCTGCAGGATCAGTGACCGAAGCGTCTTCCTGGGTAATCTCACCGAGAACCGGGACTTGAATGCTGCCCCAGCCTCCTGGCTTGAGGCTTCGATACAATTCCGCCAGAGCTTTGGCATCATCTGGCACATGCTCCAAGACATGGTTACAAACGATAGCGTCGAAGCACGCATTCGGAAAGCACAATTCTGTGACATCTGCCCGGACTTTCACGTTTTGGGCGAACAGGTCAACAGTGACATAGTCTTTGTATAGTATTTTCCAGTTCTTTGTCAGGCATGCTTCAGGGGCAACATGAAGCATACGTCCGCACTGTCTCAGCACCTGCTTTCCTTCCAGGTATTCCAGGCATAGCCAAAGTAACCGGTGTCGCTCCAATGAATCGCATCCTGGGCATCTGACTGCCTTTCGCACCGGATTCCCTGTATCCAGAAAACGAGAATAGCTAGCGCGACAAATCGGGCAATAATACCGACTGCCTCGAAACATTGCTTTTCTCAGCGATCGTTTTATCTGTCTAGCAGCATCAAATATTCTCATAGCTATTTTTGCAATTCTTCATATATCGCGCCGAGTCTATTGCCTTGAGTGATGGAATTATATTCAGACTCCATGTGCTGCCGGCCCGCCACCAGAAGGCTATGCCATTTTTCAGGATGCTCAATATACCAACTCAGTTGGGATACCAACTCGTCTACATCTCGTTCATTTGCCAATCTGCCAGTTATTCCATGTTTAATGACATCCGGGATATCGCAATGAAAAGAACTGACAATCGGCATTCCTGTTGCAGCCATTTCTCCGAGCGTTACTGGCGCGCCCCCCTCCGTATCGCCGTCTAAAGCTGTAATACTGGGCGAAAGAAAAATGTGGTGATTGTAGGCTTCAGAAAATAACACCGAGTGAGGCTGGTATCCCATCATCCGGATACAGGAATTCAGACCATGTTTATCAATCGTCTTAAGAATTTTGCGCTTTTCTTCCTGCTCTGCAGAGTCCCGGCCCGCATCACCAATTATCGTAACTTCCAGAGGAATCTGTCCTTTTAGCCGGGCCAATGCCTCAATTGCGTAAGAAATACCTTTTTTTTCCCTAAATGACGCTGCAATCAATACACGTAATGGCGAACCAGGATTCCACACCCTGGGCCTAAAAGAAATCAAATCAACTTCAATTCCCAGGTGATGGACAGCGACCTTTTCAGCGGGGCATCCCAAGTTTATTATGGAGTTCGCCATAAATGCGCCCTCGCACAGGACACGATCCACCTCTCGAAAAAGCGTCGCGTATCTTTTCCTCCATTGAGGAAAAAGGACCGGGAGCTTATTGACGTCAAGACCGTAAAAAGTCACTACATGGTGAATTGAATTTGTTCTTGCGACGTTTAAATTCTGCCAGCCACTGTATCCAAAATGGGAATGAAGAATATTAATGTTATGTTGACGTGACTTAAGGGCGAGATAACCTAGATGATGTCGAATCCTTGCCTTAATTAAAATTTTGTCCCAATAGTAGCGAAAGGGAGCCTCATTGGATAAGCAATGAATATTAGGGATCAGAAACTGGTCGAGATTCTCAGTAAATTCGCAAATCACATGATTTACTATTTCTTTTGGAAGATAGCGGATCTGGTTAAACAACCACGTTTGCGTTTGCGGCAACCAGCTTGAGACACTATGTGCAACAGTAATTTCTTTATTCATTTTATCGGTTAGCTACTGCTCGAACAATTTCACGAAAAAATGACTTCTGCGTTATCCAAATAAGTGCAATGTACGCAATAACACCGACGCCAACCAGTAAAATTAAACGCAGCCACTCATACTCCGGCCCAAACCGAATAAGACTATTCAGTATGGAAACCAATAAAGCCATTAGCACTGCCGCAATAACTGTTGGCATTATTTTTATAATCAGATGATTCACTTTTAGCCCGACAAGCCGAAGTGCGATCATCAATGATGGCCAAAAGAGGACGAATGAAGCCATACAGTATCCTGCTGCAACACCCGTTAATCCCCACTGCAATCCAACGACAATAGCCGGAATTACAATAAAAGAAGCTGCAATTCCCCATTTGAATAATATATCAGTACGTCCCGTGGCCAGATATAGCGTTCCCACCGTGGTACCGATCGCCTGCAGCAACCCTACCGGAATAAGCCACATGAGGATGCCGACAACCGCTCTCCATTGTGTCCCTAATGCGATGTGAACAAATGATTCACGCAGCACAAAAAATCCCAACATTAATGGAGCAGCCAATAATGTGATAGCTGCTGTGGAATAAATATATCCTTCAGCAAGCCCTTTTTTGTCTTGCTGCAGCTGACTAAACGAAGGAAATAATACTCGTCCAATTACATTTGAAATATTCTGCAATGGCCAAAGCATTAAACGATAAGCCATTGAATAATAACCAAGATCAGTCGCTCCAAGGTAACGCCCAATGAGTAAATTATCTGCATTGCGGATGAAATAATTCACCACATTAAATCCTACCAAGCTTCCACTAAAGCTAAATATTTTTTGTATTTCACTGATATCCACTCTCAATTTCGGCTTCCACTTAGCGCAGGACCAAAAGCCGATTGTATTAAGCGCCGACATAACCAAAGTCTGAGCAACCAGGCTGAACACTCCCCATCCTGCGAAAGCCAACAAGGTTGCTGCCGCCAGACCGATAAAAGCCGAAAACGATTCAATGAGAGCGATAGAACGGAAGTGAGATTTTTTTTCCAGTAGTGCTTGCTGCACTATGCCCAAACTAGTAATTGGAAAGCTAAGCAGCAGGATCAACAATACGTTGTTCAAGCTTGGACTACCGAACCATAGCGCCACTAACGGAACACACAAGCTGCCCAATAGCGCAAGTCCCAAACCAATAGCAATATTTAGCCAAAAAACCGAATCAAGCAGTTGCGGACTTGGCTCCTGCTTCTGAATGATCGCGGCGGCCGTACCGAAATCACGAAAGAGATTGGCAATGCCAATAAATACCGATGCCATGGCAATGAGGCCAAAATCTGATGGAGATAGAATGTGCGCCAATACGAAAGTCCCAAATATTTGGGCTGCAAGTCGGCTAAATTGCGCTAGCGACATCCATTTCAATCCGGATACGGTTTGTTGGCGCAGTGAACTCATATTTTGCTGGTAAGCTGAATATTTACCGAAAGCGATTCGTGACAGTCCAGAAGAAAATCTTTGGAAATTGCCAGCTTTGATAAAGCAGCGGAACCATAGAAGGGATCAATATAAATGGGAATCTCGAATCAAATGTTTTGCCGTGCTGGCAGCCGAATGGTGCAAAACTTTTTCGTAAAACTTAATGACGTATCTAATCTTATTTCGTTTAGATAACAGCACTGCTAAATACCAACACCAATTCAAAGCCCAAGAGATTTGTTCCGGTAGACGCAAATATGCCGATCTCTGACTGGGCCGTTGTTGTTCTATCGATTTCCCGCACGAGGTTTGTATGCTACGGCATTGGCTGTTGCACTCAACATATCCAATTTTAGTAATTTAAAGAGTACATACATCATCCCTCTAGCGAACCGACTATTCCCCAGGAGGTTTAATGAATTATCAAATGGGATAATTTTTTCAAAGCCAGACTTAACCAATACGTTTCTAAGCTCGCTCGGGGAAAGGAGATTTATATGCGTTGGATCGGCGTCCCACTCATTTTTATTGGCTGCAGATGGCGACAAAATCAAAATTGTCCCGCCAGGCCGTAATACACGAAATGCTTCGAGCAATGCCATTTCCAATACGCTTGGCTCCAGATGCTCAATTACCTGGTTCATGACGATTGTCTGAAAGGAGTGATCTTGAAACGGCAAGGGTTCACTCAATTTATGCAGCTTGATGTCAATCTCTGGGGCTCGACTCGTGGCCAATTCTATTGCCTCATGAGCCCCGTCAATACCAACACATTGAAGTCCCCACTGCATTCCTGCTTCAACAAAATAGCCACACCCTGCTCCCAAATCAAGAATTGGGCCGGGTTCGGAGTATTTCACCACCATTGCAAGCAATGATGCATAAGAATGCCAATCCCTATCTGCGTAATACAGTTGGTGGTATCCAGCCGGAGCGATGCCAATATTTTTTGCTGCGGAGTTACTCATCGCTTTTTCCCGGAAAAAATAACTATTTGCTGCCCCATGTCTAAATAGCTTCCAACGATTCCTGGACTGCAAAATTCTGCCAGCTTGACATAGGTCTCTTCGCTCCTGAATGTCCAATATGCTGTGTTGTCCAGTTTGGCGGCATTCTCAACAAAGAAAAATATACCTCCAGGGCGCAAGACCCGATTGATTTCTGCAACGGCCCTAGCAATTCGATTGTCTGGTATCCCTCCCAATACCAGGCACGACCATACAACATCAAATGCGCAGTCCGGGAAAGGTAAAGCATCTTCCTCAATGAGCTGATACGAAACTGATTCGTCCTTTGGCGCAAGTGCTAACAAATCCGCGATTATGTCGGCACCTATTGCTTTACCGTGAATTAGATCAGCAAGTCCGGCAGTAAATCGCCCTGGACCGCAACCAAAATCAAGCAATAAATTTTCATTGCCTGTCAATTCAGCTTTCAGCAAAGGAAAAAGTAACTGCTTTTGAAATTCAGTTACTTCATCAAACTCCTCGTCGGAATGCGCCAAGTTTAAAACGCTGCGCTTACCATATTGCCTTGCACGATTCCGCCAATATTTCTTTAGATTCGTTTTTGACTCTAGCGTTATGAGTTGATGCAGACAATTCCGTAAGCGTTTAAAAATTAATCGCATTTTTCACAGACTGAATTACATAATCCAGATCCTGCTGCGTCAACTTTGCGGAAATTGGCAAACTTACTGTCTGACGACCAACTAATGCAGCGTTAGGATAATCTTCCGTTTTCCATCCATAGGATTTTTGGTAGAAAGGATGCTCTGGCAAACTAAGGTAGTGCACGCCCACACCGATACTTTTCTCAGTCATATGGCTTAAGAATTGATCACGAGAGATGCCCACCTTTTCTTGGTCAATCAAAACAGTAAATAGGTGGTATCCGTGGCGAGTATCCTTCTCAACACATGCAGGAAGGCCCAATGGTAAACCTTCAAAAGCTTGCATATACTGCGACCAAATTTGACTACGTCTGTGCCAGTTCGACTCAATTCTTTTAAGTTGGTGAATGCCGATGGCGGCTTGCAAATCCATCATGTTGTACTTGAATCCGGATTCGACGACATAATAGTGCTTATAACCATCGTCACCAAATCGATTCCAGGCATCCTTGCTCATGCCATGCAATCCAAGTACTTTTATCCGCTCGATATCCTCTTCACGCTGAGCGATCACCATCCCCCCCTCGCCCGTTGTGATGTTTTTAGTGGCATAAAAGCTGAAGCAACCGAAATCACCGAATGTGCCGGTCTTTCGGCCGTGGTATTCAGTTTCAATGGCATGTGCACAGTCCTCAATCACTTTCAAGCCATTTGCATGCGCTATCGCCATTATCGCTTCCATGTTGCATGGCCTACCCGCAAAATGCACGGGCACTATCGCACGCGTCCTTGACGTGATTTTTTCCTTAATCCGCTCGGGAGAAATATTAAACGTATCCGGATCGATATCCGCAAGAACTGGTGTAGCCCCGGCATGGATGATTGCATTCACGGTGGCACAAAAAGTCATTGGCGTCGTAATTACCTCATCGCCTGGCCCAATGTCAGCAGCGAGCAAACTCAAATGCAAGGCCGCAGTGCATGAATTCAGTGCGGCGACATGATCAACGCCCTTGTATCTGGCAAAATCTTGTTCAAATTGCGCTACCTTGGGACCAGTGCCCAGCCAGGCCTTCTGCATCGAATCAACGACTTCGTCTATCTCAGGCTGCTCAATTTTTGGCTGACCGAATACCAGAAAGTCCTTGCTTGCGTGATTTGCCATTTTTTACAACCTCCAAACCCTTAGCCCAGCTTCACGCAACGTTGCTGCGTCAAACTTGGCCTTCACATCGATAAGGCAACCGCCGTCCACCACCTTGGCTGAATAATCTTCCATAGGAAGCTCCATAAACTGCCGGTGCGCGACAGCCACCACCAGTGCTTCCGCGCGCGGCAAATCCTCCCAAGCGGACAATCTGACCCCGTATTCACGATGAGCTTCTTCCGCATCCGCCACCGGATCATGCACAAGCACCTCAATCCCATAGGACTCCAGCTCCCGAATCAGGTCAATCACCTTCGAACTGCGTAAGTCCGGCACATTTTCCTTGAAGGTAATCCCCAGCACATTCACCCTGGCGCCCTTGATCTGGCTACCCGCCTGGATCATCTGCTTGACTGTTTGCTCGGCGATGAACTTGCCCATGCCGTCATTGATGCGTCGGCCGGCCAGAATCACCTCCGGATGATAGCCGGCCATCTCGGCCTTGTAAGTCAGGTAATAAGGGTCGACCCCGATGCAATGTCCGCCGACCAGTCCAGGCCGGAACGGCAGAAAATTCCACTTGGTGCCAGCGGCTTCCAGCACTTCCAGCGTATCCAGCCCGAGCATGTTGAATATCACTGCCAGCTCGTTCATCAGGGCGATGTTGAGGTCGCGCTGGGTATTCTCGATTACCTTGGCAGCTTCTGCCACCCGCAGCGACGAGACCCGATGGACGCCGGCACTGACCACGCTTTCATATAACTGTGCGACCTGCTCGAGGCACTCTGGACTGTCACCGGCCACTACCTTGATCGTATTGACCAGGGTGTGATTCTTGTCGCCCGGGTTGATCCGCTCAGGCGAGTAGCCCACCTGAAAATCAGCTTTCCACTTTTTGCCGGAAGCCTGTTCCAGCACCGGGATGCAGACTTCCTCGGTGGCGCCGGGATAAACGGTGGATTCGAAAATGACAGTCGCGCCGCGCTTCATGTGACGGCCGACATCGCGGCTGGCGCTGATAAGGGGACTGAAATCTGGATGGCGCGCCGCATCGATCGGCGTCGGTACCGCGATGATGATGAAGTCCGCTTCCGCCAGTGCGGCAGCATCGGTCGTAAATTTGAGCTTGCTGGCGGCCCGCAATTCATCCTGGGTGACCGTGCCGCTGGGATCGCGGTGATTTTCACAATGCCGGATCTTTTCCGCCGACAAATCGTAGCCTATCGTTGGCTGGCGTTTGCCGAACGCCGCCGCCAATGGCAACCCTACATATCCCAATCCGACAACCGCGATGACGTTCATGAAATGTGACTTTTCTTTTCGAAGTCAGCCATCATACGTCAGAGGATCAATACTTTCACCTATGCAATGTCGTTAATTACCAACGAATCAGGCTGCTACCGCACCCACTTCAACACCCGGTCCAGCAGTCTTTCATTTTTAACATCCACTGCTACCACCTTCGCCAGAATCACCGAAATATTATCCTTGCCGCCATGGGTATTGGCGCGCTGGACCAGGGTGCCGCAAGCCGATTCCAGGTCGGCCCCGAATTCGATGAGGGTGGCGGCAATCTGCTCACTGGTGAGCATGTCGGACAGGCCATCCGAGCAGAGCAGATAGATATCGCCAACGCGGGTTGCATGTTCGTGCACTTCCACGTCGAGTTCCCGATCGACGCCGACTGCGCGGGTGATGAGGTTGCGGTTGGGTGAATGCTGCGCTGCTTCCGGGCTGATCAGCCCGGCATCGATCTGCTCTTGCAGCAACGAATGGTCGCGGGTGATTTGGTCCAGTACGCCATCGCGCAAGCGATATGCGCGCGAATCACCGACATGGGCCAGGATCAGGCGATCCTGCTGGAATAGCCCGACCACGATAGTCGTGCCCATGCCGTGGAATTGCGGCTCGTTTTCGGCAGCATCGATAATGGAGGTATTGGCGCGTACAACCGATTGTTGTACCAGTTGCAGCAGTTGCTTGTCGCTCTGCCGGCTCCATTCCTTGAAATGGTGCGGCAATTGCTCTTCAAGCATTTCCTGTACAACGGTCGCCGCAATGCTGCTGGCAACTTCGCCAGCGCTGTAGCCGCCCATCCCGTCGGCCAGGATGACGTAGCCATGCTCGGGGCTGATCGCAATGAAATCCTCATTGTGCGATCGCACCATGCCGGTATCCGTCTTGGCAACGCTCTCTAGCGATACGTGGTAGGCCATGGGCAGCTCAGGCGCATGGCCCCCGCGAAGGGATGGCAAAAGTCACAAAAATACTTTCAATATTGTCTAGGGGAAATCATACCTAAAAATCAGCGGCATTGTCAGTATTGAGCAAAAATTAACTTTAAACGACAACGGGGAGCGCCAGCTCCCCGTCACATGCCAGACAAACCCGAAGGCTTGCCTAAAACAAGTCTTTTACAGCACTGACTTCAGCAGGCGAGCCATTTCGGAAGGATTGCGGGTGATCTTGATGCCGCACTCTTCCATGATCGCGAGCTTGGCGTCAGCAGTGTCGGCACCACCGGAAATCAGTGCGCCGGCATGGCCCATGCGTTTGCCCGGGGGAGCGGTGACACCGGCGATGAAGCCGACCACCGGTTTTTTCATGTTTTCCTTGATCCAGTACGAAGCATTCGCTTCGTCCGGGCCGCCGATTTCGCCGATCATGATGACGGCATCGGTATCCGGGTCGTCGTTAAACATTCTCATGATGTCGATGTGCTTCAGACCATTGATCGGGTCGCCGCCAATGCCGACTGCGGACGACTGGCCCAGGCCCAGGGCGGTCAGCTGGCCGACGGCTTCATAGGTCAGGGTGCCGGAACGCGACACCACGCCGATGCGGCCCTTCTTGGTGATGTGACCGGGCATGATGCCGATTTTCAGCTCTTCCGGGGTAATCAGGCCAGGGCAGTTCGGGCCGAGCAGCAAAGTCTTGCTGCCGGCTTTTTTCATCTTGTCCTTCACCATCAGCATGTCGCGCACGGGAATGCCTTCGGTGATGCAGATGGCCAGGTCGAGTTCGGCTTCGACTGCTTCCCAGATTGCGTCAGCGGCGCCGGCGGGTGGCACATAGATGACGGAAACGGTCGCGCCGGTCTGCGCCTTGGCATCCTTGACGCTGGCGTAGATGGGAATGCCTTCGAAATCTTCACCGGCTTTCTTCGGGTTGACGCCGGCGACGAAGGCGTTCTTGCCATTGGCGTAGTCGCGGCAGCCACGGGTGTGGAACTGGCCGGTCTTGCCGGTAATGCCCTGGGTGATGACTTTGGTGTCTTTATTGATCAGGATCGACATGTGATTTTCCTCTTACTTACCGTTGGCCGCAGCGACAACTTTTTGCGCGGCTTCTTCCATGGTGTCGGCCGAGATGATCGGCAGGCCGGAGTCGGCCAGCATTTTCTTGCCGAGATCTTCGTTGGTGCCCTTCATGCGCACCACCAGCGGCACGCCCAGCTGGACTGCCTTGGAAGCGGTGATCACGCCTTCGGCAATCACGTCGCAGCGCATGATGCCGCCAAAGATGTTGACCAGGATGGCTTTCAGGCCGGGATTCTTCAGCATGATCTTGAAGGCTTCGGTCACCTTCTCGGCCGTGGCGCCGCCGCCGACGTCGAGGAAGTTGGCCGGCTCGCCGCCGAACAGCTTGATGGTGTCCATGGTGGACATGGCCAGGCCGGCGCCATTGACCAGGCAGCCGATATTGCCGTCGAGGGAAATGTAAGCCAGGTCGAACTTGGAAGCTTCGACTTCCGCCGGATCTTCTTCATCCAGGTCGCGGTAGGCAACGATTTCCGGATGACGGAACAGGGCGTTGGAGTCGAAATTGAACTTGGCGTCCAGGGCGATGACCTTGCCGGAACCGGTCAGGATCAAGGGGTTGATTTCGGCCAGCGACGAATCGGTTTCCCAGTAAGCCTTGTACAAGCCCTGGAGTTGCGCGCGAGCATCGGCGATCGATGCGGCCGGCACGCCGATCTTGGCGGCGATGTCATCGGCTTGCGCGTCAGTCAGTCCCAGCGCCGGGTCGATCTCGGCCTTGTGGATCAGTTCGGGGTGGCTTTCAGCGACTTCCTCGATATCCATGCCGCCTTCACTCGAAGCCATCAGCACCACGCGCTGGCTGAGACGGTCGGTCACCATGGAAACGTAGAGTTCCTTCTTGATGTCAGCGCCTTCTTCGATCAGCAGGCGGCGCACCTTCTGGCCTTCCGGGCCGGTCTGGTGGGTGACCAGTTGCATGCCGAGAATGGCGTTCGCATATTCCCTGACTTGTTCGAGCGACTTGGCGACCTTGACGCCGCCACCCTTGCCGCGACCGCCGGCGTGGATCTGTGCCTTGACGACCCAGACCGGACCGCCCAGTTCTTCGGCAGCCTTGACGGCTTCATCGACGGACAGGCACGGAATGCCGCGCGGCACGGTCACACCGAACTTGCGGAGGATTTCTTTGCCCTGATACTCATGGATTTTCATGCGAACTTCCCTTCAGACGCTTGGTGATAAAGTAAATTTGATACCGGCTGTTACTGCTGCGGTGGCGTGAACGCCAAGTTTCCCCGCATGCGACGCCTTTGCCCACTTCCGTTGGAAAGTTATGCAAGTCAGGAGACTGTAGGAGCTCAAGGGTAACTAGCAGCGGCGGCAGATTGGCAAAATTAATGCCGCATGCATGACAATCCCGCGTTGACCGCGGCGACCATCCGACATACGGCTGAAAAAAAGCTGAAAAAGTGTAGCACAGTGACTATCGCACCGCCAGTCTCGTATTTCGTATTTATTACTGCCGGCGGCAGGCCGCCGGCAAGGTAACGGCAAGTCCGTCTTCCGGGGCAATATAGGGTGGCGGCGGCAAACATTAGCGTGATGAGTCGGCTCAGTCTTCTTCCAAATTGACGGCACGCATGGCCGCCCTGATCGCTTCATGAGAAAAACCGCGCTGCTGCAGGAATCGCATCTGTTTTGCGCGTTCGGCGGCATCCGCCGCCACCTGGCCGAACTTGCGCTGCCACACGGCACGGGCGCGTGCAGCTTCGTCGCCGGCCAGTTGTTCGCGAATGCCGGCCAGCGATTCGTCGCCGAGCCGATGGCTTTGCAGTTCCGTCAGAATACGCTGGTTACCGAAACGCGCAGCACGGCGATGCACCAGCGATTCGGCAAAACGGGCCTCGGACAGCAATTTGGCTGCCTCCAGCACATCCAGCACGGCGTCGATATCATCGCCTTCTTGCGCATAGCGCGCCAGCTTGCGGGCGAGTTCAAGCCGGCTATGCTCGCGCATGGACAGGTAACGCAAGGCGCGTCCCTTCAAGCTTAGTTGCAGTTTTGCCATCAAGAATGAATGAAAAAAGCCATGGGCAGTGCCATGGCTTTGAGGGTAGTCCCGCGGGCAGCCCCGGCGGCCTTATTCTACTTCCTTGCTTTCCTTGTCCTTGCTGTCCTTGCTGCCAGCTTTCTTGGGAGCTGGTTCAGCACCCTTGACCGGTGGCAGCAGCGGCACGCCCAAGGCAGCGCGCACCTTGTTTTCAATCTCGTACGCCAGCGCCGGATTTTCTTTCAAGAAATTGCGTGCATTGTCCTTGCCCTGGCCAATCTTTTCGCCATTGTAGCTGTACCAGGCGCCCGACTTGTCGACAATCTTGGCTTCCACGCCCAGATCGATGATCTCGCCTTCGCGCGATGTGCCTTCGCCATACATGATGTCGAAATGCGCTTCCTTGAACGGCGGGGCCACCTTGTTCTTGACAACCTTGACCTTGGTTTCATTGCCGATCACTTCATCGCCCGACTTGACCGAGCCGATCCGGCGGATATCCAGGCGTACCGAGGCATAGAATTTCAGCGCATTGCCACCGGTGGTGGTCTCCGGGCTACCGAACATGACGCCGATCTTCATGCGGATCTGGTTAATGAAAATGACCAGGGTATTGGTGCGGTTGATCGATCCGGTCAGCTTGCGCAAGGCTTGCGACATCAGGCGCGCCTGCAGGCCCGGCAGCGAATCGCCCATTTCGCCTTCGATTTCGGCGCGCGGCGTCAGGGCCGCCACCGAGTCGACCACGATCAGGTCCACGCTGCCCGAACGCACCAGCGCATCGGTGATTTCCAGAGCTTGCTCGCCAGTATCCGGTTGCGAGATCAGCAAATCCGACAGGTTGACGCCCAGCTTTTGGGCATACGTCACGTCGAGCGCATGTTCGGCATCGATAAAGGCGCAGGTGCCACCAATTTTTTGCATCTCAGCAATAGCTTGCAGCGTCAGCGTCGTCTTGCCGGAAGATTCCGGGCCATAGATTTCCACCACGCGGCCGCGCGGCAAACCGCCAACGCCCAAGGCAATATCCAGACCGAGCGAACCGGTCGAGACCACTTGCACTTCCTCGACCACTGCGCCGTCTTCCATGCGCATCACGGAACCCTTGCCGAACTGCTTTTCAATTTGCGCCAGGGCGGCAGCCAGAGCTTTGCTCTTGTCCAGATTGGGGGCGTACTTTTTGTCGTCCATAGGTCTCTTTCGAAAATGGCTGGCAATAATCGTTTGTCAAAAGTGCAGCGAATTTGCGGCTTGCCTGCTTACATACAAAACATTGCACAAAACACCGGATGCAGAAACAGCATCGGGATGTGCGCTTTCAGCTGGTGAAACAGTACTGTATAAACAAACAGTGATTTTTGCAAGCGGAATTTGCAGTCGCAGCAAAAAATATTCAAGTGCATGAATAAAGGCGAAACCGCCCTTCTTTGGTGCATTTTGGGCGCAATCCGGACTTTTTGCTTGGCATGCTTCTTGTTACTTAGCAGAAAAGGACGGCAAGTACACCATGACAAAATTTTTCGATGAAATGTACCGCGATGAGGCGGGATCGGTGCGGCCGCATTACGGCGAATTCGAGGCCTGGCTGGCAGAACAGGCCAGCGATACCATTGCCCGCAAGCGTGCAGAAGCGGATCTGGCATTCCGGCGCGTCGGCATTACCTTTGCCGTGTATGGCAATGATGCCGGCACCGAGCGCCTGATTCCGTTCGATATCATTCCCCGCATCATCCCGGCCGCCGAATGGGGACAGCTGGAAAAAGGACTGACGCAACGGGTGCAGGCGCTGAACATGTTCATCCACGATATCTATCATGCCCAGCATATCGTGCAAGCCGGCGTCATCCCGCCCGAACAGATTTTCCGCAACGCCCAGTACCGCCCCGAGATGCAAGGCATTAACGTCGCATCCGACATCTATGCGCATATTGCCGGTGTGGATATCGTGCGCGCGGGGGCCGGCGAATTCTACGTACTGGAAGATAACCTGCGCGTGCCCTCGGGCGTGTCTTACATGCTGGAAGACCGCAAGATGATGATGCGCCTCTTCCCTGAACTGTTCTCGCGCCACAAAGTGGCGCCGATCGATCATTACCCTGACCTGCTGCTGGATAACCTGCGCTCGGTCGCGCCGGCCGGCGTCATCGACCCGACTGTCGTCGTACTGACGCCGGGGATGTATAACTCGGCCTATTTCGAACATGCCTTCCTGGCGCAGCAAATGGGCGTGGAACTGGTCGAGGGCCAGGACCTGTTTGTCAATGACAATGCGGTATTCATGCGCACCACCCTGGGCCCGCGGCGGGTCGATGTGATCTACCGGCGCGTGGACGACGACTTCCTCGATCCGCTTGCTTTCCGCGCCGATTCCTCGCTCGGCGTGCCGGGACTGCTGTCGGTGTACCGTGCCGGACGCGTCACGCTGGCCAATGCGATCGGCACCGGCGTGGCCGACGACAAGTCGATCTACCCCTATGTGCCGGACATGATCCGTTTCTACCTGGCGGAAGAACCGATCCTCAACAACGTGCCGACTTACCAGTGCCGCAAGAAAGAAGAACTGGAATACACCCTGGCCAACCTGGAAAAACTGGTGGTCAAGGAAGTGCATGGCGCCGGCGGCTACGGCATGCTGGTCGGACCTGCCTCAAGCAAGCAGCAAATCGAAGACTTCCGCCGCCGCCTGCAGGCCAACCCGGAGGGCTACATCGCCCAGCCGACCCTGGCGCTGTCGGCCTGCCCGACCTATGTCGAATCCGGCATCGCACCGCGCCATATCGACTTGCGCCCCTTTGTCTTGTCCGGCAAGTCGGTGACGATGGTGCCGGGCGGCCTGACCCGGGTGGCGCTGACGGCCGGCTCTCTCGTGGTGAATTCCTCGCAAGGCGGCGGCACCAAGGATACCTGGATACTGGAGAACTGACATGTTAAGCCGCACCGCCGACCACTTGTTCTGGATGGCCCGCTACACGGAGCGCGCCGAGAATACTGCCCGCATGCTCGACGTCAACATGCAAACCTCGCTGCTGCCGCAATCGGCGCAGGCCGCCGAGCAAGGCTGGCGCGCCACGCTGGGCATATCGGAATTGCAGGACATGTTCGACCACAAATACCCCTTGCTCACGCCCCGGGATGTGCTCGACTTCATGGTGCGCGATCCCGCCAATCCGTCATCGCTCGCCTCCTGCCTGACACAGGCGCGGGAAAACGCCCGGGCCGTGCGAGGCAGTCTCACCACCGAAGTCTGGGAGACCCTGAATGGCAGCTGGCTGGAAATGCAACCGCTGTTGAAAGGTGACATGCTCGAACGCGACCCCGGCCAGTTTTTCGAGTGGGTCAAGCACCGCTCGCATCTGTCGCGCGGCGTCACCATCGGCACCATGCTCAAGGACGAAACATTCCACTTCATTCGCCTGGGCACCTTCCTGGAACGGGCGGACAATACCGCGCGCCTGCTCGATGTCAAATACCATGGCGCCGGGGACGAGCCGCAGCTCGACTTCTATTACTGGGCTGCGCTGCTGCGTTCGGTGTCGGGTTTTGAAATCTACCGCAAGGTCTACCGCGATGTGATCACGCCGGCGCGGGTGGCAGAATTGCTGATGCTGCGTGCCGACATGCCGCGCTCGCTGATGGCCTGCATGGACGAAGTCGTGGCGAACCTGAAAGAGATCGGCAACGACATGTCCGCCAATACGGAGAGGCTGGCCGGCCGGCTGCATGCGCAGCTGCGCTTTGCCAATATCCAGGATATCCTCGCCGATGGCCTGCATGATTACCTGACGGCTTTCCTGGAAAGCGTTTTCGAACTGGGCAAGCGCGTCAGCCGCGATTTCATGATGCCGCTGGCGGCTTGAAACCGGCCATATCCTCAACGGGAACCTGCATGCTCGCAATTCGCCACGAAACCATTTACCGCTACACCGCGCCGCTGACGTACACCATCCAGCAATTGCGGCTGACGCCGCGGCATGATGCACACCAGCATATTAAAGCCTGGGACATAACGACCGGCGGGCGTTGCCACGCATTCATCGACGCCTATGGCAATGCCAGCCATACGCTGACCGTCAACGGGCGCCACAATGAAGTGCGCATCGTCGCCCAGGGGCTGGTGGACGTGGCGCCACTGTATTGCGGCCGCCTGCCTGCGCGGGAAAGCCTGTCGCCGCTGGTCTTTACCGTGCCGACGGGGCTGACCGAGCCCACCGACGCGGTCCGGCAATTCGCCTCGCAACATCTGGGCACCGGCGCTCGCAGCGGTGCCTTGATGGCGCTGGCGGATGCGATCCGCGGATCCGTCATGTATCAGAGCGGGGCGACCGGGGTGACCACTACAGCCACCGATGCCCTGCGGCTGGGTTACGGGGTGTGCCAGGACCATGCGCACCTGTTTTTGGCGTGCTGCCATAGCCAGGATATTCCGGCACGCTACGTCTCGGGGTATATCCACGCCGGCGACACCGACCATGCTGAAAGCCATGCCTGGGTCGATGTCTGGGTGGACGATGTGGACTTTTCCGGCTGGGTGAGCATCGATGTCACCCATGCACAATTCACCGGCGCCATGCATTGCCGCCTTGCGATCGGACGGGATTACGATTCCGCCGCGCCGGTGCGTGGCGTGCGGCACGGCGGCGGCACCGAGACATTAACGGTACGGGTGGATGTGGCCAGTGCGTGACAGCCTGGATGGAGAGTCCCCCTTTCGATCAAGCAGATATGGATTTCCGCGCGCCCTGCGATAGAATCGGAGTTTTATTCTTTGCGTTTCGAACATGACTTATTGTGTCGCCATGCGCCTCGATGCCGGACTGGTATTCCTGTCGGATTCCCGCACCAATGCCGGGGTCGACCAGATCGGCACATTCCGCAAGATGAGCGTGTTCGAAAAGCCGGGCGACCGCGTCATGGTGCTGCTGACGGCCGGGAACCTGTCGATTTCCCAGTCGATCCGCCAGATCGTTGCCGACTATGTCGATGGCGACGGCAATAGCATCTGGACCGTGCAGTCCATGCATGAAGCAGCGCGGCTCGTCGGCGATGCCATTCGCCTGGTGCATGAGCGCGATGCTGCTTCGCTGGAAAAATTCGGCATCGATTTCAATGTCAGCATGATTTTCGGCGGGCAGATCGGCAACGAGCGCTGCCGCCTGTTCCAGATGTACTCGGCCGGCAATTTCATCGAGTCGCACAATGAGAATCCCTATTTCCAGATTGGCGAAGCCAAGTACGGCAAGCCCATCATCGACCGCGTGGTCACGCCGGCGACGTCCCTCGATGAAGCGGCAAAATGTGCGCTGATCTCGATGGATTCGACGCTGCGTTCGAATATTTCGGTCGGGTTGCCGCTGGACTTGCTGGTGTATGAATCAGGCCGGCTGGCGGTTACGCGCTTTGTCAGCGTCGATGAAAAAAACCAGTATTTCCAGATGATCCGCGCGACCTGGGGGCAGCAATTGAAAGCGGTCTTCGAAGGAATGGACGACCCGGTCTGGAATGCCGCGCCCGATACCAGCGCCAATGTATTGTCAAAGGCGCAGGCGGGCAGCCTGCCGGTGCGGGTATCGCCGCCAGCCGCACTGACTGGCGCTTCAGTGAACAATCTTTCGACGCAGCTGCAAACACTGGCGCAGCAATCCGGAAGCACGAAGCAGCATTAAAACGAGCACTGACATTAAAAAAGCCGCAGGAGTTGCCCCCTGCGGCTTTTCATCGTGACTTGGCGAAGCAGCCTCAGACGACGATGGTCTGCGCCTCGTCACCCTGGCGCTCGCGGATCTCGCCGATGCGGAACACGGTTTCGCCGGCGGCCTTCAATTGCGCTTCAGCCGCATCCGCATTTTCCTTCGACACGATCACGGCCATGCCGATGCCACAGTTGAACACGCGGTGCATCTCGGCGTCGGCCACGCCGCCATGCTGCTGCAGCCACTGGAACAGTGGCGGCATGGTCCAGGCATCGCGCTGCAGGACTGCGGTCAGGTTGTCGCGCAAGACGCGCGGGACGTTTTCCACCAGGCCGCCGCCGGTGATGTGCACCATGCCCTTGACTTCCATGCTCTCCATCAGCGCCAGCAGAGGCTTGACGTAGATGCGCGTCGGTTCCAGCAAGACGTCGGCGAGGCGACGGCCATGGAAGTCGGCGTTCAGGTCCGGATTGGCGACCGACAGGATCTTGCGCACCAGCGAATAGCCGTTGGAGTGCGCGCCCGAGGATGCCAGGCCCAGCACGACGTCGCCGGGAATGATCTTGCTGCCGTCGATCAGTTTCGACTTTTCGACCGCGCCGACGGCAAAGCCTGCCAGGTCATACTCGCCGGCCGGATACATGGACGGCATCTCGGCGGTCTCGCCGCCGATCAGCGCGCAGCCTGCCCGTTCGCAGCCCTGGGCGATGCCCTTGATGACATCGGTGGCAGTGGCCACATCGAGCTTGCCGCAGGCGAAATAATCCAGGAAGAACAGCGGCTCGGCGCCCTGCACCAGGATATCGTTGACGCTCATGGCGACCAGGTCGATGCCGACGGTGTCATGCTTGTTCAGGTGAAAAGCCAGCTTCAGCTTGGTGCCGACGCCATCGGTGCCGGAGACCAGCACCGGCTCCTTGAATTTTTTACTGACTTCGAACAAGGCGCCAAAACCGCCGATTCCGCCCATCACGCCTTCGCGCATGGTGCGCTTGGCAAACGGCTTGATGGCTTCAACCAGGGCATCACCGGCTTCGATATCGACGCCGGCATCGCGGTAGGAGAGAGAAACAGAAGAAGGGAAACTCATGATGTGATTGGCGGCAGAGGCGGTAAAATAGCAGGTGTTAGCCGCGAGAATCCTGCGGCAAACCGCTATTTTAACAAAATTGCCCCGTTTTCCAGCTTGTGGATGGCATTTCATCTTTCCCTGAAAAGCGAGGGTTGCCGTTCCGTCATCACTTGTCTGTGGTAAACCACTTGCCATGCTGGCAAAACCGGGGCAGACCGATTATCCTAGCGCCCGCTTGCCTACTATCTTTTGTTAATGAAACAGTTATTGCTGGACCTGAATGCCCACTCTTCACCGACCCTGGACACTTTCGTGACCGGGCAAAACGGCGAATTGATGGCTTTGCTGGAGCGTGTGGCGCAAGGCGCCGTCAGCGGCCTGGGCGAACGTTTTATTTATCTGTGGGGCGAAGCCGGCGCCGGCAAGTCGCATCTGCTGCGGGCGCTGGGCGCGCTGGAAGGCGCAACTTATCTGGGTGGCGAGGCAACCGACGCAGCCCTGGCTTACCGGCCGCGGCTACGCCTGTACCTGCTCGACGATGTCGCAAACCTGTCGCCGGAGGCGCAAATCGCTGCCTTTACCTTGTTTAACCAGGTGCGCGAACAGGGCGGCGTACTGGTCGCTGCCGGCCCGCAACCGCCTGCGCTACTTACCGTGCGCGAGGATTTGCGCACGCGCCTTGGCTGGGGATTGATTTACCAGGTGCACGGCCTGACCGATGCAGAAAAAATTGCCGCTCTGGAACAAGCCGCTGCCGCACGTGGGCTGGTGCTTTCTGCCGGTGTTTTACCCTACCTGATGACGCACTTCAAGCGCGACATGCCGTCCCTGATGGCGATGCTCGACGCGCTCGACCGCTATTCGCTGGAAACCAAGCGCCCGATTACACTGCCATTGCTGAAAGAATTGATACTTCATGACGAACCTGGCTCTGTTTGACCTCGACCACACGCTCTTGCCGCTCGATTCCGATTTCGAATGGGGGCAATTCCTGGCCCGTACCGGTGCAGTGGATGCCAATGCACTGGAAAAGCGCAATGCCGCGTTTTACCAGCAATACCAGGCAGGCACCCTGGACCCGGTGGCCTATCTGGAATTCGTCTTCGGCATCCTGGCGCAATTTCCGCGCCCGCAGCTCGATGCCTGGCACCAGGAATTCATGGCCGAAGTCATTACACCTTCGATCCGGCAGGCAGCGCGCGAGCTGGTGCAAAAACACCAGGAGGCCGGCGACCTGGTGGCCATCATCACGGCCACCAACCGTTTCGTCACCGGCCCGATCGCCCGCGCCTTCGGCGTCGAGCACCTGATCGCCGCCGAACCCGAACTGGCTGCCAATGGCGACCTGACGGGCCGCCTGGTGGGCACCCCGCCCTATGGCGCCGGCAAGGTCGTCAACGCCCAGGCATGGCTGGCCAGCCTGGGCCACACGCTGGACGGCTTTGAGCGCAGCCATTTCTACAGCGATTCGCAAAACGACATTCCCCTGCTGTCGCTGGTGACCAATCCGGTCGCGACCAATCCGAATGCCCTGCTCGCCGCGCATGCGCAAGCCCACGGCTGGCCTACATTACAATTGTTCCATGATTAAAAAATTCATCCGCCGCATCCTCGGCGTCAAGAACAAGGCTGCCGACCCGACCATCCCCGTCGTCTTTGGCCAAAAAGAGCATGGCATCGATCCCAGGCTGGTGTCGCCCAACGCGGTGCGGGTCACGCAAACCTTGCAGGAAGCCGGCTTCAAGGCATTCCTGGTGGGCGGCGCGGTGCGCGACCTGCTGCTGGGCGTCAAGCCCAAGGATTTCGACGTCGCCACCAACGCCACGCCGGAACAGGTAAAGCGCCTGTTCCGGCGCGCCTTCATCATCGGCCGCCGCTTCCAGATCGTGCACGTGATGTTTGGCCAGGAACTGATCGAAGTGACCACCTTCCGCGGCACGACGATGGAATCGGCTGCCAAGGACGAGCATGGGCGCGTGTTGCGCGACAACACCTTCGGCGAGCAGCACGAAGACGCGGTGCGGCGCGACTTCACCATCAACGCCATGTATTACGATCCGGCCAGCCAGAGCGTGCTCGACTATCATGAAGGCATGGCCGATATCCGCAGCAAGACCCTGCGCATGATCGGCGTGCCGGAAGCGCGCTTTCGCGAAGACCCGGTGCGCATGCTGCGCGTGGTGCGTTTTGCCGCCAAGCTCGGCTTTTCGATTGACCCCGACACCAGCGCGCCGATGGCAGTGATGGCGCCGCTGATCAACAATGTGCCGGCGGCGCGCCTGTACGATGAGATGCTCAAGCTCCTGATGAGCGGCCATGCGCTGGCGTGCCTGAAACAGTTGCGCAAGGAAGGATTGCACCACGGCTTGCTGCCGCTGCTCGACGTGGTGCTGGAGCAGCCGATGGGCAAGAAGTTCGTGACCCAGGCGCTCAACAATACCGACGAACGCGTCCGCCAGGGCAAGCCGGTATCGCCCGGATTCCTGTTTGCCGCCTTGCTGTGGCACCAGGTGCTGGAAAAATGGCGCGCCTACCAGGCCGCCGGCGAATATCCGATCCCTGCCCTGCACCAGGCTGCCGACGACGTGCTGGAGTCGCAAAGCGAAAAGCTGGCTCTGCAGCGCAAGACCACCTCGGACATGCGCGACCTGTGGGCCATGCAGCCGCGCTTCGAACGTCGCACCGGCAAGACGCCCTACAAGCTGCTGGAGCATCCGCGCCTGCGCGCCGGCTACGATTTCATGCTGCTGCGCTGCGAATCGGGTGAACTGGACGCCGACCTCGGCCAATGGTGGACCGATTTCATGGAATCTGACGGCCCCGGCCGCGAAACCCTGCTGCAGCAAAAATCGAGCGCCGAAGGGGAAACCGGCGTGGCGAAAAAGCGCCGCCGGCGCGGCGGCAAGAGCCGTAGCAAGGGTGCCGCCGGTGAAAATGCCAGCGGCAGTGAAGTCGAAAGTGCCGGCAACGACGTCGACAGCGGCGGCGCGTAATGGCCGCCAAAGTCAGCGCCTTCATCGGCATCGGTGCCAATCTCGGCGATGCCCGTGTCCAGGTTGAGCAGGCGCTTGCCGCCCTCGCACGCCTGCCCCAAAGCCGGCTGACGGCACAATCCCGCCTGTTCCGCACCGCACCGGTGGATGCCGGCGGCGACGATTTCATCAATGCCGTCGCCCGCATCGAAACCGAACTGCCGGCACCGGCACTGCTGGAACAGCTGCAGGCGCTGGAACTGGCGGCCGGGCGCGAGCGCCCCTTTCGCAATGCGCCGCGCACCCTGGACCTCGATCTGCTGCTGTACGGCGACCAGGTCATCGACACGCCCGCGCTCACGGTGCCCCATCCGCGCCTGGCCCAGCGCGCCTTCGCGCTGATTCCGCTGCTGCAGATCGATCCGTTCATCAGCATTCCCGGCCATGGCGCTGCGCACCAGTTCGTCCCCCGCGTGGCGGACCAGGCCATTACCAAACTCTGACCTTACATCGCGGCCATGCAAATTCCCGTCGCCCTGCAAACCGTCGTCCTACTGGTGCTGTCAAACATATTCATGACTTTTGCCTGGTATGGCCACCTGAAAAACCTGGCAAGCAAGCCATGGTGGATGGCCGCGCTGATCAGCTGGGGCATCGCCCTGTTCGAATACCTGCTGCAGGTGCCGGCCAACCGCATCGGCCACACCGAAATGAGCCTGGCACAACTGAAAATCGTGCAGGAGGCGATCACGCTGACCGTGTTCGTGCCGTTTGCCATGCTGTACATGAACGAGCCGTTCAAGCTCGACTATGTATGGGCAGGCCTGTGCCTGGTCGGCGCGGTGTATTTCATCTTCCGTACATGACCCGGGTGCGCCCCGCCTGAAACTTGGCGCCGTTTCTTTTATCATTACGTCGCCGCAGGCAGCAATCTTTCACTCCAGAGGAACCGACATGGCCGGATACGCCCAAGACAACCAGAACGAAGCACGCAAAAAAACGGTCACCATCCCGGCGTTGCAGGCAATGCGTGCCGCCGGCGAAAAGATCGCCATGCTGACTTGCTACGACGCCAGCTTTGCAACACTGATGGATCACTGCGGCGTGGATGTGCTGCTGATCGGCGATTCGCTCGGCAACGTCTGCCAGGGGCAAAGCTCGACCCTGCCGGTGACGATTGCCGACATGGCTTACCATACCGCCTGCGTGGCGCGCGGCAACAAGACGGCGCTGGTGGCGGCCGACCTGCCCTTCGGCACTTACGCGACCAGGGAAGCGGCCTTCGACAATGCCGCAACGCTGATGCAGGCCGGCGCCCACATGGTGAAACTCGAAGGGGGCGCCTGGCTGGCAGACACCGTGCACTTCCTCGTCGAGCGCAGCATCCCCGTCTGTGCCCACATTGGCCTGACCCCGCAATCGGTACATGTACTGGGCGGCAACAAGGTACAGGGCAAGACTGCGGCCGGCGCGGAAAAAATGAAAGCCGATGCCCTCGCCCTGCAAGCCGCCGGCGCGTCGCTCATCGTGCTGGAAGCCATCCCTTCCGCCCTCGGCAAGGAAGTCACCGAGCTGCTGGCGATCCCCACCATCGGCATCGGCGCCGGTCCGGATTGTTCGGGCCAGGTCCTGGTCATGCATGACATGCTGGATGTCTTCCCCGGCAAAAAAGCGCGCTTCGTGCGCAACTTCATGCAGGGCCAGGAAAGTATCGATGCCGCTTTCCGTGCCTACGTCGGCGCAGTCCGGGATGGCTCCTTCCCGGCGCCGGAACACTGCTTCTGAGCCTTTGCCCGGACCTCAGTCCGGGCAGTAATCCTCATAGCGCGCGTAGCTTGCCTGCAGCATGGCATCGAGCTCGCCTGATCCGCTCACGGTCACGCCGAGATTGCGCAACAAGCCATCCTGCAAGCCATAAATCCAGCTGTGCACGGTCAGATTCTGGCCGCGCTCCCAGGCATCCTGCACAATGGTAGTCTGGCAGACGTTCGCCACCTGTTCGATCACGTTGAGTTCACACAGGCGATCCTGCTTTTCTCGCGTGGGCAACAGTTCGCCGAGATAGCGTTCGTGCTTCTGATGCACATCCTGGACGTGGCGCAGCCAGTTGTCGGCCAGTCCGATGCGGCGCTTTGCCAGCGCCGAATGCACGCCGGAGCAACCATAGTGCCCGCACACGATGACATGCTTGATGCCCAGGACTTCGATGGCGAACTGCAGCACCGACAGGCAGTTCAGATCGGAATGGGCCACGACATTGGCCACATTGCGATGAACGAACAATTCTCCCGGCGCCAGGCCAACGATTTCATTGGCAGGCACGCGGCTGTCGGAACAGCCGATCCACAGGTATTCGGGCGACTGTTGCGCCACGAGCTTCTTGAAAAAATCGGCATCTGTTTTCACCATGGATGCCGCCCACTCGCTGTTGTTGCGAAACAGCGCAGCCAGGCCATCATGTTTTTGCAGAGTCATCGGTATTCCATTAGAGGTCTGAATGATCAAAAAAACGCTATTAATGTTGCCAAAACGCAAAAGATAAATGTTACATTAGCGAATCGCTTAACATTTTCGCATGGCGGCTCCAAACCTGCGAACCAGCCTTGCCTCCTATGCCGGCATACAGCGGGCATAGCGCGCACAAGCAAAGGAAGCACGATTGAAATTGCCGTGGATACTGGCATTTGCACTTGTTACCGGTCTCGCCTTGCCCATGGCAAGCAAGGCACAGCCAACGCATTCCAGCGCGCCGCTGACCTTTGGCGTCCTCAAGGTACGCAGTGCCGTCGCAACTGCCCAGTACTGGAATCCGATCCTGCGCCATATCAGCCAGAAAAGCGGCGTGCCGCTCAAGCTCCGGCTCGCCAAATCCAACGCAGACCATGCAGCCATGATTATCCGTGGCGAACTCGATTTTATCTACTCTTACTATCAGTTTGCACCGGGGAATGACGCCGCTGGCTATCTCGCGATCGTCCGCCCGGTTGAAGCACCGATGTACAGTCAGATCATCGTCCCGGCCACCGCTCCCCACCAATCACTGGATCAATTGCGCGGCCATGCCGTTGCCTTTGTCTCCCGTGGTGCCTTTGCCGGTTACCTCGCGCCCATGGATGCCCTGCAACGCGCCGGCATCACAGTAGAGCCGCATTTTGCCGGCACCCTGGAAAGCGCGCTGGGACAAATGGTGTCGGGACGGGTGCAAGCGGCAGCAGTCAATTCCCTGATCGCCCAGAATTATGCGGCACGCAAAAAAATTGTCTATCGTGTCTTATGGAGCTCGGAGGAATATCCGGCGCTCCCGGTCTCCGTCCACCCTGCCGTGCCCCAGGATTCAGTCGCCGCAGTCCGTGCCGCTTTTCTGCAAATGGCCGATGATCCGCAGGGACAAAGAATCCTGGCCGACAGCGCGCCGCTCTTCGGCGCACAAGCGCTGCATGGATTCACTGCCGCCAGCGACAACGACTACGGCCAGATGCGGCGCTTTCACAGGCAGCGCAAGGAACTGCGGAATATCCCATGAACATGAGAGTCCTTCCAGGATGGCGCAACCTCAGCCTGTCCGCCCGTATCGCGCTGGCCTCCGGCGCAATGCTGACCTTGATGGGCAGCGTCTACTTTGGCGTCGACCTGCGTAATGAAATCCACGCCCAGCGCAGCCAGCTGGAACAAGGTCTGCACTACGAACTGGATTTCCTCGCGCCGGCGCTGGCCGAACCGGCCATTACAGGGGATTACGCCCTGATACAGCAATTGCTTGACCAGCGAGTGCGCCAGCCTGCAATACAACGCATCGTCTGGCGCGACAACAGCGCACACCAGCTGCAAAGTTTAACCGATGCCCCCGGCACCGTGGCGCTCGCAGCGCCGCGCTGGTTTGCGCAATGGCTGGATTTACCGGGCTTCACGAAAGACAAGGAAATCATTGTCGGCGGCGAATCCTACGGCCGCATCCAGGTCTGGATGACCGCCACACCCGCCATCAACCAGATTTGGCAGGCAATGCTGGGCAAGCTTGCCCTTCTGCTGCTGAGTGTAACGAGCCTGTTCATTCTGATCACCACACTGGTTTCGAATGCATTGCGCCCGCTGCATGACATGCAAAAAGCGGCGCAGCAGTTCGGCCAGGGCAATCATGCCTTGCGCGTTGCGCCAAGCGGCCCGCCGGAAATGCAGGCCTGCATCCTTGCCTTCAACAACATGGCATCCAGCATCGAGCGCCTGTTCGCCTCGCTGCAGGAGAGTGGCGGGCGCAATCGCCTGCTGGCCGTGATCGTCGAACAATCCAACGTCCCCATCATTACCAAGGATTTGCAAGGCATCATCACCAGCTGGAACGCGGCGGCAAGCGCCCTGTATGGCTACAGCGCCGAGGAAATGATCGGCCAGCCCGTCAGCGTGCTGCACCTGCCGGGCGCGCTAGCCGAATTCGAGGAAACCCTGGCGCGAACCCGGGCTGCCCAGCCGACCAGCTTCGAAGCGCAGCGCATGGCCCGCGACGGGCGGGTACTGGAAATTTCCACCAGCGTTTCGCCGCTGTACGATGAAAACAACCGCCATATCGGCGAAATCGGCATCTCGCGCGACATCACCCGGCAAAAGCGCGCCGAAGTGGCGTTATCCAAGGAAAAGGAACGCGCGCAAGTGACGCTAGCCTCGATTGCCGATGCCGTCATCACCACGGATACGGCGGGCAATATCGATTACCTGAACCCGGTCGCCGAACGGCTGCTGGGATGGCGCTCCGAAGATGCCTTCGGCCGCGGTCTGGGCGAAGTCTTCCAGGGCAGCGACGAAGCCAGCGGCGACCCCATCGACAATCCGGTCGACCTGGTCCTGCACACGCAAGAACATCTGGAAGTGCGCGGCGGCGCGGTGCTGGCATCGCGCAACGGCATACGTTTTCCGATCGAACACGCGGCGGCGCCGATTATCAGCCACGAAGGCGAAATCATGGGGGTGGTCCTGGTGTTCCGCGACGTCAGCGCCTCGCGCAGCATGGCGCGCCAGCTATCCTGGCAAGCCAGCCATGATGCCCTGACCACACTGGTCAACCGGCGCGAATTCGAACAACGCCTGCAATCCCTGATCGAGACGGCGGACGAATATGGTCGCCAGCACGCCCTGCTCTACATGGACCTGGACCAGTTCAAGATCGTCAATGACACCAGCGGCCACAATGCCGGCGACGAATTGCTGCGCCAGCTGGGCGCCTTGCTCAACGGCCGCATCCGTGGCTCCGATACCATTGCCCGCCTGGGCGGCGATGAATTTGGCGTGTTGCTGGCCGACTGCCCGCTTGAAAAAGCCATGGAGGTTGCCGAATCCCTGCGCCTGAGCGTGGCTGAATTCCGCTTTGCCTGGCGCGACAAGACCTTTACCATCGGCGTCTCCATCGGCGTGGTGGCAATCGCCGGCAAGCGCGAAGACAATGCCGACATCATGGGCGTGGCCGATGCCGCCTGCTATACCGCGAAAGACCGCGGCCGCAACCAGGTGCAGGCAAGCCCCAACAGCCGCGAGCTCAGCCAGCGCCGCGGCGAGATGCTATGGGTTGCGCGCATCAACAGCGCCCTCGAGGAAAACCGTTTCCGCCTGCACTACCAGCGCATTGTCCCGGTGCAAGACGACCACGCCGGCAGTATCCACTACGAGGCATTGCTGCGCATGATCGACCAGGATGGCACCGTGGTACCGCCGATGAGCTTCATCCCGGCGGCAGAGCGCTACAACCTGATGCGCGCGCTCGACCGCCGGGTGGTCTGCATGGCATTCGAGGAATTGCCGCAAGTCGGACCGGGCACAGACGCGTCCCCAATGATTTCGATCAATCTGTCGGGAGAATCCCTGAGCGACCCGCTGCTGCTGGATTTTCTGAAAAAGCAATTTGTCGATTATGGCGTCGACCCGCACAACATCTGCTTCGAGGTGACGGAAACGGCGGCGATTGCCAATCTTGAGCGTGCCAATACCCTGATCCGCGAACTGAAGCACATGGGTTGCCGTTTTTCCCTGGATGATTTCGGCAGCGGCATGTCGTCATTCGGCTACCTGAAAAACCTGCCAGTCGATTACCTGAAGATCGATGGCACCTTCGTGCGCGACATGGCGAGCGACCGCACCGATGCGGCGATGGTCGAAGCCATCAACAATATCGGCCATGTCATGGGCATCAAGACGATCGCCGAATGGGTGGAAAACCAGGAAACGCTCGATGCCTTGCGCCACATCGGGGTCGATTATGCGCAAGGCTTCCTGTTTGGCCGCGCCGAGCCCCTGGGCAGCCTGCCGACGCCGGCAATCCTGCCCCAGGCGAGTCCGAAACTGCACAGCCGGCGCGACGACAGGCTGC
Organism: Janthinobacterium sp. 17J80-10; assembly: GCF_004114795.1. Taxonomy (NCBI): domain Bacteria; kingdom Pseudomonadati; phylum Pseudomonadota; class Betaproteobacteria; order Burkholderiales; family Oxalobacteraceae; genus Janthinobacterium; species Janthinobacterium sp. 17J80-10. The sequence goes on along the minus strand of NZ_CP035311.1, from coordinate 1,130,673 downwards.
CGCCGGACGACCAGATCATGGCGGGATTCTGAATAAAAAAACGCCGGCGTCAAAGCCGGCGTTTTTCTGTCGTCAAACGTACTCGCTTACTCGAAGAATCCCTTGACCTTGTCCATCCAGGACTTGGACTGGGGGTTATGCTTCGATCCACCTTCGTTGGTCAATCGGTCCAGTTCGCGCAGCAACTCTTTTTGCTTTTCGGTCAGCTTGACCGGGGTCTCGACCACCACATGGCAGAACAGGTCGCCCGGATAGCCCGAGCGCACGCCCTTGATGCCCTTGCCCCGCAAGCGGAAAGTCTTGCCGGTCTGCGTGCCTTCCGGCAGCGAAAAGGATGCCTTGCCGCTCAGGGTCGGCACCTCGACCTCGCCGCCGATCGCCGCCTTGGCAAACGAAATTGGAATCTCGCAATGCAGGTCGTCGCCATCGCGCTGGAACACCGTATGCTGCTTGATGTGGATTTCCACATACAGGTCGCCCGGCGGGCCGCCATTCATGCCCGGCTCGCCATTGCCGGAGGAGCGAATGCGCATGCCGTCGTCGATACCGGCAGGGATTTTCACTTCCAGGGTCTTGTTGCGCTTGATGCGCCCGGCGCCGCCGCACGAGGTGCACGGCTCCGGAATGATCTTGCCGGTGCCGTGGCATTTCGGGCAAGTCTGCTGGATGCTGAAGAACCCTTGCTGCATGCGCACCTGGCCATGCCCGCCGCAGGTCGGGCAGGTGGTCGGCTGGGTCCCCGGCTTGGCGCCGCTGCCGTGGCAGACGTCGCAACCGTCCCACGAGGGCACGCGGATGGTGGTGTCGAAACCGTGCGCAGCCTGTTCCAGGGTAATGTCGAGGTTGTAGCGCAGATCCGCGCCGCGATAGACTTGCGGCCCGCCGGCGCCGCCACGCCCGCCGCGGGCATTGCCGAAAATGTCGCCGAAGATGTCGCCAAAGGCATCGGCAAAGCCGCCAGCCCCTGCGCCGCCGCCAAAGCCGCCCGCGCCCATGTTGGGATCGACCCCGGCATGGCCGTAGCGATCATAGGCTTCCTTCTTCTGCGGGTCCGACAGCATCTCGTAGGCTTCCTTGGCCTCCTTGAATTTCTCTTCTGCCCCCTTGCTGTCCGGATTGCGGTCCGGATGGTATTTCATGGCGAGCTTGCGATACGCCTTCTTGATGTCGTCATCAGAAGCGTTCTTGCCAACGCCCAGTACTTCGTAAAAATCTCGCTTGGCCATTTTCTCGGCACCTTGTTATTTCAAAACCGGTTTCATGCACAACCCGCAGGCAGGCTGCATGAAACAGGCTCTGCCTGAACGGAAAACGCCGAGCCGGGGACCGCAACGGCCACATCGACTCGGCGCGCGCCGCAGCGGCGGAAATCTTCCACCGCGCAGCGGGTAGGGACTTACTTGTCCTTGACTTCCTTGAAGTCGGCGTCCACCACGTCGTCGTCGGCGGGCTTGGCCTGCTGCTCCGAGGCGCCGCCTTCGGGCGCCGCACCACCGGCAGCCTGCTGCTGCGCCTGGGCGTCGGCATACATCTTTTCACCGAGTTTTTGCGCTGCTGCCGACAGGGCTGCAACCTTGGCATCGATGTCGGCCTTGTCACTGCCCTTCAGGCTGGCTTCCAGGTCCTTGATGGCGGCTTCGATCTTTTCCTTCTCGCCGGCTTCAAGCTTGTCGCCGTACTCGCCCAGCGCCTTGCGGGTCGAGTGCACCAGAGCATCGCCTTGATTGTGGGTTTCGGCCAGTTCCTTCAGGCGCTTGTCTTCCTCGGCATTGGCCTCGGCGTCGCGCACCATCTTCTGGATTTCCTCTTCCGTCAGGCCGGAATTGGCCTTGATGGTGATCTTGTTTTCCTTGCCGGTGGCCTTGTCCTTGGCGCCGACATGCAGGATGCCGTTGGCGTCGATGTCGAAGGTCACTTCCACCTGCGGGGTGCCGCGCGGCGCTGGCGGGATGCCTTCGAGGTTGAATTCGCCCAGGCCTTTATTGCCTGCAGCCATCTCGCGCTCACCCTGGAACACCTTGATGGTCACGGCCGGCTGGTTGTCGTCGGCGGTCGAGAACACCTGGCTGAACTTGGTCGGGATGGTGGTGTTCTTCTGGATCATCTTGGTCATGACGCCACCCAGGGTTTCGATCCCCAGCGACAGCGGCGTCACGTCCAGCAGCAGCAAGTCCTTGCGGTCGCCCGACAGGACCGAGCCCTGGATGGCGGCGCCGACAGCGACAGCCTCGTCCGGGTTGACGTCCTTGCGCGGGTCCTTGCCGAAGAATTCCCGGACCTTATCCTGCACCATCGGCATGCGGGTCTGACCGCCGACCAGGATGATGTCATCGATGTCAGAAACCTTGACGCCGGCATCCTTGATGGCGGTGCGGCACGGCTCGATGGTGCGGGCAACCAGGTCTTCCACCAGGGATTCCAGCTTGGCGCGGGTCATTTTCAGGTTCAGGTGGACCGGCGCGCCATTGACCATGGCGATGTAGGGCTCATTGATCTCGGTCTGCTGCGACGACGACAGCTCGATCTTGGCGCGCTCGGCGGAAGCCTTGATGCGCTGCAGGGCGATGGCGTCCTTGGCCAGATCGAGGCCGTTGATCTTCTTGAACTCGTCGATGATGTAGTCGATCATGCGCTGATCGAAGTCTTCGCCGCCGAGGAAGGTGTCGCCGTTGGTGGACAGCACCTCGAACTGCTTTTCGCCATCGACGTCGGCGATCTCGATGATCGAAACGTCGAAGGTGCCGCCGCCCAGGTCATATACGGCGATCTTGCGGTCGCCCTTTTCAGCCTTGTCCAGGCCGAATGCCAGCGCAGCCGCGGTCGGCTCGTTGATGATGCGCTTGACATCGAGGCCGGCGATACGGCCGGCATCCTTGGTGGCCTGGCGCTGGGCATCGTTGAAGTAGGCCGGCACGGTCACCACGGCTTCGGTGACTTCCTCGCCGAGGTAGTCTTCGGCGGTCTTTTTCATCTTGCGCAGCACTTCGGCGGAAATCTGGGGCGGCGCCAGCTTCTGGTCGCGCACCGTCACCCAGGCGTCGCCATTGTCGGCCTTGCTGATCGCGTAAGGCATCAGGCTGATGTCCTTCTGCACTTCCTTTTCGTCGAACTTGCGGCCGATCAGGCGCTTGACGGCATACAGGGTGTTCTTGGGGTTGGTCACGGCCTGGCGCTTGGCCGGCGCGCCAACCAGGATTTCGCCATCGTCCTGGTAGGCGATGACGGAAGGCGTCGTGCGCGCGCCTTCGGAGTTTTCAATCACCTTCGGTTGCCCGCCTTCCATGATGGAAACGCAGGAATTGGTGGTGCCCAGGTCGATACCGATAATCTTGCCCATGATTTTGTCCTTTTATAGCTGGATAACAGATTCTGATGTCGTCAATATGTGGAGGAAAACCGCACTTTCAAGCGCTCCCCCGGCGGTTTTCGTGATTTTTTACTGAGCTACGGTCACCAGGGCAGGGCGCAGCAGGCGGTCGGCGATGGTATAGCCCTTCTGCAGGACGCTGACCACGGTATTGGCTTCCTGCTCGGCCGGCACCATCGAAATTGCCTGGTGCTTCATCGGATCGAGCTTGTCGCCGGCCTGCGGATTGACCTCGGCCAGACGGCCCTTGTCGAACGCGGCATTCAACTGCTTCAAGGTCATTTCAACACCCTCGCGCAAGGATTCGATCGAGGGCGCCTCCACCTTCAGCGCCATTTCCAGGCTGTCCTTGACCGGTACGAGGGCTTCGGCAAAACCCTCGATGGCAAATTTGTGCGCCTTGGTAATATCGTCCTGGGCACGGCGGCGAATATTCTCGGCGTCAGCCTTGGCGCGCAGGAAAGCATCCTGCAATTCAGCCGCCTTGGCTTCTGCCGCGGCCAATTTTTCCGCTAAATCTTGCTCAACAGCACCGACTGCTTCCACGCCCGGATTTTCTTCCATTGCGGCTTCCTGGCCGGCTTGCTTTTCCTGGTCTTGCATCGAAAACTCCCAACAATCAATGACTTAAATAACAATTTCTCCTAAATAGGGGCATTAACCCGAATTTCAAGAGGGGAATGTCAATGTTGTAGGCGGTTCTCGAAAGCGGCGCCCCTGGGGGCCAACCCTTATTGCGGCGCCCCCAGGCGCAGCGCCTGTTCGCGGCTGGTTGCCAGCGCCCGCTCCTGGGCATCCCGCGCTGCCGCATTGGACATGGTGGGCCACCCCAACAAATGCTCTTCAGCAATATCTGTCAGGGCATGGATCCAGGCCGCACTTTCATTCAAGCAAGGGATGTAATGGAATTCGCGCCCGCCGGCATCGAGAAAATCCTGGCGGGCTTCCATGTCGATTTCTTCCAGCGTTTCCAGGCAATCGGCGACAAAGCCCGGGCACATGACGTCAACGCGCTTGACACCCTGCTGCGCCAGCTGCTTCAGGGTCGGCGCAGTATAGGGCTGCAGCCACTCGGCCTTGCCGAAGCGCGATTGAAATGTCACAACATACTGCTCCGCCGTCAGGCCGAGTTGCGCCGCCAGCAGGCGTGCGGTCTTGTAGCATTCGCAATGATAAGGGTCGCCAAGCAGCAACGTGCGCTTGGGCACGCCATGAAAACTCAAGACCAGCCTGTCAGGACGGCCATGCGCTTCCCAATGGGTCAATACCGAGTGTTTTAGCGCCTCGATATAGGCTTCATGGTCATGGTAATGCTTGACCAGCCGCAGTTCCGGGACATTGCGCTGCCCGGCGTAATGGGCAAACACGGCGTCATAGACCGAGGCCGTGGTGCTGCCGGCATACTGTGGATAAGCCGGCACCACCAGGATGCGGGTGCAGCCCTGCTCCTGGAGTTGCTGCAAGACTTGCGGCACGGAGGGTGCGCCGTAACGCATCGCGTAGGCGACCTGCACCCGATGGCCGCGCTCGCCCAGGTAGCCGCGCAAGAGGGTCGCCTGCTTCTCGGTATGGACTTTCAGGGGAGAGCCATCGGCGCTCCAGATGGAAGCGTACTTTGCGGCCGATTTGCCCGAGCGGAACGGCAGGATGATGCCGTGCAGGATGGGGGCCCATAGCGCCCTGGGAATTTCCACCACGCGCGGATCGGACAGGAATTGCTTCAGGTAGCGCCGCACCGCAGGCGCGGTCGGGGCATCCGGGGTTCCCAGGTTGACCAGCACGACCGCCGTCTGTTGCGCCGTTCCATGCGTATGCGCAGGTTCTTTACGAAAAGCCATGTACTCTCGATTCGGGATTGGGTTACAGCGCCAGCAGTTCGCGAGCGTGCTTGCGCGTGGTGGCAGTAATTTCAAGGCCGCCCAGCATGCGGGCGATTTCCTCGATGCGCGCCGGCGCTTCGAGCGGCTCGATGCTCGAGAATGTCTTGCCCGCGGCATTGCGCTTGCTGACCTGGAAATGCTGGTTGGCCTGGCTGGCCACTTGCGGCAAATGGGTCACGCACAGCACCTGGCGATCCTGCCCGAGGCGGCGCAGCAGGCGCCCCACCACCTCGGCGACGCCGCCGCCGATGCCGGAATCGACCTCATCGAATATCAGTGTCGGCGTCGCCGTCGCGGTCGAGGTGATGACCGAAATGGCCAGCGAGATGCGCGCCAGTTCGCCGCCGGACGCCACCTTGGCCAGCGGCCGCGGCTGCGTGCCGGCGTGGCCGGCCACCAGAAATTCGACTTGCTCCAGGCCATGCGCGGCCGGCTCGCCGGCATTCAAGGCCACGTCAAAGCGGCCGCCGGCCATGCTCAGGTCCTGCATGGCCGTGGTCACCGCGGCGCCAAGCGCCTTGCCGGCCTTGGCGCGCGCCTTTGACAGTTTTTGCGCAACAGCCATGTAGGCAAGCCGCAATTTTTCTTCCTGCGCCTTGAGCGCGTCCAGGTCGCTGGCATCGGCCAGCTGGCGCAGCTGGGCCGCCAGCGTTTCCAGTTCGCCCGGCAACGCATCCGGCTCGACATGGAACTTGCGCGCGGCGACATGCAGTTCGCCCATGCGCCCTTCGACTTCCTGCAGGCGCCGCGGATCGAGTTCCAGGCGCCCCAGGTAATCGTTCAAGGCATACACGGCTTCCTGCAACTGGATGCGCGCCGGCTCCAGCACTTCCAGCACGGGCTTCAGGGCTTCGTCGATATCCGCCAGCTTGGCCAGCTTCTGGTTCAGCGACGACAGGCGCGCCAGCATGGGATCATCTTCGGCATCGGAAATCGCCGTCAGCGCTTCCTGGGCGCCATCGATCAGGGTGGCCGCATGCGACAGCCGGCTGTATTCGTGGTTGACCTCATCCCATTCGCCCGGCCTGGGAGCGAGCTTTTCCAGCTCGCCCACCTGCCACTCCAGGCGCTCGCGCTCCAGCAGGACATTGCGGGCATCGCGCTCGATTTCCTCGCGCTGACGCGCCAGCGCACGCCAGGCTTTCCAGGCTGCAGCAACTGCGCGCGCGTCCTCCTGCAATCCGGCCTGGCTATCGAGCAGCAGGCGCTGGGCATCGGATTTGAGCAGCGACTGGTGCGCATGCTGGCCATGGATATCGACCAGCAACTCGCCCAGTTCGCGCAACTGGGTCGCGGTGGCCGCAATGCCATTGATGTAGCCTTTCGAGCGGCCGGCATTGTCGATTACCCGGCGCAAGAGAATAGCGTCATCATCACCGGCAAATTCATGTTCGGCGAGCCATGCGGCAGCGTCGGGGCCGGCAGAAAACTCGGCCGTGATATCGGCGCGGGCGGCGCCCTCGCGCACCACGCTTGCGTCGCCGCGGCCGCCCAGCGCCAGGGCCAGGGCATCGATCAGGATCGACTTGCCGGCGCCGGTTTCGCCAGTGAAAACCGTAAAACCGGACGCCAGGTCGAGCTCGATGGCATCGACGATCACGAAGTCGTGTATGGAAAGTGTGCGCAGCATGATTTTATTTTAACTTCCCTTCCGCGGAAGGATATTCATGCCAGTGCAACTTCTCGCGCAACGTGTCGTAGTAACTCCAGCCGACCGGATGCAGGAAGGTAATGACATGGCGCGAACGGCGCACCACGACGCGGTCACGGTGCTGCAGGCTGGCGAAGGTTTGCATATCAAAATTGACGCTGATATCCCGACCGTTGACGATTTCAATCACGATCTCGCTGGTATCCGACAAGACAATGGGGCGGTTGGAAAGTGCATGCGGCGCAATCGGCACCATGGCAATGCCCCTCAGGTTGGGGTGCAGCAAGGGGCCGCCGGCCGACAGGGCATACGCCGTGGAACCAGTCGGGGTTGCCACGATCAAGCCGTCCGAGCGCTGGTTATACATGAAGTGGCCATCCACATCGACGCGCAATTCCGCCATGCCGGCGCCGCTGCCGCGCGCCACCACCACATCGTTGAAGGCCAGGCCGGTGAAAATGATGGCATCGCCACGCACCACCTCGCCTTCCAGCAAGCTGCGCTGTTCGGATTCAATTTTTCCTGCAAGCATGTCTTCCAGGACAGGCATCATGCGGTCGACCGGAATATCGGTCATGAAACCGAGGCGCCCCTGGTTAATGCCGATTAACGGAACATTGTACGGCGCCAGTTGCCGGGCGATGCCAAGCATGGTGCCATCGCCGCCGACCACGATCGCGGCATCGGCTTGCTGTCCGATTTGCTCAGGAGTAAGTGCGATGGCATTATCGACGGCGATATTGCGCGCGGTTTCTGCCTCGAACACGACTTTATGTCCGACATTGGTCAGAAAATTGGCAATTTCAGTCAAGGAATCACCGATGCCGGCCGCCATGGGCTTGCCGACGATGGCGATAGTCTTGACCGCCGAAGATAAGAACTTGTTATAAGGCATGATGCGGATTAGACCATATTTATGGCAAGTCTTGAAAGATGCCAGACAAGAACCCATTTACCGTAACATGAAGCGGTTTACCGGAAAGCCCTCCGAAATACCACAATCATGCCAATCAGACTCTAGCCTGGCGAAAAAGCGCTGGTTAAAATACTTCCATGCAACTTGATAACCGAGCACGAACGCTGTTGAAAGCCCTGGTGGAACGCTATATAGCGGATGGCCAGCCTGTCGGTTCACGCGCGTTGTCAAAGATTTCCGGACTGGAGCTGTCGCCGGCCACCATCCGCAACATCATGGCAGACCTGGAAGAAATGGGTTTTGTCGCCAGTCCCCATACATCTGCAGGCCGGGTGCCGACGCCGCGCGGCTACCGGGTGTTTGTCGACACCCTCCTGACCGTGCAAACCATCGACGAGTCGGGCCTGGAATCCCAGATGCAGTCGCGCCTGCAAAGCCATTCCCAGCAAAAGCTGATGGCCAACGCGGCGCAGATCCTGTCGTCGCTGTCGCGATTCGCCGGGGTGGTGCTGACGCCGCGCCATGAATCGGTATTCCAGCAAATCGATTTCTTGCGCCTGTCGGAAAAACGCATCCTGCTGGTAATCGTGGCTCCCAATGGCGAGGTGCAAAACCGCCTGCTGCTGACCGAGGTCGATTACACCCCTTCGCAACTGACACATGCGGCCAACTACATCAACCAGCATTATGGCGGCATGAGTTTCGACGATGTGCGCCTGCGCCTCAAGGGCGAACTGCGCCAGCTGCGCGACGACATGACCGCCCTGATGCAGGCGGCGGTGGAAGCCGGCAGCGATGCCATGGCCGATACAGGCGAAGACGTGGTGATCTCGGGCGAACGCAACCTGCTGTCGGTGTCGGACCTGTCGTCCAACATGGTGTCGCTGCGCAAGCTGTTTGACGTGTTCGAGCAAAAGACCGGGTTGATGCAATTGCTGGATATCTCCAGCAATGCCACGGGCGTGCAGATCTTCATCGGCGGCGAATCGCAACTGGTGCCGATGGAGGAAATGAGCGTGGTGACAGCGCCCTACGAAGCCAATGGCAAGGTCATCGGCACGCTGGGCGTGATCGGCCCCACGCGCATGGCCTACGAACGGGTGATCCCGATCGTCGACATCACGGCCAAGCTGCTGTCGAACGCGCTCAGCCAACATTGATTCACTATCGCCCGCGATGCGGGCAACTCTCCTTGGTGCAATGGCCATACAGCGCCAGCGCATGCTCGGCAATCTTGAAACCGCGCTCGGCGGCAATTTTCTGCTGCCGCTGCTCGATTTCCTCGTCAAAGAATTCCTCGACCAGGCCGCAATCCAGGCAAACCAGGTGATCATGGTGCGAGCCCGCATTCAGCTCGAAGACCGCCTTGCCGGTTTCAAAATGATTGCGATGCAAAAGTCCGGCCTGCTCAAACTGGGTCAGGACGCGGTAGACGGTTGCCAGGCCGACATCCATGTTATCGGCCAGGAGAACCTTGTAGACGTCTTCCGCACTCAGATGGCGCACCGTGCTGTTCTGGAAAATTTCCAGAATTTTCAGGCGCGGCAAAGTGGCTTTCAAGCCGCTGGCTTTCAAGTCGGAAGGATTGTTCGGCATGTTTATGGTTGGAAGGTGAGAACTGCTTTATCATATAGTGTTTTTGCAAAAATTTCCCGAATCGATCACGACTCTATATTTATGCGCCTGCCGTTTTCCGTAATGCCCTCCGCCTCAGCCTTGTCCCGCGCATTGTGCCTGGTCGCGGCAAGCGCCCTGATCGGGTGCGCCTCAAAGAATCCCCTGATGGACGAACCGGTTGCGACTGCACCGGCCGCACAACCGGCTGCGGCAGCGAAAGCTGCACCCCCGGCAACGCCCGCAACCGCGTCCGCCGTACCGGTGCTGCCAGCCACGCCCGCTGCCCAACCCGCGCAAACGGCGGCAGCCCCGGCGCCCGCGCCAGCTGCGACCGGCGTACAGACTACCCAGCAAAAGCGCCTGTTCGGGATTCTCTCCCCGTACAAGATCGACGTTCAGCAAGGTAATTTCATCTCGCAGGAACAACTCTCGCAACTCAAGACCGGCATGACGCCCGAACAGGTGCATTTCATCCTGGGCACACCTTTGCTGAACGATTTGTTCCATGCCAACCGCTGGGATTATGTCTTCCGCATGCAAAAGGGCAGCGGCGACGTCATCAGCAGCCGCATCGCCGTGCATTTCCAGGACAACCGCGTCGCCAAAATCGATGCAGGCAGCTTGCCCAACGAGCAGGATTACCTGTCCCTGATCGCCGGTTCCAAGCCCGATGCACCCAAAGCAAGCAAATAACATATTGCCAATAAATCTGGTTTAGCCTCATGAATCCATTGAAAATCGCCATTGCAGGCGCCTCCGGCCGCATGGGCCGCATGCTGATCGAAGCCGTGCAGGAAGCCGGCGACACCGTTCTGGCCGGTGCCCTCGACATCCCCGGCCCGAATACCGGCAGTGATGCCACCGCCTTTGCCGGCAAGCCCTGCGGCGTGATCATCGAATCGGACCTGGCCAAAGGCCTGGCGAATGCCGATTACCTGATCGACTTCACCCGCCCCGAAGGCACCCTGAAACACCTGGAATACTGCGCCGCCCACGGCATCAAGGTCATCATCGGCACGACCGGCTTTGACGAAGCCGGCAAGGCCGCGATTGCCGCTGCGGCGCAAAAGACGGCAGTCATGTTCGCGCCCAATATGAGCGTTGGCGTCAACGTCACAATGAAACTGCTGGAAATGGCGGCAAAGAGCTTTTCCGAAGGCTACGACATCGAAATCATCGAGGCGCACCACCGCCACAAGGTTGATGCGCCTTCCGGCACCGCGCTGAAGATGGGCGAAGTGGTCGCCGAAGCCCTCGGGCGCGACCTGAAGGACGTCGGCGTGTTCGCCCGCGAAGGCGTCACCGGCCCGCGCGACCCGTCCTCGATCGGTTTTGCCACCATTCGCGGCGGCGATATCGTCGGTGACCATACGGTGCTGTTCGCCGGCATCGGCGAGCGCATCGAAATTACCCACAAGTCTTCCAGCCGGGTCACTTATGCGCATGGCAGCCTGCGTGCTGCGCGCTTCCTGGCGGACAAGGCCACCGGCCTGTACGACATGCAGGATGTACTCGGCCTGCGTTAATTAATTTATGAACCCAACCACTCCCACTCTCGGTTTCGCGCATTACTGGGCGCAGGGCGATGCAGTTTCCCATGCGGTCGCCTATGCCCTGCTGCTGATGTCGGTCGCCAGCTGGTATTACATCCTTTCCAAGGCATGGACTTCCTGGCGCATCCGCAAAAGCGCCCGCACCCTGGAAGCCTTCTGGAGCGCCCCGACCCTGAATGACGCCATCAGCCTGATCCGCGCCGCCGACCCGGAAAACGTCTACACGCCGTTGGCCGCCCAAAGTGCCCAGGCAGCCAGCGTCGGCACCCAGGGCGGCTCGCTGAATGCCCACACCGACCCGGGCGAGCTGATCACCCGGACCCTGCGCCAGGAAATCAACCGTGTCGCCGCCCGCCTGGAAAACGGCCTGACCCTGCTGGCGTCGGTCGGCTCCACCGCCCCCTTCGTCGGCCTGTTCGGTACCGTCTGGGGCATCTACCATGCGCTGATGGCGGTCTCGACCACCGGCACGGTGCAAATCGACAAGGTCGCCGGGCCGGTTGGCGAAGCGCTGATCATGACGGCGCTGGGGCTGGTAGTGGCGATTCCGGCGGTGCTGGCCTACAATGCCTTCACCCGCGTCAATCGCCTGACCCTGGCGGAACTGGATGGCTTTGCACATGACCTGCATGCCTACCTGACCACCGGCGCACGCGTCGGCAAATAAGCAACCCTATAGAGGCAAGAAAATGGCCTTCGGCGGATTCAACCAGAACCAGCAGGCAGCGCCCATGTCGGACATCAATGTCACGCCCATGGTCGACGTGATGCTGGTATTGCTGGTCATTTTCATCATTACCGCGCCGCTATTCACCCACGCCATCAAGCTGGACTTGCCCGCCGCCCAATCCGAGGCCGCGCAGGAAAAGCCGGAAACCATTTCCCTGTCCATCAATAGCGCAGGACAGATATTCTGGGGCAATGACGCGGTCACCCGGGAAGACCTGGAGTCACGCCTGGCGCAGGCAGCGGACAAAAAACCGCAGCCCGAATTACACCTGCGCGCCGACAAGGCGACCCGCTATGAAGTCATCGCCGAAGTCATGGCAGCGGCCCAAGGCAAGGGCTTGACCCGGCTCGGCTTCGTCACCGACCCAAAACCCGGCGCCGCCACGCCTGTCGAGGCCAAATAAGCCATGGCCCACGTCCGCCTCGATGGCACCACCATTACCGACTGGCCTTCTTTTCATGCCCAATGCCGTGATGCCTTCGGCTTTCCCGATTTTTATGGCAACAATCTTGATGCCTGGGTCGATTGCCTTTCCTACCTGCGCGACGACGATGGCATGACCCGTTTTCACCTCGCCGAGGATGAAGTACTGGAAATCGAAATTGGCAATGCAGAAGCCTTGCGCGCCCAGGCGCCGGAATTGCTCGAAGAATTGAGCTTTTGCATCGAAGGCATCAACGAGCGCTATGCCGATTACGGCGAAAAACCGGCTTTGAAGCTGGTATTGCGCTGATTTTCCGACAATTTCACGTTTTTCCGGCGGCTTGCCGTCGTTTTGCCGCCTCGTAAGGCCCTGCCCGAACCAGTATAATGTCGGGTTCATATCCCCTTTTCCTACCATCCGTCATGCAAGACAAATACAGCCCCGCCGATGTCGAAAAATCGGCGCAAGACCATTGGCAAGCCATCGACGCCTATCGCGCCGTCGAGCACGCAAAGGACAAGAACGGCCAGGACAAGAAGAAATTCTATGCCTGCTCGATGCTGCCTTACCCTTCAGGCAAGCTGCACATGGGGCACGTGCGCAACTACACCATCAATGACATGCTCACCCGCTTTTTGCGGATGAATGGCTACAACGTGCTGATGCCGATGGGCTGGGATGCCTTTGGCTTGCCAGCCGAAAACGCCGCACTGAAGAACAAGGTGCCGCCGGCAAAGTGGACCTACGACAACATCGCCTACATGAAAAAGCAGATGCAGGCGATGGGACTGGCAGTTGACTGGTCGCGCGAAATCGCCACCTGCGACCCCGCCTACTACAAGTGGAACCAGTGGCTATTCCTGAAGATGCTGGACAAGGGCATTGCCTATCGCAAGACCCAGGTCGTCAACTGGGATCCGGTCGACCAGACCGTGCTGGCCAACGAGCAGGTGATCGACGGGCGCGGCTGGCGCACCGGCGCGCTGGTCGAAAAGCGCGAAATCCCGGGGTACTACCTGAACATCACGGCGTACGCCGAAGAATTGCTCGACCACGTGGTCAACAAGCTGCCGGGCTGGCCGGAACGCGTGCGCCTGATGCAGGAAAACTGGATCGGCAAGAGCGAAGGCGTGCGCTTCGCCTTCCCGCATGCCATCGCCGATACCGCTGGCCAGCTGATCCAGGATGGCAAGCTGTACGTGTTTACGACGCGCGCCGACACCATCATGGGCGTGACGTTCTGCGCCGTGGCGGCGGAACATCCACTGGCTACACATGCTGCCGCTTCGAACCCGAAGCTGGCCGCCTTCATCGAGGAATGCAAGCAAGGCGGCACCACCGAAGCCGAACTCGCCCTGCGCGAGAAGGAAGGCATGCCGACGGGGCTTTTCGTCACGCACCCGCTGACCGGCGACAAGGTCGAAGTCTGGGTCGGCAATTACGTGCTGATGAGCTACGGCGACGGCGCCGTCATGGGTGTGCCGGCGCACGACGAGCGCGACTTCGCTTTTGCCAAAAAATACAGCCTGCCGATCAAACAGGTCGTTGCCGTCGAAGGCAAGGACTATTCGACCGACACCTGGGCCGAATGGTATGGCGACAAGCAGCAAGGCGTGACGATCAATTCGGGACAGTACGATGGCCTGAATTACAAGGCAGCGGTCGACAGGATCGCCGCCGACCTGGCCGGGCGCGGCATCGGCGAAAAGAAAACCACCTGGCGCCTGCGCGACTGGGGCATTTCGCGCCAGCGCTACTGGGGCACGCCGATCCCGATCATCCATTGCGACGCCTGCGGCGCCGTGCCCGTGCCGGAAAAGGACTTGCCGGTGGTGCTGCCGCAGGATTGCGTGCCGGACGGTTCGGGCAACCCGCTGAACAAGCGCGCCGACTTCCTGAACGTCGATTGCCCGTGCTGCGGCAAGCCGGCGCGGCGCGAAACCGACACCATGGACACCTTCGTGGATTCGTCGTGGTACTTCATGCGCTATTGCGACGCCAAAAACCCCGACCAGATGGTCGCCGGCGGCGCCGATTACTGGATGCCGATGGACCAGTACATCGGCGGCATCGAGCATGCCATCCTGCACCTGCTGTACGCGCGCTTCTGGACCAAGGTCATGCGCGACCTGGGCCTTGTGAAAATCGACGAGCCTTTCACCAACCTGCTCACGCAAGGCATGGTGCTGAAGGGCGCGTTTTTCCATAAGCCTGCCGACGCCGGCAAGAATTATTACTGGGAACATGAAGTCGACGTCATCACCAACGAGCAGGGCCAGATCATCGGCGGGAAGCTGAAAGCCGACGGCACCCCGGTCGAGTATGAAATGACGACGATGTCGAAGTCGAAGAACAACGGCGTCGACCCGCAGGAACTGATCGACCAGTACGGCGCCGACACCGCGCGCCTGTTCGTGATGTTCGCCTCGCCGCCGGAACAGACCCTGGAATGGAACGATGCCGGTGTCGAAGGCGCGCACCGCTTCATCAAGCGCGTGTGGGCGTACGGCCATGCGCAGTCGCACCGCATCGCCTCCGCCGGCGCGCTGGACTCCATGACCGACGCGCAAAAGAACTTGCGGCGCGAAGTGCACAAGATCCTGCAGCAGGCCGAACACGACTACAAGCGCCTGCAGTACAACACCGTGGTGTCGGCCTGCATGAAGATGCTGAACACCCTGGAAAGCGCCAAGCTGGATGAGAGCAATACCAGCAATATCGTGATTGCCGAAGCCCTGGCGATCTTCCTGCGCATCCTGAATCCGGTCGCGCCGCACGTCACCCATGTGCTGTGGCAGGAGCTTGGCTATGGCAAGGCACACGGCGACATTCTGGATGCGCCCTGGCCGCAGGTCGATCCGGCGGCACTGGAACAGTCTGAAATCGAATTGATGGTGCAGGTCAATGGCAAGCTGCGCGGCAGCATCCTGGTTGCCAAGGCAGCCGACAAGGCCACCATTGAAGCGGCAGCGCTGGCCAATGAAAATGTGCAGAAATACATTGAAGGCACGCCGAAGAAAATCATCGTCGTGCCCGGCAAGCTGGTCAACATCGTCGCCTGAGGAGAAACAGATGCGTATCTCGCGCCGTAGCGCACTCGCCCTCATGGCCAGCCTGGCCGGCGCCTCTGCGCTGTCTGCCTGCGGCTTTCGCCTGCGCGGCGCCGGCGAAAGCAGCCTGCCGTTCAAGACGATTTACATGGCCTTCGCGGCGAACTCGCCGCTGGGAATCGAGTTGCGGCGCTATATCAGCGCCAGCGGCAGTACGACGGTCGTCAGCGATATAAATATTGCGGAGGCAGTACTGGTTCCACTGGCGGAAACTGCGGGCGAATCGGTCCTGTCGATCAATAGCCAGGGGCGTATCCGCGAACTTTCGCTGTTCTACAATTTCTCCTTCAGCGTCAGGGATGGCAGAGGCAAGCAGTTGTTGCCGACGACCGAAATCTCGCTCAAGCGCGACATGAGCTTCAACGAAGCCGCCGTGCTCGCCAAGGAAGGAGAAAAAGCCATGCTGTACAAGGACATGCGCTCGGACCTGGTGCAGCAGATCCTGCGACGGCTGGCGGCAATCCCTCCAGGTGCTGAAGCACCGGCAGCGCCGGCAGAACCTGCAACACAGGGAAAACCGGCAACACTGGAAAAATAGAAGACCTATGCAACTGCGGATCGACGCCCTGGAAGCGCATTTGGCCAAGCCGCTGGCGCCGCTGTACGTGATCGCCAGCGACGAACACTTGCTGGCGCTCGAAGCTGCCGACCGCATCCGCAAGACGGCGCGCGCGCAAGGACTTTCCGAGCGCGAAGTGCTGGTGGTGGAACGTAGCTTCAAGTGGGGCGCACTGCTGGAAGCCAACCAGTCGCAGTCGCTGTTCGGCGACCGCAAGCTGATCGAGTTGCGCATCCCCACCGGCAAACCCGGCAAGGAAGGCGGCCAGGCGCTGCAGAACTATGCTGCGAGCCTGTCGCCCGACAACGTTACCCTGATCACCCTGCCCAAGCTCGACTGGGCCACACAAAAGGCAGCATGGGTCGGCGCCCTGCAGCAAGCCGGCATCTATATCGACATCCCGCTGGTGGAACGCAACCAGTTGCCGGGCTGGATCGGGTCGCGCCTGGCGGCACAGAAGCAGAGCGCCGACCGCCCGGGGATCGATTTCATCACCGAGCGCGTCGAGGGCAACCTGCTGGCGGCGCACCAGGAAATCCAGAAGCTGGCGCTGCTTTATCCGGAAGGAAAGCTCAGCTTCGAGCAAATCCAGGACGCGGTGCTGAACGTCGCCCGCTACGATGTCTTCAAGCTCAATGAAGCCATGCTGGCCGGTGATGCCGCGCGCCTGGCACGCATGCTGGAAGGTTTGAAGGGGGAAGGCGAAGCGCTGCCCCTGGTATTGTGGGCGGTGGCCGAGGAAATCCGCACCCTGCTGAAGCTCAAGGCAGGCGTAACGCAGGGGCGCCCGCTCGGCATGCTGCTGAAGGAATTGCGCATCTGGGGTCCGCGCGAGCGCCTGATGGAGCCAGCCTTGCGCCGCGTCAGCATGGCCACCCTGGAAGCTGCGCTGCAGGAAGCCGCGCAAATCGATAAGATGGTCAAGGGTCTGCGCGCCAAGGCCTTTGCCGGCGATGCCTGGGATGCGATGCTGCAGCTGGGCCTGAAAGTCGCGCGCGGCCGCTAGCTGTCACAAACGAATTTTCACTATATTTACCGGAATCCAAACATCATGGATATCAAGCACTACATGAATGACGTCGGCCAGCGTGCCCGCGCCGCCTCGCGCGCCATGGCGCGTGCCGATACCGCCGCCAAGAACCAGGCGCTGACCCTGATCGCCGCCGCCATCCGGCGCGACGCCGCCACCCTGCGCGCCGCCAACCAGCAAGACCTCGAATCCGCGCGCGCGGCCGGCATGGACGCCGCCATGCTGGACCGCCTGACGCTTTCCGACAAAGCCATCGACACCATGGCCGAAGGGCTGGAACAGATCGTCGCCCTGGCTGACCCGATCGGCGAAATCTCCGGCATGAAATTCCGTCCGAGCGGCATCCAGGTCGGCCAGATGCGCGTGCCGCTGGGCGTGATCGGCATCATTTACGAAGCGCGCCCGAACGTGACCGTGGACGCGGCCGGCCTGTGCATCAAGAGCGGCAACGCCACCATCCTGCGCGGCGGCTCCGAGGCAATCCACTGCAATCAGGCGCTGGCCAAGCTGGTCAAGGAAGGCCTGGCCGGTGCCGGCCTGCCGGCCGATGCGGTACAGATTGTCGAGACGACCGATCGCGCTGCCGTGGGCGAACTGATCACCATGCCGCAATATGTCGACGTCATCGTGCCACGCGGCGGCAAAGGCTTGATCGAACGGCTGATGCGCGAGTCCAAAGTGCCAATGATCAAGCACCTGGACGGCATCTGCCACGTCTATATCGATGACAAGGCCGATGTCGCCAAGGCGCTGCGCGTCGCCTTCAACGCCAAGTGCCACCGCTACGGCACCTGCAACACCATGGAAACCCTGCTTGTCGCGCGCGAGATCGCCCCGCGCGTGCTGCCGGAACTGGCCAAACTGTACGAGCAGAAGGAAGTGGAACTGCGCGGCGACGACGAAGCGCGCGCGGTCCTCAAAGGCTATCCGCACCTGGCAGCCGCCACCGATGAAGACTGGAAAACCGAATACCTGGCAGCCATCCTGGCCGTGAAGATCGTACCCGGCATCGATGAAGCCATCGCCCATATCAACCTGTATTCGTCGCAGCACACCGATGCCATTGTCACCGAGGACTACAGCCGCGCCATGCGCTTCGTGCGCGAAGTTGATTCCGCCTCGGTGATGGTCAACGCCTCCACCCGCTTCGCCGACGGCTTCGAATATGGCCTTGGCGCCGAAATCGGCATTTCCAACGACAAGCTGCACGCACGCGGCCCGGTCGGCCTGGAAGGCCTGACATCGCTGAAGTACGTCGTCTTTGGTCACGGCGAAGTGAGGGTGTGACCATGCTGTGGGTGAAATCGCTGCACATCGTCTTCGTCGCCTCGTGGTTTGCCGGGCTGTTTTACCTGCCGCGCATCTTCGTCAACCTCGCGGAAGTCAGCGACACCGCCGCCACCGAGCGCCTCTTGCTGATGGCGCGCCGCCTCTACCGCTTCATGACGATCCTCGCCATTCCGGCGCTGTTGCTCGGCCTGTGGCTGTGGCTCGGTTACGGCATCGGCAAGGGTCCGGGCAATGGCTGGCTGCATGCCAAGCTGGCGATCGTGGTGCTGCTGGTCGGCTACCACCACGCCTGCGGTTCACTGCTGAAAAAGTTTGAACGCGGCGCCAACCAGCGCAGTCACAAATGGTACCGCTGGTTCAATGAAGTGCCGGTACTGGGCTTGCTGGCGGCAGTGCTCCTGGTCGTCATCAAACCGTTTTAAACGTCGCCCTTCCCGCTGGGGGAGGCGATTGGCAAGCAATACTTACGGATAAAGGGTTCCCCAATGAATTACTCCTATTTCTGCCCCTGCCCGCGCGGCATGGAAGGGCCGCTGGCCGAGGAGCTGCGCGAAATTGCCGAACACAGCCCGTCGCTGAAGGTGCACAACCACGTGCCTGGCGGCGTGCACTGTTCCGGCAAACTGACGGACGCCTGGCGCATCAACCTGCATTCGCGCATCGCCTCGCGCGTGCTGCTGCGCATTGCACATTGCGGCTACAAGAATGAAAACGACATCTACGACCTGGCCCTGGGCGCCCCCTGGGAAGACTGGTTCAATGTCGACCACACCATCCGTGTGGACCTGACTGCCATCAAGTCGCCGCTCACGAGCCTGGAATTCACCACCCTGAAGATCAAGGATGGCGTGTGCGACCGCTTCCGCGACCAGTTCGGCAGCCGTCCTTCGGTCAATACCAAGACGCCCGACATGCGCATCTCGGGCTTCCTCGACCAGCGCACCTTCACGCTGTACCTGGACACGTCCGGCGAAGCGCTGTTCAAGCGCGGCTGGCGCGAGGATACGGGCGACGCGCCTTTGCGCGAAAACCTCGCTGCGGGCCTCTTGCGCGTGGCTGGCTGGAAACCGGGCATGGTGCTGTTCGACCCCATGTGCGGTTCCGGCACCATCCTGGCGGAAGCCGCGCAAATGCTGGCCGGCATTCCGGCCGGGGCACGCCGCCGCTTTGCCTTTGAAAAATTCCATGAATTCGATGCCGACGCCTGGCTGGCGATGAAGGGCGGCTTCAAGCCCAGTCCCCTGCCCGCGACACCGACGATTTTCGGCAGCGATATTTCGGGCGACATGATCGCCATGGCGCGCCACAACCTGCAGCGTGCCGGCATCCAGTTCGAGGTGCCGCTGAAACAGATCGAGGCACAGGAAGTCAAGCCGCCGACCGAAACGCCCGGCATTCTGCTGACCAACCCGCCCTATGGTGAACGGATCGGCGTGCGCGGCGACAGCACGATTGCCACCGATGAAATGGCGCAGTCGTTTTTCAGCGCCTTCGGCACCACCCTGAAACAGCGTTTCGCCGGCTGGTCGGTCTTCCTGTTTACCGCCGACCTCGGCGTGCCGAAGCTGCTGCGTCTGAAAGAATCGCGCAAGACGCCATTTTTCAATGGCGCGCTGGAATGCCGCCTGTTCCGCTTCGATATGGTTGCCGGCTTCAACCGCCGCGAGAGTGCGCTGCCAAAGAATTCGCCACCGGCCTGACTGTAGAGCTGCGAATTGCTGGCGCTTGTTGCACCACGCATGCAAAGAAAAAGGGAGCCGAGGCTCCCTTTTTTACTGGCCCGGAACCGGAAGTCCCAGGCAAACCGTGCTTAGCGCTTGACGTTCAGCGGGCCACTGTAGCCGCCGTTTTCCCAGGTGCCCGACAGGGCATTATCGCCCTTGAGCGACAACTTGATCACTGCGGTGCCTTGCTTGCCGACCAGCTGGCCGTTTTGCACGGTCGCCGAAGTCAGCGGCGCCTTGGTGTCGCCAGCGGCCGTGCCATACCAGTTCGCGTTGCCCTTGACATCAGTGCCATTGACGTCGGCAACGATCAATTCAAACTTGCCACTGCCAAAACCCGGCAATGCCCAATCGCCAGCCCAGTTACCTTTCAGCTTGGCGGCCAAGGCGGCATCGCTGGCTGCAGTCGCGGCAGCGGCTTCCTTGGAAACCGGTGCGGCAGGTTGCGATGCGCAACCTGTCAGGACGAGGGCTGCGGTCAAACCAGCGATAGTCAGCATGGAACGGATCATATTTGTCGCCTCAAAGTTTATAAAAGGACATTTAGTATAAGCAAATTAAATAGAACCAACAAATGTCTGAATGGAGAGTGTTTCTTTTTTTCAAATATCCCGCATTACGGCATGGCAACCCACCTGGCGGCTTGCTTTCGTCTATTCGCCAAGATACTTATCCCATTTATAAACCGGAATCTCGGTCAGGCGCGCACCGATCTGGATCGTGATGGAGCGCTTGGACAGGAGTTCGATATCTCCCGGATCGCCAGCATGTTGCTTCAGGACGCCATTGTCTTCCACATAAATGACGACAGGCTGTCCGCTGAAGCCGGCAATGTTATTCCAGGTGAGCGCTTGCCCCCAGACGGCAAAAAGATCGCCCAGCGTCAGGCGCTTGTATGCGCTGGAAAACGCGTCAACGACGCCGGACAGGTTGTCGGTATTAATTTCGTAAAGACATGTCGACGCCATGCCGATGTATTGCGGCAGAGCCAGGCGCTGTCCGTCACGGAAAATCGATATATGGGCATGGACAAAATAATTGGTATCCAGAGCATCGTAGGGAATGCATTTGGCATTGCCGGCTGGCGCTCCCTGGCCGCCACTGCCGGTATTGCCATCGGACCAGGCGCGCACGCCAAGCGTGCCGTTGGGTCCGCCATCCAGCGTGATCGGCGTGCCCGAAAGCGGGGGCAGATTCGAATTGGCCGTCGTGGTAGTGTTCGAAGCGGTTGTGGTCGTGGTGGCAAAGGTCGTACTGGTGCTGCTGGTGCTACTGGTCGTGGCCACGCTGCTGCTGGTCGTGGTGCTGGAGACCAGGCTGCTGGTAGTCGTCACCGCAGCCGTGCTGGCGGTTGTCGTGGTCGTGGTATCCGGGAAGGTGGTGGAAGTCGTTCCTGCCGCAGAGCTGGTTGTCGTCGCCGGGGCGCTGGTGGCAGTGCTGCTGCCCGGCGGATTCACAGCCTGAGCAGGCGTCGTTCCTCCTGCGGTATCGGATCCGGACGTGCCATCCGCACCGCCCCCGCAGGCGCCGAGAAAAGCAAAGCTCAGGACGATCAGGTCGCGCGGCTGTATGGTACGGGGCATAGACTACCTTTCAAGCGTGGATCTTCCTGCCTGTTTGCTTGAGGAAGAGGTTTATCGTCGTTGCAATGTATCCTTGCAACGACGCTGCGCCGCTGCGCTGCCTCAAGTGAAAATATGCAAAAATTTCGACGCTTCAATAGATTGTCCGCTTTCGACGAATAATGTGACGGAGGACAAACTTTCCCGGGAGAGAAAATGGCTATGCGTGGCGCCATCCTTCACCTTGGAACCCCTGAAAAAACACATTGAACGTACCAGTTCATCCCGTCGCCGGACGACAGGCGCGGCAAGGGCAAATGGGAAATATGGCTAAAAGCGATAAGCCGCACTCATGCCCGCACTCCAGTTGCGCCCTGGCGCCGGTTCGAAATAACGCCCATTGCCTTCGTTGATGATGACCGAGCCGGCATAGCGGCGATCGAACAGGTTGTCGATACGGGCATAGCCATCGATGGTCCAGCGATTTATCTGCAGCAGGTAGCCGGTGTGAACGGCGGCAGTGAAATAGCCGGGAGCCGCTTCCGAATTGCGGTCGTTGACATAAATCCGGTCAAGATAACGACCTTCGATCCCGGTGCGCCACCCTTGCGGCGGTGCCCACGCCAATGACACGTAAGCCATCTGCCGGGCAATCCCGGGGATGCTGTTGCCAGCCGGGATGGCAGGATTGACGCCGCTGCAGGCAGGCGAACAGAAACTGTCGCGATAGGTCGCCTCCAGCCAGGTATGGGAAGCCTGCACACGCCAATTGTGGGCAAATTTGCCATCCCAGCCAAGTTCCATGCCGTTGCGGCGGGTGCGGCCGGCATTCTGGAACGTGGCGCGCCCGCCGAGACTTCCGGCACTGACAATTTCATCCTCGGTGCGGATCCGGAAGACTGCCGCCGTCAGCATGCCGCCGCCGAGCCGCGCCTTGGCGCCGAGTTCGGCGCTGGTATTGACAGAGGGACGCAAGCCAAAGTTCAGGCCAGAAAGGCCATCGGTACGATAGGAGAGTTCATTGAACGTCGGCGTTTCAAATCCCCGCCCGACCGTCGCATACAGGTTCAGGTCGTGGCGGGCCTGGTAGCGCAATGCCGCCATGGGCAGCAGCTTGCGATAGCGTGCCGCACCGCTGTCGTCACCGTTAAGGCCGACGATATACAAATCGTCCGACGAAAAGCGCACTGTGCTCTGGCGCACGCCCGCATCCAGCGTCCAGCGCTCGGCAAATTCCCATGCCCCCTGCAAGTAGGGGTCAAGGTTCCAGACAGTATTGCTTTCATTGCGACGCAAGGCGCCTTGCACGCCCAGAGTGGCGCCGATGAAATTCTCATAGCCCTGGCGCTGCTCTTCCAGCGTATCCCAGGCAAGTCCGCCCACCAGCGTCAGCGGACGTCCGGCCAGGTGCAGGCGCGTCGTCCAGCGTGCATCGATGCCGCCGTAGTCGCGCCCCAGCGAGATCACGCCACCGGCATGGCGCGGATTGGCTTGCGGGCCAGGCGGAATTGCCTGGAACTGCACGGTGTCGCGCTGGCCGTAGTAGGCCATGATGCGCATGTCGTTGGCGCCATCGATGCGCCGCTCATAGACCAGCCCCCCCTGCGCTTGCTGCACGGTCTTGCGTGTGTCGAACTGGATGGCGACCGCGGCGACGCTGCGTGGATCCGCACGGAACTGCGCCCAATCGAGACCCAGCGGATCCTGCGCCTTCAGCGCGACACTATTGGCCACCAGCGTCAGCTTGCTGTCCGTGTCCAGCCGGATGCCCAGCCGGGCATTGGCAAGGTTTCTGGCAGCGTCGCTGTGTTCACGGTAGCCGTCGCTGGTGAAGCGGCTGGCGCTCACCAGGTAATCCAGTGCGCCGTGTTCCTCGCCGCCTGAGCCCGCCGCCTTGGTGCCATAACGACGCAAGCCATGACTGCCGACCGTCAGGCTGGGCGTGAGCCGGAGCGCACCGCTGCCTTCTTCGGTAAATACCTGGATTACGCCCCCGGAAGAATTGCCATACAACGCAGAATACGGACCCCGCAAAATTTCCACGCGCTCGGCCGAGGCAATGTCGATATTCGAACTCTGGCCCTGGCCATCCGGCAAGGTAGCGGGAATGCCATCGACGTACAGGCGCACACCGCGAATCCCGAAAGTGGAACGCGAGCCGAACCCGCGTATGGCGATTTGCAAGTCTTGCGCGTAATTCTGCCGGTTCTGGATCAGCATGCCGGGCACGCCGGCAAGGCTTTCCGACAGGTTCACCTGGGGCAGGTTGCTGCGCATCGATTCGCCGTCGACCACGTCCACCGAAGCCGGCGTCGCAAAAGGCGGCAAGCCCGTGCGGGTACTGGTGACGATGACCGGCTTCAGGCTGGACGGCGGCGCGGATTCTACTGGCTCAGCCCTGGCGCCCATGCACGCCGCCGCCAGCGCCGCAACGGCGGCCCGGCGCAGCAGCAAGGAGCCTGCGATGTCGGCATGGCAAAACTGTGGATAGCATCCACGCCACCCTGTAACCATGTTGATGGATGTTGTCCGCTTCCCTGCTGGCACGGTGCTGCTTCTCCTGTCCCGCACACTTCCAACGAACGGGATTATTTTTTATGCGACGATTATTCGATTGAACAAAGGCATGTTCTCTGCAGCAGTATGCTGGCCAGAAAGCGCTATCATGCCTTGCCAAGCGGCGGCATGCTTGCATCAACGCAAGGAAAAGGTCGATTGCCAGCATGCCATTTCGCATAAGCAATAATTCAGTCGCGACGCGGATTGTATGGCCGGCTGTCATAACGATTGGCCACACCATCGCCATCGCGGTCGCGATCCACACGGTCCGGCACACCGTCACGGTCCTGGTCGGCCGGACCAGGCCGGCGATTGCCATAGCGGTCGGCGTGGTCGTAACGATTCTGGTTGTCGTAGCGGTTCTGGTTGTCATAGCGGTTGTGGCCGGCATGGCGTGGGCCGTGCTGCCAGCCGCCGCGATTCAGATGCCAGCCATCCTGGCCCTGGCGCCATTCCGGGCGTTGATAGTAATAGCCCGGGCGAGTACGCTCCCAATGGCCATCAACCCACACATGCCTTCTGCCATTCCAGTTCCAGTAGCCAGGCGCCCAGGTATATCCGCGACGCTGGGCAGGCATGACTTCATGCCTTGGCGGCGGCGGCGCATTGCCAATCACGATATTGACGCCGACCTGGGCGAGCGCCTGGGTCGGGAGAAATGCGGCAGTACCGAGAATGATGGCAGCAGCAGTACAGAGGATGCGTTTCATTGTGATCTCCAATCAGCGTTGTGATGGATTCACTTTATCGGATTGCCCGCGCCCGGCAATCAAATGACGCATTTGCTTACAAGAGATACATCCTGACGCCGGTTGCGCCGCCGCACACAGCCCCCTTCTCACTGCGCCGCAATGACGCCGCACGCAATGCGCCCGCCGGAATTACCGGTCGGCTGCGTCTTGAAGTCATCCGGGGCCGCATGCACGATCAGGCCACGGCCAATGATGCTGTCGCTGCCCTTGCCCAGACTCAGGCCGGACAAGGTCACCGTCAGGCTGGCGTTGCCGCTGGCGTCGGCTTCCAGCATAGGCAAGTCGCCCACATGGTGTTCATCCTGCTGCGGATGCCCATGCTGCTTGGCAGACGGATTGAAGTGGCCACCGGCGCTGGTGCCGTCCGGTGCACTGCAATCGCCTTTTTCATGGATATGGAAGCCATGCCCGCCCGGTGTCAGGCCGCTGAACGATGCCACCACACTGACCTGCTCGCCTTGCTGGGTAAAGGTGACATTGCCGCGGGCATTCTGGCCCTGGGTAGGCTGCATGGCCGCTTGCGCAGACACCCTGTCGCTCGAGCTCGAGTTCGAGTTCGATGCACAGCCTGCCGCCAGCAAGATTGCAGACAGTGCCGCCGTAGCCAGGTAGGGATTGCTCATGCTGTTCTCCTTTGATTCCATGAAAAAGGATGGACCAGTTATCAAGACATCAATCTAGCACTTCCCCATATCGAACGGCGGCCGCCATGCAACATGTCATTTGTTTTTCCTCAATCTGCAGATGGCCAAGGCATGCATTGATGAAATGCAAATTCCGCATATGTGGGGTATCAAGCAGCGCCTTATATCCATTCCTTGTATAACAGCTATCGAGAAGCGTGATTGGCGTCACGCTGCAATGCAGCATAAATTACAAAAACCAACACCGGCATTTCACATGTCACCATGAAGGCGCTCTGACGGCGAACTCTGAAATTTCGGAAGGGGAAACAAAATGAATATCGTATTCATCCATGGGCATCGGGCCACGGCGCAAAGCTTCAATTTCCTATCGAGCAAGTTGTCCCGCCACAAGCATATTTATCTGGAGTACAACAGCGACAATGGCTTTTATGCCAATCACCAGGACATGCTCCGGAAAATCGACGGCATCGATGACATATTCCTGGTAGCACATTCGCTCGGCGGCATCCACGCGCTGCACCTGGCAGAAGAACTGCAGTCACGTATCCTTGGCGCAGTCACGATCAGTACCCCCTATGGCGGGAGTGAAGCTGCGGAAGTGCTGGCCTATATGATGCCGTTCAACAAAGTATTCCAGGATATCCGCCCAAAAGGCGCGCCAATCGTCAATAGCCTGCAATTCGAGCCGCCGTGCGCGTGGACCAATATTGTCAGCGTCAAGGGACATTCACCCTTCATGGCGACCGCCAATGATGGCGTCGTGACTTTGGCATCCATGCGCCAGAGGGATGACATGCGCCTGGTCGAGATCGAATCGAATCACTACGAAGTCCTGTTGAATGAAGACACCGTGGCCACGATCCGCAAAGCCATCCGGGAAATCGAGAACGACCCGGTGCGCCCCGGCGCAGCGCTGCCCCGCAATCTCGCTCGCCTGGACATGAATCAGGCTGCTTCATAGATGCGCCGTCTGCGCCCGGCATTTGCCGAATTCCTGCAAACTTGCGTAGAATGTCGGCTGTCGCGGGTGTAGCTCAATGGTAGAGCAGAAGCTTCCCAAGCTTACGACGAGGGTTCGATTCCCTTCACCCGCTCCAGCTTTCCAGGCACCGCAAGCCGGTGCCTTTTTCTTGGCATCACGCCCAATTTTTGCCTTTGCGACCACAGCATGTCCGACCTTCCAGAAAACGCCGACGGCAAACCGCTGTTCTATGATCCGACCGAGCGCCGCATCCGCAGCTTTGTCACCCGCGCCGGGCGGCTGTCGACCGGCCAGGCGCGCGCGTTGGAAGAATTCGGCCCGCAATTCTGCCTGCCCTACAAGAAAGCCTTGCTGGATGTGGAGATGGTCTTCGGCCGCACCGCCCCCACCATCCTGGAAATCGGTTTCGGCATGGGCGACACCACGGCAACGATTGCCGCCGGCATGCCGGAGAAAAATTTCATCGGTGTCGAAGTGCATACCCCAGGCGTGGGCAGCCTGCTGAAACTGATTGGCGAACAAGGCTTGCAGAACCTGCGCATCGTCCAGCATGATGCAGTCGAGGTGGTTACCAACATGATTGCACCGGCAGCGCTGGCCGGCGTGCATGTATTTTTCCCCGACCCCTGGCACAAGGCGCGCCACAACAAGCGCCGCCTGATCCAGCCGCCCTTCGTGGATCTGCTCGCGTCCCGCATCGCCCCCGGCGGCTACCTGCACTGCGCCACTGACTGGCAGGAATATGCCGAGCAAATGCTGGACGTGCTGTCGGCCGAACCGAGCTTGCAAAATACGGCCGGGAATTACGCCGAACGTCCCGCCTACCGGCCCAATACCAAGTTCGAGAAGCGCGGCATCAAGCTCGGCCACGGCGTCTGGGACCTGGTGTTCGTCAAACGCTAGAAACTCACTCGCCGAAAGCAAACGCCGTCTGAACAATACCGGCGTTTGCCTTGACTGCCTCCGGCCGGGAAAGCGCCCCCACCCGCACGCCAAAAAGCCGCAGGCGCTGCTCCAGCGGCACCCGGCGCAGGCACTCGCCGGCCGCGCGGCGAATGCCTGCCGCATCGGCAGTCGGCTCGGGCAAGGTGACATCGCGGGTCACGGTGCGGAAATCCGCATAGCGCAACTTGATGCCGATGGTGCGGCCGACGTAGTTCTTGCGGCGCAAATCCTCGGCTACCCGCACGCACAATTCCGTGAAGATGCGCGAGAGGGTGTCGCGGTCCTGACGGGCATGCAAGTCCCGCTCAAACGTGGTTTCGCGGCTGATCGATTTCGGTTCCGACCGGGTGACAACGGGCCTGTCGTCACTTCCCTGCGCGACCTTGCATAGCCACTGCGCATAGCTGAGGCCAAAATGCGCCTGCAGCAGATCCGGCTCGGCCCGGGCCAGTTCGGCGATCGTGCCAATGCCGAGCGCCTGAAGTTTTTCTCCGGCCTTGGGGCCGATGCCATTGATCTTGCGCACCGGCAGCGGCCAGATGCGGCCCGGGATATCGGCATGGGAAAGAATGGTCACGCCGTCCGGTTTTTCGAGGTCGGAGCATATCTTGGCCAGCAATTTGTTGGGCGCCACGCCGATCGAACAAGACAGGCCTGTGGCCTCGCGCACGGCCTGCTTGATGCGCAAGGCCAGCGCGCGCGTGTCTTCGGCAATATCGCCCAAGTCGATGTAGATTTCATCGATGCCGCGATCTTCGATATGCGGCGCAATCTGCGCCACCGCCTTCTTGAAGAGCCGTGAATAATGGCGATAGGCGTCGAAATCGACCGGCAAAATAATGGCCTCTGGCGCCAGTTGCGCCGCCTTCATCATCCCCATCGCGGAAAACACGCCCAGCGCACGCGCCTCGTAAGTCGAGGTCGTCACGACCCCGCGCCCGGCATAGTCGCGCAGCCGGGCAAAGCGGCGGGTACCGTCCGGCTGCACTTCGGGCCGGTCCACCGAACGTCCGCCGATGACGACCGGCATGCCGCGCAATTCCGGATAGCGCAAGAGTTCGACCGATGCGTAAAAGGCATCCATGTCGAGATGGGCAATGCGGCGAACGTCAGGCGGCAGATGCATCGTTTGAAGGCAGTAAGATGAACCAAGCAAAATCGTGACGCCACCGATTATACTGTATATAACAACAGGTCATCGCCTGAAATTCCAGTGCGCCATGCGGCGCAAATCCGCAGCCGTGTGTACACTACGCCGCTACCGATTTATTTACGCAACACCATGACCCTTACCATCAACGAAGACCTCCGTGCCTACATCGATCCGCTGACCGAAGACGAATACGCCGCGCTGGAGCGCAGCCTGCTCGCCGAAGGGTGCCGCGATGCCCTGGTGCTGTGGGGCGACCTGCTGGTGGATGGCCACAACCGTTATGGCATTTGCCAGAAACACGGCATCCCCTTCAACACCATCCAGAACCAGACGTTCAAATCCATCGACGATGTGCACCTGTGGATGATCGACAACCATCTCGGGCGCCGCAGCGTCTCGGATTTTCAGCGCGGGGTGCTGGCCTTGCGCAAGAAAGAAATCGTCGCAGCGCGCCTGGCACAGACCCCGTCGCCGTCGGCCAAGCCTGCCGGCGCCGATACCACAGCCAGGCCCGTGTCGGACCCGCCATGGACGAAGCGCGAGGTCGTGGCAAAGGCGGCGCGGGTGAGCAGCGCCACATTGGGCCAGATCGAGAAAATCCAGAAAACGGCCACGCCCGAACTGGTCAGCGCGGTCAAGTCGGGGATGATTTCGATTAATGCCGCCGCTACCGTCGCTTCCCTGCCCGAGGAAAAGCAGGTCGCAGCGGTTGCCGGCGGCAAGAAAGAATTGCGCCAGGTGGCGCGCCAGGTGCGCGAAGCCCGCTTGCCGCCCAAGCCGGCAGCGGAGCCGCCTCCCGACGACGCCTCGCCCGATCAGCTCGAAATCCATCGCCTGACGCAAGCCGTCGCCGAACTGACTGAAGAGCGCGACCAGCTGAAAAAGAAGGTGCAGCACCTGACCATTGCGCTTGCCGAGGCACGCGGCGGGCAATAGCCCCCAACGCCTGCCGGATGCGCCATCAGTAAGCGGTTACTTCGCCGGGCGTCCCGGGCCGAACTTGGGCTTCTTCGGCTTCTTCGGCTTTTTCAGCACCTGCCCGCGCCCATCCGTCATGGGAACCCGGTGGTCCGGCTCGAACTCCGGCACGTCGATGCGCACCAGGGTCTGGCGGATCAGGGTTTCGATTGCCGACAACAATTGCACTTCATCGGCGCAGACTAACGACACCGCCTCGCCGGTGGCGCCGGCGCGGCCGGTGCGGCCGATACGGTGCACGTAATCCTCGGCGACGATGGGCAAGTCGAAATTGACCACTTGCGGCAAATCGTCGATATCAAGCCCGCGCGCGGCCACATCGGTTGCCACCAGGACTTGCACCTCGGCTGCCTTGAAGCGTTCCAGGGCGCGCAGGCGTGCCGGCTGCGGCTTGTCGCCGTGGATCGAATCGGCGCTCACGCCTTTTGCTGCAAGGGTATCGACCAGTTGCTCGACCCCCTTGCGGGTCTTGACGAAGACCAGCACCTGGCCCCAGCGCTTTTTCTTCAGCAAGTGCAGGAAGAGCTCGGGCTTGCGCTTCTTATCGACCGGCACCAGCCATTGCTTGACGGTTTTCGCCGCCGCGTTGCGCGGACTGACCTCCACGCTGACCGGGTCCACCAGCAGCGTCGCCGCCATGGTGCGGATGGCATCCGAAAAGGTCGCCGAAAAAAGCAGGGTCTGGCGGCGCTTCGGCAAGGCCTCGAACACGGCGTTGAGCTCGCGCGAAAAACCCAGGTCGAGCATGCGGTCAGCCTCGTCCAGCACCAGCGTCTGCAATTGCGTGAACTTGACGGCGTTCTGGCGGTACAGGTCGAGCAGGCGCCCGGGCGTGGCCACCAGGACGTCCAGCCCTTTGCGCAGTTTCATCATCTGCGGATTGATGCTCACGCCGCCATAGGCCACCGCCATGCGCAAGGGCACATGCGCGCCGTATTCACAAAAACTCTGGTAGACCTGTTCCGCCAGTTCGCGTGTCGGCACCAGCACCAGCACGCGCACGCAATTGCTGGCCACTTGCGGGCCTTCCATGGTCAGGCGCTGCAGCAGCGGCAAGGCAAAGCCGGCGGTCTTGCCGGTGCCGGTCTGCGCCGCCGCCATCAAGTCACGCCCGGCCAGGATCACGGGAATGGCTTGCACCTGCACCGGCGTGGGGGTTTTGTAGCCGAGCGTATCGACAGCGCCCAGCAGCGCGTCGATCAGGCCAAAGGAGGCGAAGGTTGCAGACATACTCAATCAGTCAAAAAAGAAAAATCACAGGGCATGAATCTTGATGGTCGGCGTCTGCGCAGCAATCGCCCTGGCCCGCAACTGGCCACAGCCGCCATCGACCTCTTGCGCCGCCGAATCGCGCAGCTTGGCCAGCACGCCGCGCTGGTGCAGCACGCGCACCATGGCACGCGCGCGTTCCCATGAGGGCCGCTTGAAGTGTAGATCCGGGATGGTGTTATAGGGAATCATGTTCAGCACCGCATGCTTGCCTTTGAGCAGAGCCACGATCCCGTCGATTTCATCCTCGCCATCGTTGATGCCTTCCAGCAGGGTCCACTGATATTGCACGGGATAGGCCGTGGCGCGGCCATAGGCTTCCGCCAGGTCCACCAGTTCCTGAGGCGTCAGACGCGGCGCCCGCGGCAGCAATTGCTCACGCAACGCCGGCTTGGTGGTATGCAGCGACAGGGCCAGTGCCGGCTTGACCTTGCCTTGCGGCAGGCGCTCGAATACGCGGGCATCGCCGACCGTCGAGAACACCAGGTTCTTGTGACCGAGGTTGCCTTCCGTGCCCAGCAACTGGATGGCTTCCAGCACGTTGTCGAGGTTGTGCGCGGGTTCACCCATGCCCATGAACACGATTTTCTTGACCACGCGCTGCTGGCGCGCCAGGGCCACCTGGGCGACGATCTCGCCGCTGGTGAGCTGGCGGATCAGGCCGCTGCGCCCGGTCATGCAAAACTGGCAGCCGACGGCGCAGCCAACCTGGCTGGAAACACAGAGCCCGTCGCGCGGCAACAGCACGCTCTCAATCGTCTGGCCATCCGCAAGGCTCACCAGCAGGCGCGCCGAACCCTCCGCCGTCTCGTGGCAAGACAGGAGGCGCACCATGCCGCGCAATTGCGTATCGATTTCCGGCAGCGCCTCGCGCAGCGTCAGCGGCAGATAATCCTTCGGACGCCGCCGCCCCTGGTCATAGGGGCGTGCCTGCAGCCAGTCGCGCAGCACGCGCTGCTCGTGTTCCGGTCGGGCGCCCAGGGCACGCAGGCGCTGGCGAATGAGGTCGATTTCCATGGGAACAGCCAGGATTGCGATAAAGGTGAGAGCTTAGGCCAGTTCGGCCATCAGCGCGATGATTTCCTCGCCATAGGTTTCCAGCTTTTTCTCGCCGACGCCCGAGACATGGCGCAAGTCATCCAGCGAGGCAGGCCGGGCCTTGGCGATTTCGCGCATGGTGGCATCGTGAAAAATGACATAGGCTGGCACATTGTGCTTGCGCGCGGTCTCGACGCGCCACCAGCGCAGCTTGTCGAATACCGTCTGCTCCTGCGTCGACAGGTCGCTTTCCACATAGCCTTTGGGCTTGACGCCCTTCTTGCGCTGGCTGACCGGTTTCTGGTATTCGCGCAGCAGGATCTTTTGCGCGCCGCGCAAGACCGGCCGCGCCGCATCGGTCAGCTTCAGGGCATTGAAGCTGTCGTGATCCACCGTCACCAGGCCCAGGGCGATGGCCTGGCGCAGGATGGCGCGCCATTCGGCGTCGCCACGCTCGGCGCCGATACCGAACACCGAGAGCTGGTCATGCTGCCATTGCTTGACCTTGTCAGCCTCGACGCCGCGCAGCACATCCATCACGTGCATGGCGCCGAAGCGCTGCTCGGTGCGGTAAATCGCCGACAGCAGCTTTTGCACGGGGACGGTGGCATCGAAGGACACCGGCGGATTCAGGCACGTGTCACAGTTGCCGCAGGCGCTGGCAGGCTGGCCGAAATACTCCAGCAGGCGCACGCGCCGGCACGACAGGGTTTCGCACAGGCCCAGCATGGCATCGAGCTTGGCGCCCTGCACCCGCTTGAAACTGTCGTCTGCCTCGGATTGGTCGATCATGCGGCGCTGCTGCACCACGTCCTGCAAGCCGTACGCCATCCAGGCGTTGGCGGGAGCGCCATCGCGGCCGGCGCGGCCGGTTTCCTGGTAATAGCCCTCGATGCTTTTGGGCAGGTCGAGATGGCAGACAAAGCGCACATCGGGCTTGTCGATGCCCATGCCGAAAGCAATTGTCGCCACCATCACGATGGCATCTTCGCGCAGGAAGCGCGCCTGGTTGGCGCTGCGCTTGGCCGTCTCCATGCCGGCATGGTAAGGCAAGGCGGCAATGCCGCTGGCATTCAGGAATTCGGCGGTTTCCTCGACTTTTTTGCGCGACAGGCAATACACGATGCCGGCGTCACCCGCATGTTCGCTTTCGATGAAATCGAGCAGCTGCTTGCGGGCGTTGACCTTTTCGACGATCTGATAACGGATGTTGGGGCGGTCGAAGGAAGAAACGAACTGCAGCGCTTCCTGCAACTGCAGGCGCTCGATGATTTCCTCACGCGTCTGCTGGTCCGCCGTGGCGGTCAACGCAATGCGCGGCACGGCGGGGAAGCGCTCGTGCAAGACCGACAGCTTGATGTACTCCGGGCGGAAGTCATGTCCCCATTGCGAAACGCAATGTGCCTCGTCGATGGCGAACAGGGCGATCTTCGAGGCTTCCAGCAATTCCAGGCAGCGCGGCGTCATCAGGCGCTCCGGCGCCACGTACACCAGGTCGAGCTCGCCGCGGCGCAACTTGCGCTCGGTCTGCACCATTTCATCGAAGCTCTGGGTCGAGTTCAGGTAAGCCGCGCGCACGCCGACTTCAGCCAGCGCATCGACCTGGTCCTGCATCAGGGCGATCAGCGGCGACACCACCACGCCGACGCCGTCGCGCAGCAAGGCCGGGATCTGGTAGCACAGCGACTTGCCGCCACCGGTGGGCATCAAGACCAGGGCATCACCGCCGAGGGCAACCTGCTCGACGATCTCGGCTTGCTGGCCGCGAAATGCCGGATAGCCGAATACGCTATCGAGAATGTGCTGCGCGCGTGCGCGTATGCCGGACTCTTCCATCAATGCGACCAGTCCACCCAGCCCTGGAATGCCGTCACGAGAATCACCACGCCGAAAACGATGCGGTACCAGGCAAAGAAGGTGAAATCATGCGTGCTGATATAGCGCAGCAGCCAGCGCACGCACAGGAAGGCCGATACCAGCGCTGCCACGCCGCCAAGGCCAAACAGCGGCAAGTCCGCCGCCGACAGCAGGGCGCGTTCCTTGTACAGCGA
The DNA here is from genome assembly GCF_004114795.1 of Janthinobacterium sp. 17J80-10. Taxonomy (NCBI): domain Bacteria; kingdom Pseudomonadati; phylum Pseudomonadota; class Betaproteobacteria; order Burkholderiales; family Oxalobacteraceae; genus Janthinobacterium; species Janthinobacterium sp. 17J80-10. The sequence goes on along the minus strand of NZ_CP035311.1, from coordinate 1,096,886 downwards.
ATAGATCGAGGCGCCAAAGAGCGTTGGCAAGGCGAGGAAAAAGGAAAACTCCGTGGCGGCCTTGCGCGACATGCCAAACAGCATGCCGCCGATGATGCTGGCGCCGGAACGCGACGTGCCCGGGATCAGGGCAAACGCCTGCGCGCAGCCCACTTTGAGCGCATCGAGCAAGCTCATGTCGTCGACCGATTCGATGCGCACGGCTGCCGGATTGGTGCGGTTGCGCCGCTCCACCCACAGGATGACGAACGCGCCGATGATGAAGGCAATTGCTACCGGCACCGGGGCAAACAGCACGGCCGAAATCGCCTTGTTGAACAACAAGCCCAGGATGGCGGCCGGCAAAAAGCCCACCAGCACATTCAGCGCGAATTTCTGCGCGCGGGCGTCCGAGAATAGGCCGGCCAGCACGGCGGCGATCCTGACGCGGTATTCCCAGACCACGGCCAGCATGGCGCCGGACTGGATGGCGATTTCAAATACCTTGAGCTTGTCGCTGCCAATGTCGCGGCCGAAATCGAGCAGGCTGCCGGCAAGGATCAGATGGCCGGTGGAGGAAATCGGCAGGAATTCGGTCAAGCCTTCGACAATGCCCATGATCAGGGCCTTGATTACAATCGTTAAATCCATGCGGTGGGAGAATTATTCAAATAATCAATAAAAAACCCGCGGCCGTAGCGCTGCGCGGGCTCTGAAAATGCCAGAAGGGAACAACAAGAACGCTATTTTACCGGTTCAAAGGTTACCACGAGCCCGTTTCCACGCGTATTGATTTTTGTAGGCAAGAAAGACGTTCCGCCATACCGGAATTCAGTGGGTTGGAATGTATATAAAGGCATGCCACGGAATAACTCTTCGGCAATGATGCCACTGACTTTCTGTAATTGCTTTGCATACCTGTCATCGAGGCCGGCAATGTTCAGCGATTCAACCCGCGGATCCGTCAAGATCACGGCGTTTTTAACGGAATCGATGGCCAGTTCGCCCGACAAGGCAAAATTGCCTTGCCATGAACGTTTGAGCCAGGCAGGCGCAATCGCCGCATCAAAGCTGGTGACAATGCGGTTGCTCCCGGTTTGCAAGTCCAGACGCGGGGCGCTCAATTGAATATCGAACAAGCCCAGATAGCGGTTGTTAAATGGAAAGCGTTTCTCGAGCGAGGATTGCAAGGTCGACAAGGGCAACTCGAAGTCACGCGGCCCCAGCAGGCTGGCACAGCCAACCATGGAGACCATCACCATGACGAGACAGCAACGCAGCGCCATTTTTGTCATTTCCACACTTCCTTTATTCCATTCAATCAACTAACCGGACTCTATATAATAGAACGGCAAGCGCCCGGCCCACACCACATGACTCCGCATGAGCCCTAACATCCCGCAGCATACTCCTGTCAACAAGCGTCATGTCCTGTATTTCAGCGGCTTTGATCCGCGCGGTCCGGCGCATTACCGCCGCCTCTACCGTGCGGAAGCCGCCAAGCAAGCCGTCCTGAACGGCATGACGATCGATTTCAGCAAGAGCGAGAAAACCTCGACACTCGCCAGCGGCTGGAAGATGCAGACGCAATGCGAAGGCAGGACGGTCGAGACCACCTATGAATTCATGCGCTGGGAAGATGTCATCAGTCACCACTGGCCGCGCAACGACCTGATCCTGATGGCGCGGTATCTGAGAGCGCTGCGGCATTACCTCACCAGCGGGGTCTTGTGGAAGATCCGCAAGGAATCGATCTGGATGTTCATCGCCGCCGTGTATCCCGCCTTCCTGATGCTGGCAGTACTGGGACTGGGCGTCGGCGCCGTCATCGGCATCGACTGGCTGGCGCAAGCGGCAAGCCTGCCGCGCTGGCTCGGCATCGCGGCGGGGCTGATTGCCTTCGGCCTGGTCATCCAGGGCGGCCGCCTGATCGAGCGTCTCAGCAACAGCTTCTGGCTGGCGCGCAGCATGGCATTCCATACCCAGCAAGCGCTTGGCGCCACGCCCGATCTGGACGCGCGGCTGGATGAATTTGCGCACTACCTGGCGGACCTGGTCCGTGACAGCGAGGCCAATGAAGTGCTGCTGGTGGGTCACAGTTCCGGCGCCATTATCGCCGCCGCCGTGCTGGGCCGGGCATTGCAGCGTTACCCGAAATTGACGGCGCACCGCCCGCGCATCAGCCTGATGACGCTCGGGCAATGCATCCCGATCCTCAGCCTGTTTCCCCAGGCAAAATCCTTCCATGCCGAACTGGCGGCCATCGCCCATGCCGACCGGCTCGACTGGATCGACTTCACCGCCCCCACGGATCTTGCCTGTTTCGTCTTCCTCGACACGGTAGCGCTGGCCGGCATCCGTCGCGACAACATGGAGCCCCGGCCGAAATTGCTGTCGGCGCGCTTTGTCACGCTGTTTTCTGCCGAAAGCTATGCGCGCATCCGCCGCAGCTGGTACCGCAACCATTTCCAGTACCTGATGGCGGGCGAAAAAGCCGGCGAATACGATTATTTCGCGATCACCGCCGGGCCTCTCAGCCTGGCGGAACGCTACCGCGCCAAGCCCTCTCTCGACAAATCCGTATTAAGGAAAGCCAAGCCATGAGCCGTTTTTGCCCGGTCTATCCCAAACCGCACAAGGCAAGGTCCGGGGCGCTGCGCCTGTTTTCCAGCCTGCGCCGCTCGTGGCTGGATGGCCTGGTCGAACGCAATTACCAGATGCAAATGGCCGAGGTCAAATTTCCCGGGCTCGACCTCTACATCGTCAACGATCCCAAGCTGGTGCGGGAAGCGATGGTCGATGAGTATGCCAATTTTCCCAAAACCGACTTGCTGGGCAAGCTGCTCGACCCGCTGATCGGCCCGAGCATTTTCACGACCAATGGCCGGCAATGGCAAATCCAGCGCGAAATGGTGGGCACCGGGTTCAGCCACATGCGATTAAAAACGGCTTTCCCGCTGATGATGGCAGCGGTCGATGCGATGGAAGCGCGCGTTGCCGCGCTGCCCGATGGCATCGTCACGGATATCGACCAGGAAATGACCCATGTCACGGCCGATATCATTTTCCGCACCATCCTCTCGCTGTCGATGGAAAGTGAGGATGCGCGCAAGATTTTCCACAATTTCAATATCTTCCAGAAAATGGCGCCACGCCAGATTACCCCGATCATGTTCGGGCTGCCGCGCTGGCTCTCGCCCTGGCTCGACATTTACCGCAGCAATCGCGCCGCGCGCGAAATCCGCTCCCTGCTCGAAAAATTCATCCGCCCGCGCTTTGATGCCCACCGCGCCGGCAATCCTGGCGAGCATCAGGATATTCTTTCCGCCCTGCTGGGCGCAAAAAACCCGGACACCGGTGACGGCTTCGCTTTCAGTGAACTGGTAGACCAGGTCGGCATGCTGTTTTTGGCCGGGCATGAAACCTCGGCAAGTGCACTGGCATGGTCGCTGTATCTGATTTCCATGAGCCCGGAAATCCAGGAGCGCATGCACGCCGAACTCTCGGCGGTGGTGGGCGATGGCGACATTGAATATGGCCACGTCAAAGACCTGGAACTGACCTGGAATGTTTTTCGCGAAAGCCTGCGGCTATACCCGCCGGTCGGCTTTTTCGTGCGGCAGGCAAAAGTTGGCCGCACGATGCGCGGCAAGAACGTTGCCAAGGACGCCATCATCGTGATTGCCCCCTGGCTCATCCAGCGCCATCGCGACCTGTGGGAGCGCCCGGACGAGTTCGATCCTGACCGCTTCGCCAGCGACAGTGCGAAAGAATCGCTGAAATGCGCCTACCTGCCCTTCGGCATGGGCCCGCGGGTGTGCATTGGCGCCAGCTTTGCGCTGCAGGAAGCCGCGCTGATCCTGGCGACGCTGGTGCGCCGCTTCCGGTTTGCTGCGCCGCCGGACGGCCAGGCGCCGCAACCGGTCGGCCGCCTCACGATCCGCTCCGAAAACGGTGTGCGCGTGACGATCCACAAGCGCACGGCGACTTGATTCAGGGGGAAGTCGCCGCTTCGAGTCGCGTCAGCCAGTGCATGGCTTGAGCCGGCGAATCGCCACACATTTCAGTTGAAGGCTGCAGGCTGGCGCAGACCGCTGGGCGGCGCGGGTCGCCAAAAATGCGGCATCCATTTTGCGCGTCGAGTTGCGCGCAGCGCACCCCGGCCGGCTTACCGGACGGCATGCCCGGAATCGGCGAGGTAATTGACGGGGCGATGCAGCAGGCGCCGCACCCGTTGCGGCAGGAATAGGCAGTCATGATGGAAATTGCACAAAGAATTGCCACGAAAATAATTCGCCGCGTAGAATCAAGCCACAAAGATCAATACACTTCATTTCGGGAAGCGAGGACGACACGATGCTGCCACTTTCACGCCCTATTGTACGCGCCCTGGCGCTTTTTCTGGTCAGCGCAGGCGCCATTGCCGCAGCCCCAAAAGCCGGCGCATGGACGGAAAGCGCGCAAAGTTACGGCATGTTCAACTTGTATGTCTACCTGCCGCAGCAAGTCAGGCCGAAACTTTCCAGCAAACGCGCCCTGATGGTGGTGCTGCACGGCTGCAAGCAAACGGTCCATGGCGACATCATGGGCAAGCGTTCAGGCTGGGAAAACGTGGCAGAACAATATGGCATGGTCGTGGCCGCACCCGATGTCCCGGAAACCAATACACCCGGGTCGCGCCTGTTTGCCGGCTGCTGGGACTGGTTCGGCACCGAGCACCAGCGCGGCGGCCGCGACATCGGCGCGCTGGCCGGCATGATCAAGGGCTTGCAGGCACGTCCTGAACTGAACATCGATCCCGCGCAAGTCTATGTCGTCGGCATGTCTTCAGGCGGCGCCGTGGCGCAAGTGCTGGCGTGCGCCTACCCGGAACTGGTCGCCGGCGTCGGGCTGCATTCCGCGCCTGCGATGGGCTCCAATGTCATGGACATGTTCGGCCCGCCCAAGGTGGAAGCCGCGACCATCGTCGAGAATTGCCGGCGCTATGCAGGCGAGCAGCAAGCTGCCTTGTCCAGCCAGGTTGCCAGCGTCATCCACGGCAGCGAAGACCGCATGTCCCAGCCGGCGCATGCCGAGCGCAACCGCGATGCCCTGCAAGCCCTGTATGGCGCCAGCCAGGATGCCGGGAAGATCGCCGAAACCAACCAGAGCAACGGCAGCCTGCACAAGGATGACAAGGGCCGGGTGCGCGTGGCGCACATCCAGGTCGAAGGCATGGGCCACGCGTTCGCGGTGGGCGATGGCGGCAGCGGCGGCGGCACCTATGGCGACACGTTCCACGACTACCGGCACATCAATTACCCGGCCTGGGTAACGCGCTTTTTCTTCGACAACAACCTGCGCGCCAGGCGCTAGCTTCCTCTACTCGTAGCGCAGCGCCTGGATCGGCAGCAGCTTCGACGCCTTGTGCGCCGGATAAAAGCCGAAGAAAATGCCGATCGCGGCAGAAAAACCCACTGCCAGGACGATGGATTCGGGCGACAGCCGGGTCGCCCAGCCGGCGAACTGGCTGACCAGGAACGAGCCGGCCACGCCCAGCACGATGCCAATGAAGCCGCCGATCAGCGACAGCGTGATGGCTTCCACCAGAAATTGCGTCAGGATATCGCGGCCGCGCGCGCCGACCGCCATGCGCAAGCCGATTTCCCGGGTGCGTTCGGTGACCGACACCAGCATGATGTTCATGATGCCGATGCCGCCCACCAGCAGCGACACCGAGGCCACCGCCGCCAGCAGGATGGTCATGATGCGCGAGGATTCTTCCTGGGTCGCGAGGATCTCCGTGAGGTTGCGGATCGTGAAGGCATCGTCGGCGCCCGGCTGTGTGCGCTGGCGCTGCCGCAGCAACTGGCGAATCCCCTCTTCCGCCTCCTTCATGTCGGCGCCTTCCCGCACCTTGACCTGGATCGTGCCGACCCGTCGCAGCTTGCCCTGGGTGCTGCCAAAGAGGCGGTTGCGCGCCGTCGACAGCGGCACCATCGCCACATCGTCCTGGTCCTGCCCCGTCATGCTCTGGCCTTTCCTGGCCAATACGCCGATCACGGTATGCGGCACATTCTTGATGCGCAAGATCTGGTCGACCGGGTCGATGTCACCGAACAGCTGGTCCGCCACTGTCTGGCCAAGTATGACGACCTTGGCCGAACCGGACAATTCATTCGCCTCGAACATGCGCCCGGACGCCAGCGGCCATTCGCGCACCTCGAAGTAATCGGGCGTGACGCCATTGATCTGCGTCGACCAGTTGCTCCCTGCCGCAATCAGTTGCGCGGAACTGCGCATGGACGGCGCGGCCGCCTGCACTTGCTGGATTTCGCGGGCAATGGCAAGCGCATCGTCCTCGGTCAGGTTCTGGTTGGCGCCGGCGCCCAGCCGCACCCCGGAGGCAGTGGTCGATCCCGGCATGATGATCATGAGGTTGGAACCCAGGCTCTTGATCTGTTCCTGGATGCGCGCCTGCGCGCCGGCGCCGACCGCGATCATGGTGATCACAGCGGCCACGCCGATGATAATGCCAAGCATGGTCAGCATCGAGCGCAGCATATTGACGCGCAAGGCATTCAGGGCAATGCGAAATGTCGCCAGCAGGTTCATGCGCTTGCTTCCGGAGCGGCAATGCTTGCCTGGTCGATTGCGGCCAGCTGCGCCTGCGCATCTTGCGGCTGATTGGCGGCATCGCCAATGACATTGCCATCGCGGAAAGTAATGATGCGCGAGGCAAAGCTGGCGATGTCGTGCTCATGGGTCACCAGCACGATGGTCATGCCGGCACGGGATAGTTTCTGGAACAGCGCCATGATTTCGACGCTGGTGCGCGAATCAAGCGCACCGGTCGGTTCATCGGCCAGGATCAGCGCAGGGTTGTTCACCAGGGCGCGGGCAATCGCCACGCGCTGCTGCTGGCCGCCGGAGAGTTGCGCCGGGTGATGGTCCATGCGCTCGGCCAGGCCCACTTCGGCCAGGCGTTGCGCGGCGCGCGCATGGCGCTCGGCCGCCGGCACCGATGAATACAGCAAGGGCAATTCAACATTGTCCAGGGCCGTCGTGCGCGGCAAGAGATTAAATTGCTGGAACACGAAACCGATGCGGCGGTTGCGGATCGCTGCCAGCTGATCATTATCCATTGCCGACACGAGCTCGCCGGCCAGGAAATACTCGCCCGAAGTCGGCAAGTCCAGGCAACCCAGCATGTTCATGAACGTGGATTTGCCGGAACCGGAGGCACCCATGATCGCAACGAATTCGCCTTCCTTGATCGACAGCGACACGCCGCGCAACGCAAAGACATGGTTGCTGCCCATGACATAGTCCTTGACCAGGTTACGCGACTCGATCAGTGCACTCATGCGTGCCTCAATTAAAACATGCGCGGGCCGGGCGCCGCCGCAGGCTTGCTGCCAGCCGGCGCCGCGATCACGCCGGTGATCACCACCATGCCTTCCTTCAGGTCCGGCGCCGTCACTTCGGTCATGGTGCCGTCGGTCAGGCCGGCGCGCAGCGGCAGCTCCCTGGGCTGCTGGTTGTCGTCGAGGATGTACACGCGCCCGGGCGTATTCGTGCCGCGCCTGCCTGCCTGTTCCGCAGTGATTTCCTCATATTTCTTGCGCTGCTCGGGCGTCAGGATTTCAGCGATTTTCGCGCGCATGTCGGCGCGGTTGCGCTCAATCAGCTTTTGCCGCTCTTCCTGGGGCGCTTCGCGCGCGGCCGTCATTTTTTCGCGCATGCCGGCAAAGATCGCATCAAGCTTGCCCTTCTGGTCATCGGTGAGCTGCAGTTCCTTTTCCAGCTGCTCGCGCAACGCGCCGCTTTGGCCGCGGCCCTGGCTTGCCGCCTGGCTGTCAGCCTGCCCGGGCGCGGCGGCATTCGCCGCAGCGGCGCCGCGCGCCGCGCCGGGCGGACGGAAGCGCAATGCCGCATTGGGCACTTTCCAGACCTCGCTACGCGTATCGGTGACGATGCGCACATTGGCGGTCATCCCCGGCAGCAATTCCTTGCGCGGATTCGGGGCATCGACTTCGACCATGTAAGTGACGACATTGGAGACGTTTTGCGCCGACTTGCGGATCTGGTTGACGCGCCCCTCAAAGGTACGCCCGGGGAATGCATCAACGGTAAAGCTGGCTTTCTGGCCATTGCGGATACGGCCGATTTCCGATTCGTCGATGGCGGTGTCGACGCGCATGTCGGAAAGGCTTTCAGCAATGATGAACAATTCCGGCGCCTGCAGGCTGGCGGCCACCGTCTGGCCTTTTTCCACGCTGCGCTTGATCACGATTCCGTTGACCGGCGCCTTGATTGCCGTACGTTCGAGTTCGATCCGGGCTTGCGCCAGCGCCGCTTCGCGCTGCTTGACTGCGGCTTGCGCATTGCCCTTGCCTGCCTGCGCTACCCGCACCTGGGCGCGTGCGGCATTGGTCTGCTCGCCGAGCGCATGATAGATCGCACGCGCCTTGTCGCGTTCGGCGGCGGAAATGAAGCCCTTGTCGACCAGTTGCTGCTTCTGGTCGAGGTCGCGGCGGGCTTCAACGAGGTTGACCTCCGCCTGCGCCGCCTGCGCCTGTTGTGCGGCAACCTGGGCTTCCTGGGTCAGCACCTGCGCACGCGCCGCATCCAGGTCGGCCTGCGCCTGGCGCACCCGGTATTCAAAAGTTTCCGGATCGATGCGGGCAATGATCTGCCCCTGTTTGACTTCGCTATTGAAGTCGGCGTAAATCTCCTTCAACTGGCCGGACACTTGCGAGCCGACCTGGACGGATACCACCGGGCTTAAGGTGCCGGAAGCCGATACGCTGGCGGTAATGGCGCCCCGCTCGACTTTCCCGGTCTTGTATTGGGGCTGCTCGCCGTTTTTTGCCCACATACGGTATCCGGCTGCCGCCAAAATCGCTAACAGTACGATAACGACCCACACCCACCATTTACGCATTCGACTCATGATCCGCCACTGATAGAAAGCAACAAGCGCGATTCTACTTGCATTCATCGGCACAGGCGAACCGGCGTTATACCCGGCGAATCCGGGCGCCCGGAAAAAAATGCGACTTGACGACCGGTAAAATGCATTTTACATTACTGACTCGTTAGTAAGTTATTGAGTTGCCTTCATGCAATGTCCTCTTAAAAGCAAGCGTTGGGAACGCCGCAAGGAAGCCCGGCCACAGGAATTGCTGGCCGCCGCGCTGGACTTGTTTGTCGAACGCGGCTTTGCCGCGACGCGCCTGGATGATGTCGCTTCCCGCGCTGGCGTGTCCAAGGGCACCTTGTACCTGTACTTCGCCAACAAGGAAGATCTGTTCAAGGCAGTGGTGCGCGAAAACATGCTGCCCATGATCGGTGAAGCCGAAGACATGATTGCGCAACACCAGGGCGACAGCGCCTCGTTGTTTCAGGAAATCATGCTGGGTTGGTGGGACCGGGTGGGCAACAGCAAGATTTCCGGCATTCCCAAACTGATCATGGCCGAGTCCGGGAATTTCCCGGAAGTGGCGCGTTTTTATTATGAAGAAGTCAGTTCCCGCGTCAGCGGCATGATCTTGCGCGTGCTCGAACTGGGCATCGCACGGGGAGAATTCCGTCCGATCGATACCCGGCATGCCTTGCAAGTGGTGATCGCCCCCATGGTCATGCTGATGCTATGGAATCAATCGTTTGGCGCCTGCCAGATGGAACAGATTTCGCCGCAAGACTACCTGCGGACCTATATCGACATTTACTTGCGCGGCTTGCTGCAGGATCCGGGCATGCCGTTGCCGCCACCGAGAATGCCATGCTGAAGCGACGCACAATCTGGATCCTGGCGCTGGCAGGCTTGCTCGCACTCGGCGCAGGCGCCGTGGCAATGAAAAAACGCCAGGCTGCCGCACCGGTCCAGCCCCCCCTGACCAAGGCGCCACCTGCGCTGGAATTCCTGCCGGGCGATATCACGCAAGTGCAGCCGCACGAATTGCGCCAGGTGCTGCAATTGTCGGGCGCGCTGCGCGCCGTCAACCAGGCGCAAGTCAAGGCCAAGGTGGCCGGCGAAGTCCGTGAAGTGCTGGTGCGCGAAGGCGAAGCGGTAAAAGCTGGCCAGGTGCTGGTAAAAATCGACGCCAGTGAATACCAGGCGCGCCTGGAACAGGCCAGGGGCAGCCTGCACGCTGCGCGCGCCCAGCTGGCCATCGCCACCAAGGCCCGCGAAAATAATCGGGCGCTGGTCGCCAAGGGCTTCATTTCGCAAAATGCCTTCGATAACGCTGCCAGCCAGTACGACATCGCCCATGCCAACGTCGAATCCGCGCAGGGCGCACTGGATGTGGCGCAAAAAGCCCTGACCGACAGTGTCGTGCGCGCGCCGATTGCCGGGGTAGTGGCAAGCCGCTCGGTGCAGCCGGGCGAAAAGGTTTCGGTCGATGGCCGCCTGCTGGATCTGGTCGACCTGCGCCAGCTGGAACTGGAGGCGGCAGTGCCAACCACTGACATCCTGCAGATTGCGCCCGGCCAGCAAGCCGAGGTGCGGCTGGAAGGCTTGCCTGCCGCGCTGACCGGCAGGATCGTGCGCATCAACCCGCTCACCCAGGCAGGATCGCGCTCGGTCATGACGTTTATCCAGGTCGACAATCCGCAAGGCATGCTGAAAGCCGGCATGTTTGGCCAGGCCCTGATCACGCTGACCAGCAAGCCAGGCGTACTGAGCGTCCCTCCAGGCGCCATCCAGGATCAGGCCGGCAGCACGGTGGTATACGCCATTGCCGATGGCGAATTGCGTCAGCAACGCGTGAAAGTCGGTATGCGCGGCAATGATGGCAAAGGCGAAGCCGTGGAAATCCTGGAGGGCCTTGCGGCCGGCAGCCTGATTGTCAACAGCAATCTCGGCAAATTGCCGGAGGGCGTCAAGGTGCGCCTGGCACAGGGTGGCCAGATCGCGCCATCGCCTCCTCGCGCGGCTACGACAACCGTCAGTGCCACGCCGGCGGCGCGCTGACGCCAGGATGAAAGACTGAGACGCCATGTGGTTCACCCGCATCAGTATTGCCAACCCGGTCCTGGCCACCATGATGATGCTGGCCTTTGTGGTGCTGGGCCTGTTTTCCTATCAGCGCCTGCCGGTCGACCAGTTCCCGGATATTACGTTTCCGGTCGTGGTGGTCCAGACCGACTACCCGGGCGCATCGCCCGAGACGGTCGAATCCGATGTCACGCGCAAGGTCGAGGAAGCGGTCAATACCATTAACGGCATCAACAGCCTGACCTCGCGCTCCTATGAAGGCGCCTCGGTCGTCATCATCGAATTCGCCCTGACGGTCGACCCGGCACAGGCGGCGCAAGATGTGCGCGAAAAGGTGGCGCTGGTAAAGGCGGTTTTCCGCAAAGAGGTCAAGGAACCGCGCGTCACCCGTTACGATCCGGCTGACCGGCCGATCTATTCGGTGTCGGTCGCCAACGATGCCCGCAATGGCCGCCATACCATGCGCGAACTGACGGTGATTGCCGACCAGGTCGTCAAGAAACGCCTGGAAAACGTCCGAGGCGTCGGTTCAGTGACCTTGGTCGGCGGGGTCATGCGCGAAATCAATATTTACATCAAGCCGACGGAAATGGAAGCGCTCGGCATCGGCGTCGACCAGGTCATGAACGCGCTGCGCAATGAAAACCAGGAATTGCCGGCGGGCGCGGTGCGCTCGCTCTCCAGCGAAAACGTCGTGCAGGTGCAGGGCAGGATCAAGAATCCGGCCGACTTCAACCGGCTCATCGTCGCCCGCCGCGGCGGCCAGCCAGTATTGCTGTCGCAGGTCGCCACGGTTGTCGATGGCCAGCAAGAACAGGAAAACCTGGCGTTGTACAACGGCCAGCGCACGCTGGCGCTGGACATTCTCAAGGCGCAGGGCCAGAACACCATCGAAGTCGCCGATGGCCTGGCCGCGGCAATCCGGGATTTGCAGCCGACCCTGCAAGCGCTGTACCCCGGCGTAAAACTCGAAGTCATCAAGGACAGTTCACGCCAGATCCGCGTGGGTGTCGAAAATGTGCGCAAGACCCTGTTCGAAGGCGCGGCGCTGACCATCCTGATCGTCTTCCTGTTCCTGAATTCCTGGCGCTCGACCGTGATCACGGGACTCACGTTGCCCGTGGCGCTGATCGGCACCTTCCTCTTCATGCACATGTTCGGTTTCACCATCAACATGATCACGCTGATGGCGCTGTCGCTGTGCGTGGGCCTCTTGATCGATGACGCCATCGTGGTGCGCGAAAACATCGTGCGCCACGCCGGCATGAAGGTCGATGGCGCCTACAAGAGCCATCGCACGGCAGCCCTCGAGGGCACGGCAGAAATCGGCCTGGCGGTGCTGGCGACCACCTTTTCGATCGTCGCGGTATTTTTGCCGGTGGGCTTCATGGGCGGCATCATCGGCCGCTTCTTCCACCAGTTCGGCATCACCGTCACCGCTGCGGTACTGATCTCGATGTTCGTGTCGTTTACGCTGGACCCGATGCTCTCCTCCATCTGGCCCGATCCGGCAGTCCACGGCGAGAAAGGCACGCGCCGCGGCTGGTACGCCCAAACCATCGGCCGCGTGCTGGAACAGTTCGAACGCCTGGTGCAATGGCTGTCCGATACCTACCAGGTGTTGCTGAAATGGTCGCTCAAGCATCGCAAGACGACCCTGGCGATCGCTGCCGCCACCTTCCTCGGCGGCTTCCTGCTGCCGGCCAGCGGCCTGATCGGATCGGAATTCGTGCCACAGGCGGATTATTCGGAAACCGGCGTCACGTTCTACACGCCGGTGGGCTCTTCCCTGGAACTCACGGAAAGCAAGGCGCACCAGGTCGAGGCGATCCTGCGCGAATTTCCCGAAGTGCGCGATTTGTACACCACCGTCAATACCGGCAATGCCCAAGGCAAGAATTATGCGACCATTTTCGTGCGCCTGGTGCCGCGCAGCGAACGCAGCCGCAGTGCCAGCCAGATGGCGGGCCCCTTGCGCGACCGCCTGGCCCACGTGGCAGGCATTACAGTCACGCATATCGGCACGCTGGATGGTGTGGGCGGCGACAACAAGCAAATGCGCCTGTCCATCCTTGGCCCGGATCTCACCCAGCTGGCCCGGCTGTCGGAGCAGGTGCAGGAGAAATTGCGCGCCATTGCCGGTGTAGTGGATATCGATTCGAGCCTGAAATCGCAAAAGCCGACAATTTCAGTGACACCACGTCGCGATATCGGCGCCGACCTGGGCATTGGCGTAGGACAGATTGGCGCAGCGCTGCGCCCGCTCCTGGCAGGCGAAGCCGCCAGCAACTGGCGCGCTCCGGATGACCAGAATTACGATGTCAACGTCCGCCTGGCGCCCACCGACCGCAACAGCATCGAGGACCTGTCGCGCCTGATGCTCGGCAGTACGCAAACCAATGCCGATGGCACGCCGAAAATGGTGCCCTTGCGCCAGGTAGCCGAAATCACCCCGGCAGTCGGCGCCAACCAGATCAACCGGCGCGACCTTAACCGCGAAGTCGAGCTGTCGGCCAATGTCGTCGGCCGCTCCGCCGGCCAGGCCAGCGCGGAAGTCAAAGCGGCCCTGCAATCCCTGGACTTGCCGCCCGGTTACCGCTTTCAGGTGGGGGGTGCTGCCAAGAACATGCAGGAATCCTTTGGCTATGCCGTGGGCGCGCTGTTGCTGGCGATAATTTTCATCTATATGATCCTGGCATCGCAATTTGCCAGCTTCCTGCAGCCGATTGCCATCATGTCATCGCTGCCGCTGACCCTGATCGGGGTTTTCCTGGCGCTGCTGCTGTTCCGCTCGACGCTCAACATGTTTTCCATCATCGGCTTCATCATGCTGATGGGCCTGGTGACCAAGAACGCCATCCTGCTGGTCGATTTCGCCAACCAGGCCAGAAAACAGGGCATGGCGCGCGCTGAAGCGCTGCTCGAAGCGGCACACGTGCGGCTGCGGCCGATCCTGATGACCACACTGGCGATGGTGTTCGGCATGGTGCCGCTGGCCTTCGGCCTTGCAGAAGGTTCCGAGCAGCGTGCACCGATGGGCCAGGCGGTCATTGGCGGCATCATTACTTCGTCGCTGCTGACGCTGGTGGTAGTGCCGGTGATGTACACCTACCTGGATGACTTTGCTGCCTGGGCCAAGGTCAAATTTGGCGGACGTCCTCTTGAAGACCCCATTTGATAAAATGAGGGGTTTCAAGCAAGACCTTATTCCATTTATTCGCAGTGAGCCCATACCATGAACATTGAACAAGCCCGCTTCAACATGATCGAGCAGCAGATCCGCCCCTGGGATGTGCTGGACCAGGACATCCTCGAGCTGCTGCTCGTGGCCAAGCGAGAAAACTTCGTGCCGGCCGCCCACCGCAACCTGGCCTTCATGGATACCGAAATTCCGCTGCCTTGCGGACAAAGCATGTTTACGCCCAAGCTGGAAGCGCGCATCCTGCAGGAAGTCGCCTTGAAAAAACACGAAACCGTCCTGGAAATCGGCGCTGGCTCCGGCTACATGGCAGCACTGCTGGCGCTGAAGGCACGCCATGTCACGACCGTCGAAATCGAGCCGGAACTCAAGGCGCTGGCCGAACAGACCCTCGCCGCCAATGGCATCACCAACGTCAAGGTTGAACTCGGCGATGGCGCCCACGGCTGGGCCGGCAGCGGCAGCGAAAGCGCGCCCTATGACGTGATCGTGATTTCCGGCAGCCTGCCTGTGTTGCCCGACGCCTTTCTGCAACAGATCAAGATCGGCGGTCGCATCCTTGCCATCGTTGGCGAAGCGCCCGTGATGTCGGCCGTGCTGGTCACGCGCGTCTCGGACACGGCATTCAACACGATCAAGCTGTTCGAGACCAATGTTCGGCCGCTGAAAAATGCGACCACCCCGTCCCACTTCCGTTTCTAGGACATACGGCATGCAACACCTCACCGCCCCTGAACTGGCTGCCTGGCTGGCAGACGCTTCGCGCGAGCCGCCGCTGTTGCTCGACGTGCGCGAGCCCGGCGAGTTCGCCTTTTGCCACATCGAGGGCGCGGTGCCGATGCCGATGCAAAGCGTGCCGGCCCGTATGACCGAACTGGACGAGGAAGCGCCGGTAGTCTGTATTTGCCACCATGGCATGCGCAGCATGCAGGTGGCGCGCTTCCTGGAGCAGCATGGCTATGCAAACGTCATCAACCTGACCGGCGGCGTCCATGCGTGGGCGCAGCAGGTCGATCCCGAAATGCCCACGTATTAACCCGGATAGTCCGACGGAGAATTGAATGCGCCCTACCCTGATTGCAACGCTGCTTGCCGGCAGTTTCCTGTCTTTGAATGCCCATGCGCTGGACTTGCTGCAGGTATACCAGGAAGCGCTGGCCAATGACCCGGTCTATGCCAGCGCACGCGCCACACTGGCAGCCGGACAGGAAAAGACTGTCCAGGGGCGCTCGTTGCTGCTGCCGCAGGTCGCCGCATCCGGCGCACGCGCGCGCACCGAACTGGGGACGGGCGCAAATATTTACAACAAGAGCTACGGCATTTCGCTGTCGCAACCCCTGTTTAACTGGGCAAACTGGGAGCAATTCCAGCAAGGCAAGCTCGCCTCTGCCGTGAGTGAAGCGCAGTTCGCCCAGGCGCAGCAAGACTTGATCGTACGCGTTTCGCAAGCCTATTTCGACGTACTGGCGGCGCAGGATACCCTGGCTTCGGTCCAGGCGCAAAAAGTCGCCATCACGGAACAACTGGCTTCGGCAAAACGCAACTTTGAAGTCGGCACCGCCACCATCACCGATACTCATGAAGCGCAAGCCCGTTATGACCTGGCGCTGGCGCAGGAATTGGCCGCCCAAAGCGACCTCGACATCAAGCGCAACGCGCTGCAGCAAATCATTGGCAAGCCGGCCGGCGAACTCGCGGGGTTGCGCCCGGGCGTGCAGATCACCCCGCCCAAGCCGGCACAAATCGAACCATGGGTCGAAAGCGCAGAACAACAGAATTATGGCGTTGCCAGCCAAAAGCTGGCGCTGGAAAGCGCCCGCCGGGAAATCGGCAGGAATCGCGCCGGCCACATGCCTACCGTAACGCTGGAAGCCGGCCGCAACTATAGCGACCGCGCCACATCCGTCACGAACCCCTCGGGATACTCGAACTCGGCCCAGGTGCGATGGACCGTGCCGCTGTTTTCCGGTTTTGGCACAAGCAGCCGCGTGCGCGAAGCCATCGCACTGGAAGACAAGGCCAGGAACGACCTGGAAAATGTCCGCCGCACTGCAGCCCAGGGCGCCCGCCAGGCTTATCTGGGCGTCACCAGCGGCCTGGCGCAGGTAAAGGCGCTCGAAGCGGCAGAACGTTCGAGCCAGTCGGCCCTCGACTCGAACCGCCTGGGCTACCAGGTCGGCGTGCGCATCAACATCGACGTGCTCAACGCCCAGCAGCAGCTTTACACGACCCGCCAGAATCTGGCCAAGGCGCGTTATGACACGATCGTCAACGGCCTGAAGCTGAAGTCTGCCGCCGGCTCGCTGAAGGAAGATGACCTGGCGCAGGTCAATGGGCTGCTGAAGTCCTGATCACGGCGCCTGGGCACGGTCTTATCGCGCCACGCCCAGCCGCCTGAACTGCGCATCGCGCATCGCATCCAGAATCATCTCGCCGCCTGGCGCGACGCGGAATTCGCCGTAGCGCGCCTTTTCGTACAGCGTCCCCTGCCCTTCCTGGAAAAAGAAGGCATTGGTGGCGAATTTAACCTGTTCGTTGCGCACGCGGTAGCGCAGAAGCAATTCGTCGGCGGCGAGCGGCTTGGCATCGGCAAAGCGGCGCAACTTGCCTACGCCATTGGCATCCAGCGTCACCACCAGATGGCCGTCATTCAGTTTGGCGCGCCTGTTCCAGGGGAACGCCTGGTTGGCGATGGCAAAATTCAATGCCATGTAATCGCCCTGCATCAGCGAGCGCGGGTCGACCGGCGCCAGTTCCAGCAAGACCACCTTGCCGTCGCGTAGAAGATGCTCTCGCTGATAGATGGTGAAATTGACCAGCACCAGCATGATGATGCCTGCTGCAATTGCAATCCATTTACGCATGACTGCCCTCCGCATTGCCGAAATCGATCGAGGCTGCCGCATCTGCGGCAGCTTCTGCGCCGGAGTCGTGCGGGGAGATATTGTTGGCCAGAGAACGCGCGCCCAGCAACATCACTCCGCTGGCGGCCAGGATCCCTGACTTGACCAGCAGCGTGACGTTCAACGCATAATAGAAATGCGAAAGAAAGCCGAGCAGCGCACAGATTCCCAGTCCCATCAGCACACGATTGCCGCAGGCAAAACCCAGCAACAGGATCAGCATTGCCGTCGCCAGCCCCGGCGCCGGCACCGAGACCAGTGCTACCAGCACCGCCGCGCCCAGCGCGGCCAGGCCGCTGCCGCTGACCAGGGAAACGCCTGTATCACGCAGCAGATGCGCCACGGCGCCCACCAGCACAATCCCGACCAGCACGGCAGCGATCCAGCCGCTCCAGGCAAGCAACCATTGCGGCACGGCCCACCACACAGCATCGTAACTGTGCCGAAAAACCCGGAACCAGCCAAAACGCTCGATCAACTCTACCACCAGCACGGCAAGAACCCAGCCGTAGCCAAGCGGACGCCACAATGTACCCCGGCCCGCCCAGCGGCGCGGCTCCAGCCAGGCCATGGCCATGCCAGCGCCCAGTAGCGCCGGGACGAGCATGCCAAGCTCCAGCCGGTTCAGCGCCAGCGCCAGTGCGATGGCAGCGGCAGCGCTGGCCACCACGCGATGCACGAAATTCGGCAGCAGCAAAGCCAGCGCCAATTCGAATGCAGCGCACGCCAGCCAGGCCGATGCGGCAGCCGTGCCGAACGCTTCGTTCATGCCGATCATGAACAGGCCCTGGCCGGCCATGCTGACCGCAAGCGCGAACTGCGTGGCGACATCCTTGTCCGGGGCCATGCGAAAGATGGCATAAGCCGCCCCGCAGCATAACGCCGCGAGCGTCACGGCAGCCGCGGCGTTATCCATGACAAAGTAGAAGCCGGCGCCAACAAAGCCTAACAGGAACAGCGCACCGATCCAGCCAGCGATGCCCAGCATGGCGCGCACGTACCAGGGAGAATCTGCATGTGCAGGCAGCGGCATGTCACCTTCGACAAGAGCGCGCTCCTGCAAGCGCCGCCACAAAATTTCGGCAGATAGGAATGTCATTTTTCCACCTCGCTTGCCACGGATTTAAGCCACATGCCGCCGGCAGCCGACATGCCGATGACGACCAGGCCGATGAACAGGAAACCACCCGCATCAAAATTACGCAATACATGGCGCGCCAGGAAAGTCGTCGCCACAACAATGGCCGCCAGCACGCCGCCGGCCAGAATGAACAGATCCTGCTGGCGGCTGCGGTAATAGAAAAAGGCAGCGGTCATCCAGGCGCACCAGGCCAGCATGGCCCAGCCAGACCCGCCATGGCGAAAATCGAGAATCGCCAGCACGGCCAGGGTAGTGACGGCGCCGCCGCTGGCGGCGGCTACGATGCGCACCGGCCAGCGTTCGCGCAGCCATGCCGCACCGCTGCGGCCAGCCAATTCCCAGGCCAGCAATGCCGCCGTGTTGACGGCAAACACCGCCCATATGCGCTGCTCGGTATCGAACAGCCAGCCAAACAAGCCGCCCAAGGTGCGGAAATGCAGATAAGCGGCAAGATTGACCAGAACCAGCCACAACAACCACAGGGCGCCGAACCGCCCCAGCACGACCCATGGCAGGATTGCCACGGCCCAGACAGCGAACAATTCCCACGGGTCGGCGCCGGTCTGGTAAGTTTGTCCGACCAATGCCAGCAAGGCGCCAGTCAGCAGGCTGGCCAGCAGCAGCACGGCCTTGCCGCCTGCCCTGTCAAGGCTGAGCCGCCAGGAACTCGCCAGGCTGACGAGGAGCAGCAATTCGACCAGGCCGAACTTGGCGAAACGACCCATGTCCTGCCAGTTATAGGCAAAGAAAAAAACCACGGCCGCGCCGCAGGACACGGTGCCGATCCAGAGCATCAAGCGGTCGAGAAAGGAGCGCCAGTCGTCGCCTCCCGGGATCATGCCGGCCAGACGCAGCGCGTGCGCCGCCTCGTGCGGCCGCAACCGGCCCTGTGCCATCCAGTCGAGGATGGCCGTACGGGTATCGTTCATGCGTACTCCTTGTAGGGAAACAGTCGCCGGATCATAGCAGACTTGCAACCCCGTTCCAGATTCCGCATGCACGGTACCGCGTCGCGATACCTGAAGTATCGCCCATTGCCCGCCAGCTGCCGCCTAGATTCGCCCGGAGCGCCGTAACGACGGTGCCAGGCGCAGGATATCCATGCAGGCGTCGACGAACTTTTCGGCATCCTTGCCCAGGTCAAAACTGCCGGGCGAAATCAGCCAGTTGCTGAGCAGCCCCCGCCAGCTGGCCTGGAACAGGATGGCAGCAAGCCTGGCATCGAGGTCAGCCGGCAACTGGCCGCGCGCGATGGCATTTTTCAGCGTCAGTTCGATATTGCGCGCGCCGGTATTGAGGATATCCTGCTGAAGCGTGACAAACTCCTGGGCGGCATCGCTGTATTCGCAGCGGTGAAACAGAATGCCGAATACCTTGCGGGCGTGCAGGTTGCTTGCGGCTTCATGCAATACAAAAAGACAGGTTGCGCGCAGTTGCCCGAGCGGATCGTCAGCGCAACTGTCGGCACTGGCCTGCACCATTTGCGCCATCGGCAAACGCACGCGTTCGCACATGGCGTCGAACACATCGATCTTGTTCTTGAAATGCCAATAAATTGCGCCGCGCGTGACGCCGGCGACGCCGGCCAGGTCGGCCAGCGAAGTGCGGGCCACACCCTGTTCGTAAAACACATCCTCGGCGGCGTCGAGAATCCGTTTGCGCGTTTCCTGCGCCTCTTCCTTGGTTGCCCGTGCCATATCCTGGTCCATACCTGATGCTCACACCGCCCGGCACGGGCGATTTACAACATCCGGCACAAATATACATACATGATTGAATGTATATATATAATACAGTGCCAGTTAGCAATTAGCCAAAAACAAACCCCATCCGCCTGGTCAGGCTGAAACTCTTTTGCCATGCACTGACGTTGTCCGGCGGCGCCACCACTACCGTACGAGCTCGCCATGATTTCTCCCGGTCGCCTGACCCCGATTGCACTGATCATCACTGCTATCCTGCTTACTGCCTGCCTTGATCGTACCGCAGCCAGCAAGGCCCCTGCCGCCACGCCGGCGGCAGACGTAGCCACCCTCACGGTGACACCGCAGCGACTGGCCATCAGCACCGAATTGCCCGGCCGCCTGGAAGCCGCACGCATCGCTCAGGTACGGGCGCGCGTGCCTGGCATCGTGCTGCAACGCGTTTTCCGCGAAGGCAGCGACGTCAAGGCCGGCGACGTGCTGTTCCGTATCGATGACGCACCCTTCCAGGCAAATCACCAAAGCGCACAGGCGGCACTGGCCAAGGCCGAGGCCAACCTCGCCCAGGTCAGCCTGAAAGCACAACGTTATGCAGCGCTGGTGGAAACCAATGCCATCAGCAAGCAGGAATACGACGATATCAGCGCGGGGCAAAAACAGGCAGCGGCCGACGTCGCCACGGCCAAGGCGGCGCTGGCGTCCGCCCGACTGAACCTCGGACACGCCACCGTGACTGCGCCGATCAGCGGCCGCATCGGCCGCGCCCAGGTGACCGAAGGCGCACTGGTCGGCCAGAACGAGGCAACGCCGCTGGCCATCGTCCAGCAGCTCGATCCGATCTATGTCAACCTGACTCAGTCCAGCGCAGAGGTATTGCAACTGCGCCAGGCGCTGGCAGCCGGCCAGATAAAAGGGGTAGGCCGCGACGAAGCCAAGGTCAGCCTGCTACTGGAAGATGGCCGCCCTTATCCGCATCCGGGCAAGCTGCTGTTTTCCGATATCTCGGTCGATGAAAGCACGGGTGCTGTGGTGCTGCGCGCGGCCTTCCCCAATCCGGATCGTCTGCTGATGCCCGGGCTTTTCGTACGCGCACGCCTCGAACAGGCCGTCAGCGAAAACGCCATCGTCGTGCCGCAGCAAGCGGTGCAGCGCAGCGCCGACGGGGCCAGCGTGATGCTGGTGGATGCCGGCGGCAAGGTCATCCCGCGGAAAGTCCGGGCCGACCGAAGCCAGGGCGATTCCTGGGTCGTCAGCGAAGGCTTGCAGGCAGGCGACCGCGTGATCGTCGAAGGCATGCAGAAAGCCAAGGCGGGCACGGTGGTCAACGCGGTTGCCTGGACTGGCGCTGGCAGCAATGGCGGCGCCAGTGGCAAGCCTGCTGTCCTGCAAGCCAAGGCCCCACGCTAAAGGATTACCGTCATGGCAAAATTTTTCATCGACCGCCCGGTCTTTGCCTGGGTCATCGCGATATTCATCATGCTGGCCGGCCTCCTGGCAATCCGTGCGCTGCCGGTGGCGCAATACCCGACCATCGCCCCGCCCTCGGTCGTAATTACTGCCACCTATCCCGGTGCCACCGCAAAAATCCTCGACGAAAGCGTCACCAGCCTGATCGAACAGGAAATGAATGGCGCCGACGGCTTGCAGTACATCGAGTCGGAAAGCCAGTCCAATGGCACGGCCCAGATCACGGTGACTTTCGTGCCGGGCACCAACCCGGACCTGGCCGCGGTCGACGTGCAAAACCGCATCAAGCGGGTCGAACCGCGCCTGCCGCAGGCAGTGTTGCAACAAGGCGTGCAGGTCAACAAGGCACGCAGCAACTTCCTTTTGTTCATCAGCCTGGTTTCCACCGATGGCAGCCTCGATCCCGTGGCGCTGGGCGACTACCTGTCGCGCAACGTGCTCAACGAAATCAAGCGCGTGCCAGGCGTCGGTCAGGCGCAGCTGTTCGGCACCGAACGTGCCATGCGCGTCTGGATCGACCCGGCCAAGCTGGCCGGCCTGAAGCTCACCCCCGGCGACGTCAGCAGCGCCATCCGCGCACAAAATGCGCAAGTCTCGGGCGGCACCCTGGGTGACTTGCCCAGCCCTGGCACGCAACCCATTTCGGCAAGCGTCGTAGTTTCCGGACAGTTGGCCAGCGCCGAGGAATTCGGCCGCATTGCCCTGCGCGCCAACCAGGATGGCTCGGTGGTGCGCCTGTCCGACGTCGCTACCATCGAGATCGGCGGCCAGACCTATGCCACAGCCTCCCGCACCGACGGCAGCCCAAGCGCCGCAATCGGCGTGCAGCTCTCGCCCACCGCCAATGCGCTCGGCACTGCCACTGCAGTGCGCGCCAAGATGGAAGAACTGAAGAAATTCTTCCCGGCCGGCGTCAAGTACGAGATCCCCTACGACACCTCGCTGTTCGTCAAGATCTCGATCAAGGAAGTCGTCAAGACCCTGGCCGAGGCTGTGCTGCTGGTCTTCCTGGTGATGTACCTGTTCCTGCAAAACATCCGTTACACCCTGATTCCCACCATCGTCGTGCCGGTGGCGCTCCTGGGCACGCTGGCCACGATGCTGGCCTTCGGCTATTCGATCAATGTGCTGACGATGTTCGGCATGGTGCTGGCGATCGGCATCCTGGTCGACGATGCCATCGTGGTGGTAGAAAACGTCGAGCGCATCATGAGCGAGGAAGGCCTGTCGCCGCGCGAAGCCACCCGCAAGGCCATGGGCCAGATCACCGGCGCCATCATCGGCATCACGCTGGTGCTGATCGCCGTATTCATCCCCATGGCATTCTTTGGCGGCGCGGTCGGCGCGATCTACCGCCAGTTCTCGCTGGCGATGGTGTCCTCCATGGTGTTCTCGGCGATCATGGCGCTGACGCTCACGCCGGCCTTGTGCGCGACCATACTGAAACCCGTGGAAGCAGGCCATCACCATGAGAAATCCGGCTTCTTCGGCTGGTTCAACCGGCACTTCCTGCGCGCCTCGAACGGCTACCGCAGCACGGTTGGCAAGATGCTCGGCAAGTCGCTGCGCTACATGGTGATCTATGCCCTTATCATCGGCTGCGTGGCGCTGCTGTATGCGCGTCTGCCATCGTCCTTCCTTCCCAGCGAAGACCAGGGCTTTCTCATTACCAACATCCAGTTGCCGCCGGGCGCCTCGACCCACCGTACGCTGGAGGTGGTCAAGCAGACCGAGGAATACTTCCTGAAACAGCCCGGCGTCGAGCACGTCATCGCCGTGCTCGGCTTCAGCTTTTCCGGACGCGGCCAGAATGCAGCCCTGGCCTTTGTACCGCTGAAGGACTGGGACGAACGCGGCCGAGACGATTCCGCCGGCGCGATCGTCGACCGCGCCAAGGGTGCCCTGTCGAAGATCCGCGACGCCATCATTTTCCCGGTCAATCCGCCGCCGATCCGCGAACTGGGCAATGCCACCGGTTTCACGTTCCGCTTGCAAGACCGCGGCGGCCACGGTGCCGAAGCGCTGCTTGCCGCGCGCAACGAGCTTCTCGGCCTGGCGTCGAAAAGCCCGGTGCTCAAGGGCGTGCGTCCGGAAGGCCTGGAAGACACGCCGCAACTGCGCCTCGACATCGACCGCGACAAGGCCAGCGCGCTCGGCTTGAGCTTCGCCGACATCAATACAACGTTGTCCACTGCGATCGGGACGAGTTATGTGAATGACTTTCCGAACCAGGGCCGGCAGCAGCGTGTGATCGTCCAGGTCGATGCGCCGCAGCGGCTGCGTCCGGAAGACTTGCTGAAGCTTTACGTGCGCAACAGCAAAGGCACGATGGTGCCGCTGTCATCCTTCGCCACGTCGCGCTGGACTACCGGCCCGGTGCAACTGGTACGCTTCAACGGTTACCCGGCATTCCGCATTTCCGGCGAAGCTGCGCCCGGCCGCAGCACCGGCGACGCGATGGCAGAGATGGAAAAGCTGGCGACGCAATTGCCTACCGGTTTCGGCTACGAATGGACCGGCCAGTCGTATGAGGAAAAGACCTCCGGCTCCCAGGCGCCGGCACTATTTTTGCTGTCGCTGCTGGCGGTTTTCCTGGTGCTGGCAGCCTTGTACGAAAGCGCCTCGATTCCACTGGCGGTGATGCTGGTCGTGCCGCTTGGCATTCTTGGCTCGCTGTTGGGGGCCAACATGCGCGACCTGCCCAACGACGTGTATTTCAAGGTCGGGCTGATTGCCATCATCGGCCTGTCGGCCAAGAATGCGATCCTGATCATCGAGTTCGCCAAGGACCTGCACGCGCAAGGCAAGGGACTGGTCGAGGCGACCCTGGAAGCGGCCTACCTGCGGTTTCGCCCGATCGTCATGACATCGCTTGCCTTTATCCTGGGCGTGCTGCCGCTGGTGCTGGCGTCGGGCGCCGGCTCGGCCAGCCAGCGTGCCATCGGCACGGGCGTCATGGGCGGCATGATCACTGCCACCGTGCTGGCGGTGTTCCTGGTGCCGGTATTCTTTGTCGT
The DNA here is from genome assembly GCF_004114795.1 of Janthinobacterium sp. 17J80-10. Classification (NCBI taxonomy): domain Bacteria; kingdom Pseudomonadati; phylum Pseudomonadota; class Betaproteobacteria; order Burkholderiales; family Oxalobacteraceae; genus Janthinobacterium; species Janthinobacterium sp. 17J80-10. Next base: position 1,072,493 of record NZ_CP035311.1, on the reverse strand, counting down.
GGTCAGAAGAATTTTCAAGGGCAGCGAACGCCAGCGCCGCATGTATGCCGCGCACCTTGAACCAAACAATGGAGAACCAGCATGATCAAACCAGCGCTTTGCCTGTTGACTGCGGCCCTGCTGGCCGGCTGTACCCTGGCGCCGCAATACCAGCGCCCTGATGCACCTGTCGCAGCGAACTATCCGGCCGATGCCGCCGGCGCCGCACGTACCGCAAGCGACCTGGGCTGGCGCGAATTCTTCACGGACCAGCGCCTGCAAGCCTTGATCGCTTCGGCCCTGGAAAATAACCGTGACCTGCGCATTGCCGCGCTGCGCATCGATGAAGCACGCGCGCTGTACAACATCCAGTCCGCCGACTTGCTGCCAGGCGTGAATGCCCAGGCGTCCGGCTCGCATGCGCGCGTCGCCGCGGCGCTCTCCCCAACAGGGGCCTCGGTAGTCAGCCGCAGCTATCAGGTCGGCCTCTCCCTGGCATCGTTCGAACTGGATTTTTTCGGCCGCGTGCGGAGCCTGAACGATGCGGCCCTGGCCCAGTACCTGGCCACAGGTGAGGCGCGCCAGGCTGCGCAGATCAGCCTGGTCGCCGAAACTGCCAAGGCTTACCTGGCCCAACGCGCCTTTGAAGAACAATACGCACTGGCGCAACAAACCCTGGAAGGGCGTGAAGCCGCCTATCGGCTGGCCAAACAGCGCTTCGAGGTCGGCGCCTCGTCAGCGCTCGATCTGCGCCTCAACGAAACCCTGGTCGGCTCGGCGCGCGTGGCGCTGGCGACCCTGGCGCGCCAGCGCGCACAAGCGGGTAATGCACTGGCGCTACTGGCAGGCAAGCCGCTGGCCGATCTGCCAGCGGCACAAACGCTGCAAGGTCAGGGCATCATCGCGGAACTGCCGGCCGGCCTGCCTTCGGACCTGTTAACCCAGCGCCCCGATATCCGCGCCGCCGAACAGCGGCTGCAGGCAGCCAATGCCAATATCGGTGCTGCCCGCGCTGCGTTCTTCCCGCGCATTTCCCTGACTGCCGGCCTTGGCACTGCTAGCAATACCCTTTCCGGCCTGTTCGATGCCGGTTCGCGCACATGGTCCTTCGTGCCGCAAATGGCCTTGCCGATCTTCGATGCCGGCCGCAACAGCAATAACCTCGACCTTGCCCATGTGCGCAAGAATATCGCCGTGGCGGATTATGAAAAATCGGTGCAGGTGGCCTTCCGTGAAGTTGCCGATGCGCTGGTCGCGCGCGCCACGCTGAATGAACAACTGGAGGCACAGCGCATTGTCACGGAAGCACAGGCAGACCGCCTGCGCCTGGCGGATTTGCGGTTCCAGAATGGCGTCGCCAATTCCCTGGAGGTCCTGGACGCCCAACGTGAATTGTTTTCCGCTGAACAAGCACTGGTACAGACACGATTGCTGCGCCTGACGAATGCGATTGATCTATACCGTGCACTGGGCGGCGGCTTGCAGTAAGCCTGCGGCCGGACCGGTGCAATAACCATTCTCCGAAGTCAGCCGCGCGCCAGTCAATCGAACTGGTCAGCTGAACTCGACACAGTTGCGCCCTTTTTTCTTGGCAAGATACAAGGCCTGGTCGGCCCGTTGAAAAAACTCTTCCTCGGACTCGTTGGGCAAATGCGTTGCACTGCCGAGGCTGACCGTCACCGACAGCAAGCCGGCATGCGTCGGCACGCGCATGTGCTCGACGGCCAGACGCACCCGCTCGGCAAACTGCAATGCCCCTTCCTGGTCGCAGCACGGCAAAATCACCACGAATTCCTCGCCGCCATAACGGCACGCCATATCTTCTGCGCGCGCCAGGGCCGCGAGTTCCCGCGCCACCGCTGCCAGCATGTCATTGCCCGCACCATGACCGTAGGTATCGTTGAATTGCTTGAAATGATCGATATCGGCCACGATGATCGACAGGCCAAGTTGATCTGCACCACGCCTGGCTTCGCCGACGCGCCTGGCCAGCTCCTGCTGGAACGTGCGGAAATTGTAGAGTCCTGTCAGACGGTCGATCGATACCTGGTGCGAGAGCTCATCCACTTTATCCTGCAAGATCAGGTTCAGGCGTTCGATTTCGCGGTTCTGTGCCTGGCTCACTTCAAAGTGCTTGCTATTGGTGATTGCCGTGCCGAGAAATGCCGCGAGGTAGCCCAGCAACCGTATGTCCGATTCGCTCACCTCGATCTGCTCCGACAAGGTGCACAGGCTGATGACGCCAATCGGCCTGTGCTGATACCGGATAGGCAACATGAGCAGCGTGCGCATCGTTCCCATGACCGATAACAGGCGGCGGTCCTTGGCGGACATCGGCAGCGACATGATTTGTTGTACGTCGCGGAACAACAGGCTGGAATCGGAACAGAACACATGCGGCACGCCACCATCGGAGGAATCCGCGGAAAACGCCGTGACAGAGGAAAATTCGTACCAGCCAGTGCGCACATCCTCGTACACTGGATCCGAGACTGCCATGTATTCGCCGACCAGCACATCGTCTTTCAGCATGAAAAACGACACCATTTCAAAGCCAAAATTACGGAACAGCTCCTGCCGGAATAATTCGTAGATCTTCTGCGGCGACGTCAGATTATTGATTTCGACAATGAATTGCAAAAACCGGTCGTGTTCTGCAGTAACGGCCTGGGCCCGCTGGAATTCCGCCTTGCAGAGTGCATGCTCATGCGCATTGGCAATTGGCCGATAAAAAATCGCCATCAGTTCGAGCAACACTGCCTGGGCTTCGTCAAACACTGGCCCGCTGCAGCTCAGCAACAGCAGAGTGCCAAGTGCGGCACTTTCGGAATCCTGCGGATCAAGGAGCGGCAGCGCCGTCATGTCGGTCAGGTTCCAGGTTGCCAGCAGTTTCTTTTCCTGTTCGTCTGCCGTTTCTGCATCGGTGCTCATGACCTGACGGCTACGAAATGCGCGGGCATTCAAAAACCCGGAATCCAGCGAAATCCGGTAGCCGATATAGGTGTCGTTCAAAAACTGGAATTCCGGGGTGAACCGCACCTTCAGGCTGACCAGGTTATCGCAGCGCACGTCATGCAGGTTGATGATGAAACCATCCACCACCGCCAGGCACTGGACTTCCTCCTCCAGCAAGTCCAAGACCTTGTCCAGATCGCTGGTTTGACTCAGGCGCCGGTAAATGTCGTTCCTGTGCTGTTCCGCTATGAAAGCCATGCTTACGTCCTGGAATTTTAATTTTGTTTTGGCACGCTTGGCTTAGCTTATCACTGGAGCGGCAAGGCCAGCGTACTTTCCACTACTGTACAAAACTGGTAGCGGGTAAACAGGGCGAGGGTTGATTATTGCAATTATTATAACAATAATCAGTCACTGCCAGGTGGCGGAATCCGGGAGGTTTCCGGGAAGGGACGTCTTGTTTGCAGAAAGTCAGTCGATGCGCGGCGCGAGCAACGGCTTGAGCATGTCGATGGTCCTGGCGGTAGCGCCCCGGTGCTGTTCGGCGAATGCCTTCGCCTTCGCGCCCATCACGATGCGTTCAACGTCGGATTGCAGCAAACGGCGCGCCTGCTGCAGCATGACAGGGGCATCAGCGACGCGGAGGGCGGCACCCGCAGTGACGGCATCGTCACTGATGGCAAGGAAATTATGGGTGTGCTGCCCAATCAGCACCGGTTTGCCCAAGGCGCAGGCCTCGATCAGATTCTGCCCGCCAAGCGGCAGCAGACTACCGCCGATAAAGGCCACATCGCAGGCAGCATAGTAGGCAAACATTTCACCCATCGTATCCCCGAGCAGCACCTGCACTTCGGGGCCGACCCAGGCTGTGCCCAGTTCCGAGCGACGGCACAGCATGATGTTACGCAGCGAAACCAGACGTGCGACTTCATCGAAACGCTGCGGGTGGCGTGGCACGATGACGACCAGGACGTGTTGCAGATCGCATGCCTGCATTGCATCCAGGATCAATGCTTCTTCGCCCTCGCGCGTGCTGGCGCACAACAACACCGGACGACTGCCGATCTGGCCACGCAGGGCGGCTCCCTGGATCAGCATTTCCTGTGGCGGTGCGACATCGAATTTGATGCTACCGGTAACATGGACGTTAGTCGCCCCCATCTGGCGCAGACGGGCGGCATCGGCCTCGGTCTGGGCTGCGATGCAGGAAAACCCCTGCGCTGCTTCACGCATCAACCCCGACAGCCGCTGCGCCTTGGCCAGGGAGCGCTCGGACAGGCGGGCGTTGACCAGTGTCACCGGCACCTGATGGCGCACGCAAGTTGCGATCAGATTTGGCCAGACTTCGGTTTCCATCAGCACACACAGGCGCGGCTTGAAGTGATCGAGGAAGCGCCCCACCATCCAGCCGGTATCGTAGGGAAGGTAGCACTGCACGAGTCGCGCGCCATGCTTGCCAAACAATGCCTTGCCGGTAGCGCGCCCTGTCGGCGTCATGTGGGTCAGCAGTACGGTCGCCTGCGGGTAAACTGCCAGCAGGCTGTCGACCAGGGGTTCAGCTGCACGTGTTTCCCCCACCGACACGGCATGCACCCACAACAAATTGCGCTGGCCACCCGGCGCTATGCCACGGTAAAAGCCCAGCCGCTCGGCCACATGACGCCGGTAGCCGGCCTCGAGCCGGCCGCGCCACCACAGGCGCGCCAGCACCAGGGGCAATGCGACCCACCAGGCAAGCGAATACAGTAGGCGCATCAGTAGCGGGAACGTTCGGACATCAGAACGGCAGCACAGCGTCGGGCTTGGCGGCCAGGATCACGCGTTTGAATTCGCCCTGAATGCGCTGCAAGGCGTCTGCAGATTCGGCCTCGAAACGCATCACGACGACCGGCGTCGTGTTGGATGAGCGCGCAAGTCCGAAGCCGTCCGGGTATTCGACGCGCAAGCCATCGATGGTGATGGTCTGATCGGAGCCGGGGAAACGCGCTTCCCCCTGCAGCTTGCCGATCAGCGCAAAATTTTCCCCTTCCTGCAACTGCAATTGCAGTTCCGGCGTGGAAGTCGATTGCGGCAAGGCGTTCAGGATGGCCGAGGGGTCTTGCTGCCGGCTCAGCAGTTCCAGCATCCGTGCGCCGGCGTACAGGCCATCGTCGAAGCCATACCAGCGGTCCTTGAAAAAAATGTGGCCGCTCATTTCGCCACCAAGCGGCGCGCCAGTCTCGCGCATCTTCGCCTTGACCAGCGAATGGCCGGTTTTCCACATCAGCGGCTGGCCGCCGCGCTGGGTGATCCAGGGTGCCAGGTGGCGCGTGCATTTGACGTCGTAGAGTATTTGCTGCCCCGGATTACGCGACAGTACTTCTTCGGCAAACAGCATCAATTGCCGGTCCGGGTAAATGATCTGGCCATCCTTGGTTACCAGGCCCAGCCGGTCGCCATCGCCGTCAAAGGCCAGGCCGATCTCGGCGTCGCCCTGTTGCAGGCAGCGGATCAGGTCTTGCAGGTTTTCCGGGTGTGCAGGATCGGGATGGTGATTGGGGAAAGTGCCATCGACCTCGCAAAACAGTTCGGTGACTTCGCACCCCATCGCGCGATACAGGTCGCCGGCAAATGCGCCGGCCACGCCGTTGCCGCAATCGACGGCAATTTTCATGGGGCGCGCCAGCTTGACGTCGCCGACGATGCGCTGCAGATAGGCATCCCTCAGATCGTGCTGGCGATAGCTGCCGTCACCCACGGCAAATTCGCCCTTGACGATCGCCTGATATAACGCCTGGATCGTCTCGCCATAGATCGCCTCGCCGGCGAGCACCATCTTGAAACCATTGTAATCCGGCGGATTGTGGCTGCCGGTCACCATGATGCCGGACTGGGCATCCAGCACCTGTGTTCCAAAGTAGACCAGCGGCGTGGCTACCACACCCAGGTCGATCACGTTGACGCCGCTTGACTGCAGTCCTGCCGCCAGCGCGCTGGTCAGCTCGGGTCCGGACAACCGGCCGTCACGGCCGATCACCACATTTTTTTCGCCCTTGGCGCGCACCGCGCTGCCGAATGCCTGGCCAATTTGCCGGGCAACGGCGGCATCCAAAGTTTTACCGACGATACCGCGAATATCGTAAGCCTTGAAAATGCTTTGCGAGAGTTTCAACATGTCGACTTTCTTCAATAAACGATCAAATTAGCGCAACCTCGCCTCGTCCCGCCGCTGCGCCTGGCGACCAATGCGCCAGATCAGGTCTTCAATGCCGCATTGCGGCACGTAGCCCGGCACGATCCGCAACAGCAGTGCACGCACTTCCTCGTGATCGTAGCGCGCACAGGCCGCATCCAGTTTGCCGAGGAATTCCTGCAACAAGGGCCAGGGAATTTCCGCTTCCTGGGCACGCATGATCAGAGGATGTTCGGTCCCTTCGACATTCGAGCCGATCAACAACTCTTCGTAGAGTTTCTCGCCCGGGCGCAGACCGACATGGCGAATTTCTATACTGCCTTCCGGGGTCTCTTCGCTCTTCACTTCGAGGCCGCTTAGATGGACCATGCGCCTGGCCATATCCGCAATTTTTACCGGCTCCCCCATATCGAGCACAAACACGTCGCCGCCTTCCCCCATCGAACCGGCCTGCAGCACCAGTTGCGCGGCTTCAGGGATCGTCATGAAATAGCGGGTGATTTCCGGATGGGTCAGCGTGATGGGGCCACCCGCCAGGATCTGCTTGCGAAATAGCGGCACCACGGAACCGGAGGACCCCAGCACGTTTCCAAACCGGACCATGCAAAAACGGGTGCCCTTTTGCTGACGCGCAAAGGCTTGCATGATCAGTTCCGCCAGGCGCTTGGTCGAACCCATCACGTTGGTCGGACGCACCGCCTTGTCGGTCGAAATCAGCACGAAACATTTCACACCTGCAGCCATTGCGGCGCGCGCGAAGTGCAACGTACCCAGCGAATTGTTGCGGATGCCGTCAATCGGATTGTGTTCGACAAGTGGGACATGCTTGTATGCGGCCGCATGGTAGATGGTTTCCACCTCAAAGCTGCGCATCATGCGTTCGCATTTATCCTGTTCCAGCACCGAACCGAGAAACGGCAGGACTTCAATTTCAAGCTGCAAATTTCTTTGTAGCGCCTGCAATTCCTGCTCGATCGAGTACAGGGAAAATTCTGACATTTCCAGCAGCAGCAGGCGCTTGGGCCGCAATCGGAGAATCTGGCGGCACAGCTCGGAGCCGATCGAGCCACCGGCACCGCTCACCAGGACCGTTTTCCCGGTGATGCATCGGGAAATCAGTGCCGGATCCGGCGCCACCGGATCGCGTCCCAGCAAATCCTCGATGTCGATTTCGCGCACATCGTCCAGCTTTGATGCACCAGACATGAGGTTTTCGACCGGCGGCATGACCCAGGTCTTGAGCTTCAACGGTTCCAGGCGATCGATAATATGCCGTTGCTGCGCCTTGGTCAGCGACGGCATGGCCAGCACCACGCCATCGATCTTTTTCCTGGCGACCATCGCGGCCAGTTGTGTAGAAGGAAAGACCTTGATGCCGGCAATCGTCGTGCCCTTCAATTCGGCTTTGTCATCGATGAATGCCACAGGCAAGTATGCCTCACCGGCACGCAAGGCCCCCAGCAACTGGGTGCCGCCCTGCCCCGCGCCATAAATCGCGACTCGTGGGCGCTCTGTCCCGGCGCTACTGGCATGTAAAAAATAACTCCGCGCCAAAAACCGGCTAGCCACGACATACAGGATGGCGCTTACCCAATAAATCCCCAAGACCCCCCGCGACAAGCCAACTTGATGCGTCAGGGTTGCGAGGGCCGCCATGATGATCACAGCCAGGCTGACCCCGGCAATCACCACATAGACAATCTTATAGTCGACATACCGCACCACCGCGCGATATAAACCCATGCGGATAAAAATCGGAATGGCGAAAGCAGGCGCGGCAAGAACCAGCAAAAAATATTGCTGGAAAAGGGCCATGGTGACGCCCTCGTAACGCATTACGATGGCAAGGTAAAACGCCAGCGGCAAGAACACCAGGTCCGCTGCCACCGCAATCAGTTTTTTGTAAAACCGCGGTAAATCGAGAAACGCTTTCATGCAGAATGAATCATGTGTTAATTAATAAATAATTAATCGGGCAATGCAAGACTATACCACTCCGTCCCAAATTATTTCTCCATGCACAAGACCAATGCCTGATACGACGCAGGAAGACGGCAAAAGCATTTCCCGAAACGACTGCATGACCGTTTTGAGTTGCCTGGATGCACCGAAAAAATGCTTGATTTCTTGGGATTTCGGCACCACCTTGGCTTTTTAGCATGTCGCCGATTGTAAAGGGATTGGCGCTGCAAATCCATGCTTGAGGCACGGTACAATGCACCTGATCCTCTCATTCGAATGTCGTTATCCATGTCCACCTATGCAATCGGCGACCTGCAAGGCTGCCTCCCGAGCCTTGACTTGCTGCTGGATAAAATCGCGCACAAGGATCCCCAGGCCCGCCTGATCTTTGTCGGCGACCTGGTCAATCGCGGGCCGCAATCGTTGCACACCCTGCGCACCGTCCGCAGCTTGGGTTCGCGCGCCACCGCCTTGCTGGGCAACCATGACCTGCATTTGCTGGCGGTATCACAAGGCATCCGAAAGGCGCATGCCGGCGACACCCTGGAAGACATCCTGCAAGCCCCGGACCGTGACGACTGGATCGACTGGGTACGGCAGCGACCGCTTGCCCACTTGGAAAATGGCCATCTCATGGTGCACGCCGGTGTCCTGCCACAGTGGACAACGGCGCAGGTCCTGAGCCTGGCACAAGAAGTTGAAAGCGTGCTGCGCGGTCCCGACTGGGCCGATTTCCTGCGCGAGATGTACGGCAACCAGCCCGCGCAATGGGATGATGCATTGACCGGAACCGACCGCCTGCGCTGCATTGTCAATGCGCTGACCCGCATCCGCTACTGCACGGCCGATGGCGCCATGGAATTGAGCAACAAGGAGGCATTCGGAGCGCACCTGGAAGGCTTTACACCCTGGTTCGACATGCCCGGGCGCGCCACCGCAGATTCCACGATCGTGTTCGGACACTGGTCGACACTTGGCCTGGTACTGCGCGACAATCTGATCGGCCTCGATACCGGTTGCGTGTGGGGCGGCAAGCTGACCGCATTGCGCCTGGAAGACCGCGCGATCGAACAGGTGGCCTGCCCGCAATACCAGCGCCCCGGCTGAGCGCTTCCAAATGCATGGGAAATTCAGGCCGCGCGCCGCTCGCCAGCTGCTGCCAGTTCCGCCGCGATTGCCGCATGTGCAGCCTGCGCCAATTCCCGCCGATGGCCACCCACCGTCGCGATCGGCGGCAAACGCACCAGTTCGGCGCGGATCTTGCCGCCTTTGAGGATGGCCATGAGGCTTTCCACGAATGTCATGTCGCCGATGAAGGTGACCGACGGATGAAAGCGACCAGTTTTGCCAAAACGCCCAATATCCGGCTCGACGCAAAGATAACGCACAGCAAAAGGCTGGACCGCGACCCCGGCCTCAACCGCCGACTCAAACAAATTGGAATGAAAGGGCAGCAGCGTGCCCTGCGTGCTGGTCGTACCTTCGGGGAAAAATGCCACGCGCTCGCCCGCGTGCAGGCGATGCACCAGTCCCTCGTAGATACGCCTGACGGCGCGCAGGCTGCCGCGTTCGATAAAGATCGTCCCGGCCTTGTCGCATAACCAGCCAAGCAAAGGCCAAGCGCGGATATCTGCCTTGGCGACAAAACGGCAGGGATGCCAGACATTGATGACAAAAATATCCAGCCAGGAAATATGATTGGCCACAATCAGCGCATGCGCGGGTGACGTGCCCGCTGCCTTGTCGATCACCACGACCTCGACCTGGCAAAGTCGCAGCAGCTTGATCGACCAGCGCCGGATGAGGCGTGCACGGACGGCTTCTCCGACAAAAGGAAAAACCAGGGCGCAGGTCAACAGCCCCTCCAGCAACTGCAGGACGATACGCAACAACTTGAATGCCGTCATGCAGGCCGCACCGCCACTGGCAAATCGCTCAAGCCTGTCCTCGCTGGAATGCGACATGCCCGGCGACGATCGTGGTTTGCACCTGTCCCGTCAGTTCATAGCCGAGGAATGGCGAATGCTTACCCTGGCTGGCAAGCGCCTTTGCCTCGACTTTCCAGCGCACGGCCGGATCGAACAGGCAAATATCAGCCACGCTGCCCACGCCAAGACTGCCGGCGCTCAGCCCGGCCACTCGCGCCGCATCGCTGGTGACCTTGGCGAGCGCGCGCGAATCCGGCGCGCCATCCTTGGCATCGCCTGCCTCTTCGGCCCACTTCATGGTCAGCGAAAGCAGCAATTCCAGCCCTGTTGCACCCGGCGACGCCTCGCCGAACGGCAGCAGTTTTTCATCGTCATCAACCGGCGTATGGTCTGAACAAATCGCATCGATGGTGCCATCCGCGAGCGCCTGGCGGATGGCGTCGCGGTCGCGCTGCGCCCGCAACGGCGGCGTGAAGCGCGCATTCGAATCGAAAAAGCCGATATCCATGTCGGTCAGGTGCACGTGGTGCACGCCGACGTCGCAACTGACCTGCAAGCCTTCCTTCTTGGCGGCGCGCACCAGGTCCAGGCCGGCGGCAGACGACATCCTGCAAAGGTGCACGCGCGCGCCAGTGGCACGCATCAATTCAAAAATCGTGTGCAAGGCGACGGTTTCCGCCATCACCGGCACGCCCGACAGGCCGAGGCGGGATGCGATTGCGCCGCTGTGTGCGATACCGCCGCGTCCCAGGTGCGGGTCCTGCGGGCGCAGCCACACCGTGTAGCCGAACGTTTGCGCATACTGCATTGCGCGCAGCAGCACGTTGGTATCGAAAATGGTCTGGTCGGCCTGCGAAAAACCGATACAGCCGGCCTCGGTCAATTCCGCCATCTCGGTCAGCGCTTCGCCCTTCAAGCCGGCGGTGAGCGCGCCCAGCGGATAAACGTTGGCCTGATTCAGGAGTCGCGCGCGGTGCTTGAGCATTTCCACCAATCCCGGCTCGTCGAGCACCGGGTCGGTATCCGGCGGACAGACCAGGCTGGTGACGCCGCCCTGCATTGCCGCCTGCATTTCCGATTCCAGCGTCGCCTTGTATTCATAACCGGGTTCGCGCAGGCGTGCGCTCAGATCGACCAGGCCGGGAATGACCAGCAATTCCTGCGCGTCGATCGTGCGCTCGGCGGAAAATCCGGCGGGAGCCTCGCCAATGGCGGCCACCTTGCCGTCGGCGACATACAGGTCCTGGAGTGCGTTGATGCCATTGGCCGGATCGATCAGGCGGCCGTTCTTGATATGCAGTTTCATGTGTTAGTTACCCGCCAGAATACTCATCACCGCCATGCGCACCGCGATGCCGAAAGTCACCTGCGGCAGGATCACTGCCTGGCTGCCGTCGGCCACCGCCGATTCAATTTCGACGCCGCGGTTCATGGGCCCAGGATGCATCACGATGGCATCGGGCTTGGCCAGCGCCAGGCGTTCGGTGGTCAGGCCATAGCTCTTGAAGAATTCCTGCGCCGACGGCAGCAAGGCGCCGCTCATGCGCTCGTTCTGCAGGCGCAGCATGATGATGACATCGACGCCCTTCAAGCCTTCAGCCATGTCGGTGAAGACCCGCACGCCCATCTGCTCCAGGCCGCTCGGCAAGAGCGTGCGCGGGCCGATGGCGCGGATTTCCGGCACCCCCAGCGTGGTCAGCGCATGGATGTCCGAGCGCGCCACGCGGCTATGCAGGATGTCGCCGACGATGGCGACCGTCAGATTGGAAAAATCCTTCTTGTAGTGCCGGATCGTATACATGTCCAGCAAGCCCTGGGTCGGATGGGCATGGCGGCCGTCGCCGGCATTGACCACATGCACGTGCGGCTGGCCGATATCGTTCAGGTGCTTGGCGATCAGATAGGGCGCGCCCGATTGCGCATGGCGCACCACGAACATGTCGGCATGCATGGCTGCCAGGTTATCGATCGTATCGAGCAGCGACTCGCCCTTGGAAGTGCTGGATGCCGAAATATTCAGGTTGATGACATCGGCAGAGAGACGCTTGGAAGCGATTTCGAAAGTCGTGCGGGTGCGCGTCGAATTCTCGAAGAAGAGGTTGAAGACGCTCTTGCCGCGCATGAGCGGCACTTTCTTGACTTCGCGGTCGCTGATGCTGACGAAGGAAGAAGCCGTATCGAGTATGTGGGTGACGACATCCCTTGGCAAGCCTTCAATGGTCAGCAAATGCTGCAGCCCGCCGTTCTTGTTCAGTTGTGGATTATGCATGTTTGATCGAAAGTGTGAAACCGCCGTTATCGGCACGTTGCAGCAATAGCGACTCAGCAGGTTCGAGCTTGACGATCGCCGCAACAAAATCGGCGGCAATCGGCAACTCGCGACCGCCACGGTCAACCAGCGCCGCCAGCATGACGCGGGCTGGCCGGCCATAGTCGAATAATTCATTGACGGCCGCGCGCGTCGTGCGGCCGGTGTAAAGGACGTCGTCCACCAGCAGGATGGTCGCGCCGTCGACGTCAAAGCCGATCTGGGTCGGCTTGACTGCGGCAGGCAAGCCCTTTTCGGCGTAATCGTCGCGATAGAAAGAAACGTCGATGAACCCGAGCCGCCCGTCCAGCTGCAGCTCGGCGGCCAGGCGCTCGGCCAGCCACGCCCCGCCGGAATAAATCCCTACCAGGGCAAGTTTCTCGACGCCTGCAACGGCGGCCTTCACCTGCCCCGCCAACGTCCGGTACAGGGCCTCTGCATCCAGTTCAAGATTCGACATGTTGATCAAAGTATTGTTGCAAAATAATTGCGGCGGCCTGGTCATCAACCACTTCGCCGCGCTTCGCCGTGATGACTGCCGATGAATAGCGCTCATCGACGAGCTCGGCGGGAATACCATAACGTCCCGCGAGCTGATTGGCAAAGCGCCGGCAACGCAGCGTCATTTCATGCTCGGCACCATCCGGATGCATGGGCAATCCGACAATGCACCGCGCCGGACGCCATTGCTCCAGCAAGCCGGCAATCGCTGCGAACTTGCCGTCGTTGGTGGCTTCGCGAATCACCATCAAGGGCTGCGCCTGACGGATCAGCGTATTGCCGACTGCCACGCCAATGCGTTTCAGACCAAAATCAAAGCCGAGGATCGTTTCCACCTGCGCAGTCCCGCTTACGCATGGCCGGCCACGCCGGCCAGCATGACTGGGTCGATTCCCAGCAATTTCATGGCTGCAACAAAGCGCTGCTCGATCGGCAAGTCAAATACGATCGCCGGGTCCGCAGGCACCGTCAGCCAGCCATTGCGGGCAATTTCCTCTTCCAGTTGCCCCGCGCTCCAGCCGGAGCAGCCAAGCGACACCAGGATCTTGTCCGGTCCCTTGCCGGCAGCTGCCGCTTCCAGGATATCCTTGGACGTCGTCAGCGCAATCGCCTCCGTCACCGGCATGGTCGAGGAGTAGGTGTCGTGCGGGCTATGCAGGACGAACCCGCGTTCCACCTGCACCGGCCCGCCAAACATGACGGGATGGGCGCCGGGTTGCAGGGTGATTTCCAGCTCAAGATCAATTTTGTCAAACAACAAGTCCATGCTCATATCGGTGGGCTTGTTGATAATGACGCCCAAGGCGCCTTGAGCATTGTGTTCGCACAGATAGACCACCGTGCCGCCAAATACCGGATCAAGCATGGACGGCATCGCGATCAGGAAATGGTTTGCCAGATTAAAGCCTGGTGCAGCGCCAGCATCGGGCATCGTGGAAAAAATAGGTCTATCCTCGGAAACTCCGGTTGCGGAGAAGGATTTGCGTGTTTTGCCATGGGTTGCCATACCCTTCATTTTACCAGTTTTACCCCTTTGATATTAAAATCCGCCTTGCCCCCCAAACCGGCTGGCGCGGCCATGGATGCGGCAATAATGGCGCCGGATCGTCTTTAACATGCGAATACAATGACAATATTTACACAGTCGATCGTCTGGTTCCGCCGTGACCTGCGCGCCGAAGATCACGCAGCACTCCATTTGGCCTTGCGCCAGAGCCAACGGGTTTTCTGTGTGTTCATCTTCGACCGGGAAATTCTTGAGCACCTGCCGTCCGATGACCGTCGTGTTGCCTTCATACATGCTAGCTTGACCGAACTGCATGCCGAATTGCAGCACCTGGGAAGCGGATTGATCGTCCGGCACGCCGTTGCCAGGCAAGCCATTCCCGACCTGGCACGGCAACTGCGGGCGCAAGCTGTCTTTACCAATACGGACTATGAGCCGCAAGCCGTCAGCCGCGATGCCGATGTCGCGCAAAAACTGGCGGAAAACGACTGCGCCTTTTTCAGTGTCAGGGATCAGGTCATCCTGGAAAAGAATGAAGTGCTGACCCAGGCCGGCACGCCCTTTTCGGTATTTACGCCATACAAGAATGCGTGGCTGAAGACACTGGCTGCCGACCTGGGTGGCGCGTTGCTGGCACCCCACCCCGTGAGGGAACATTCCGCCAGCCTGGCGCCTGCGGCCGACTTGCCGCACGCCGGCCTGCCCTCCCTCGCTGCGCTGGGATTCGACGCGGCAACGCCGGCAGTCGCTGCCTTCCGGCCCGGCAGCTCCGGCGGCCTGGCCCTGCTTGAAGATTTTTTGCCGCGCATGGCGCAATACCATCTGCGCCGTGATTTTCCTTCTCTCAAGGGGCCGTCGTACCTCTCCGCGCACCTGCGCTTCGGCACAGTGTCGATCCGCGCGCTCGTGCGACGCGCCTGGGATGCCGAGCGCAGCGGCCAGGGCGGCACGGGCGCCGCCATCTGGTTGTCAGAGCTGATCTGGCGCGAATTTTATTTCATGATCCTGCATCACGCCCCCCATGTCGCCGAGCGCGCGTTCAAGCCGGCTTACGATGCCATACAGTGGGAATCCGGGCCGTTGGCGCAGGAGCATTTCGAAGCCTGGTGCCAGGGGCGCACCGGCTATCCCCTGGTCGACGCGGCAATGCTGCAACTTAACCAGACGGGCTACATGCACAATCGCCTGCGCATGGTCACGGCCTGCTTCCTGATCAAGGACCTGGGGATCGACTGGCGCTGGGGCGAGCGCTATTTTGCCGAAAAGCTCATGGACTTTGACCTGGCGGCCAACAATGGCGGGTGGCAATGGGCAGCGTCTTCGGGCTGTGACGCGCAACCCTATTTCCGTATTTTCAACCCGGTCACGCAGTCACAGAAATTCGATGCCGACGGCAGCTTCATCCGGCGTTACCTGCCGCAACTGGAGAAACTGGACAAGCGCCATATCCATGCGCCATGGTTGACACCGCCTGACTTGCTGAAGGCCGCGGGCATCGTGCTGGGGAAACACTACCCGGCGCCAGTCATCATGCATGATGAAGCCCGCAAGCAAACGCTTGCACGTTATGGCGTCGTCAAGCAGGCGTAGGCAGGCAGCAATAAAAAACCCGCAGCCCTGGGGGGTGCGGGTTTTAATGGATAGCGGTAACAGTTCAGTTCACCGGCGTTTCCTTGCTGATGAAGCCCGTGATGGAACGAAGCAAATCATCTTCCTGATAGGGTTTGCCGAGATACTCGTTGACACCCAGCTCCATCGCATAATTGCGGTGCTTGGTCGCTGTGCGCGAAGTAATCATGATGATGGGGATATGCTTGGTGCGCTCATCGCTACGCACGTTGCGTGTCAGGTCGAAGCCATCCATGCGCGGCATTTCGATATCCACCAGCATGACGTCCGGCGTAATTGCCTGCAACTGCTCCAGCGCATCGACACCATCCTTGGCCAGCACCACCTGATAGCCTTCGCGTACCAGCAGGCGCTGGGTAACACGCCGCACCGTCAGCGAATCATCGACCACCATGATGATGTTTTGCGTACGCAGTCCTTGCACGGCATCGGACTTCGGCGCCGCTGGTTTGCCGCCCGACATTTCGGCCACAGCACCCATATTGTCCGGTGCGTCCGAAGCCACCAGGCGCGGCGCACGGATATTTTCCTGAGCAACGCGCTGCGCCAGCGGCACCGGATTCAGGATCAGCACGATTTCGCCCGAGCCCAGTACGGTGGCGCCGGCAATACCGATCATGCGCGACAGCTGCGGGCCAATATTCTTGACCACCACTTCGCGGTTGCCGATCACTTCATCGACGTGCAGGGCGACGCGGTCGCTGCCGCTCTTCATGATGACCAGCGGCGTATATTGCTGCGCCACGGCGGCGGCATCATGGTCGCCCAGAAGCGTCGCCAGGTAATGCATCGGCACCCTCTGCCCTTGCCACATGACCGCGCCTTCGTTGTAGGCGGCGGTCAGCATGCCGGTTTTCAGCTGCTGCACTTGCTCGACCAGTACTGAGGGCACCGCATAGATCTTGCCGCCGGTCGACAGCAGCACGACCTGGGTAACCGCCAGGGTCAGCGGCAGATGAATCGTGAACTGCGCACCCTTGCCCGGTTCAGTCTTGAGCGCCACGCGTCCGCCCAGTGCTGCTGCCTCGGAGCGCACGACATCCATGCCAACGCCGCGGCCAGCCAGTTCCGTGACCGCATCGGCCGTAGAGAAACCCGGGTGGAAAATCAGGTCGGAGACTTCGCTTTCGCTCATGCCATCGCTGAGCAAACCAATGGCCAGCGCCTTCTCGCGAATGCGTTCGACATTCAGGCCCTGGCCATCGTCGTTGAACTGGATGACGACCTCGTTGCCTTCCTGGCGAATTTCCACCAGCAGCTCGCCGATTTCATTCTTGCCCGCGGCGCGGCGCTTCTCTTTCGATTCGATGCCATGCACAATCGCATTGCGCAGCAAATGCTCGAAAGGTCCGGCCATGCGTTCCAGCACGCTGCGGTCCATTTCGACCGAGCTGCCGCGGATATCCAGGTTGACACGCTTGTCAAGTTCCTTCGATGCCTGGCGGGTGACGCGGAACAATCGCTCCGAAACGCTGGCAAACTGCACCATGCGCACCCGCATCAAGTCTTGTTGCAGGTCACGGGTCAAGCGGGCCTGGGAAACCAGGTCATCGCTGGCGCTATCGACGGTGCGCATCAGGTTCTGCTGCACGGAGCCGACGTCGTTGACGCTTTCTGCCATCATGCGCGTCAATTCCTGCAGGCGGGTAAAACGGTCGAATTCGAGCGGGTCGAATTCGCGGTCGCCGGACAGCGCCATGCGGGAAGAAATTTGCGATTCCGCCTGCATTTCAATTTCACGCAACTGGATGCGCAGGCGCGTGATGTTTTCGGTCAGTTCGGAAAGCGAGCCGCGCAGTGTGCCCACTTCCGTTTCCAGCTTGGATCGCGAAATGGACACTTCACCGGCCTGGTTCACGAGACGATCCAGGATATCGGCACGCACACGCACCAGGGGTACCGGCCCGCTCGCGGCAACGACTTTTTGCGCTGCCGGCGCCGGCGCTGCGGCAAAGTTGGCAGAACGCACCGGAATGATCGAATTCAGCTCGACCAGGCCGGTCCCGGAAGCTTCCGGCGCATCATCTGCAGCCGAAGCCTCGGCAGATGCGCCTGCAGCAGCGGCCGGCGTCGGCCGCGCAGCATCCGGGTTTTGCAATACTTCAAACAGTTGCAGGCCATAGTCGTAGCGCGACATCAGGTCGTCCAGCGACTGGGCCGAGGGGAATCCGGCATGCATGATGGATTCGATGCGGGTTTCCAATTCATGCATGTGCTGACCGAGTTGCATCGCACCTGCCATGCGGGCACTGCCCTTGACCGTGTGCAAAAGCCGCAAGAGCGCCTGCGGGAAACTGCTATCGCCCATGTTTTGCTGCCACCCGCGCAACTTTTCACCCACCTCGGGCAACATGTCACGTCCTTCTTCCAGGAATACCGGCAACAGGTCGGCATCCAGTTCATCCTTGATGACGATGGTCGGGGCAACAGCGTCGTTTTCAGCTGGCTTGGCGACAAATTCGGCCGGCAGGCCCTGTTCCTGCAACTGCGGCTCTGCCACAGCAGCCTGCACCGGTGCGGGCGGCGGCGTGTCGACGATGGCCAATCCGGCCGACGTCGCCAGCGCTTCCGCTGCCTCGAGTTCAGCGAGGGTCGGCTCCGGCAAGTCTGCTGCCGCCAAGTCCGCCTCTGGCGCGAATGGCAATTCAGCGGTGCGCGCTTCCACTGCCTGCCGCAAATCCGCCAATGCCTGCACCATCTCTGGTTCATGCCCCGGCATTTCTCCCAGCGCAAACATTTGCAGCATGGTTTTCAGGCGCTCGACACTTGCTTCCAGCGTGGCGAACTCATCGTCGGAAAGCATCGTCGGCTTGCGGGAGAGACACTGCAGCGCCATTTCCAGCCCATGCGCCACTTCCTGCAGCGTATGGAATCCCACAGTTGCGGAGCTACCCGCCAGCGAGTGGGCAGCATGCACGGCAAGAATGTTGACTTCACGGTCCGGCTCATGTCGCCATTCAGCGATGTCATTGGCCAGCATGCGCACCAGCTCATCGGTCTCAGCCAGGTAAATATTATGCAGCGGAACGCTGATTTCCAGGTCACCGATATACTTGACGCCATCGTCACGCGCCACGAGTGGCGCCTGCATGGAAGGAAATTCAATGACTTCTCCAACCGGCACCGGTTGGGGAATCACGATTTCATCGAAAACAGGGCCATCTTGCGCAGCAATCGAAACAATTTCTGCAGGATCTGCAATTACCGGTTCATCAAACTGCGCAAACACATCGTCCGACGATGGCAATTCCGCCACTTCCTCGTCCGGCACCGGCAGGGAGAACGCAGTGTCCTCGCCCGATTCCAGCGCAGGTTCGATCGCAAATTCGGCAAATTCGGCGCCAGCATCGTCAAACGACAACAGTGCATCAATTCCGCCAGCATCAATAGTTGCCGTTGAATCAAGGGATAACGCTTCAATTGGATCGGCAGCGTCAACAGCTTCAGTAGCTTCGATTGCTTCAGTGGCGTCGATTGCTTCAGCTGCTTCAATTGCTTCGGTTGCCTCGAGCGCCTTGATTGTGTCCGGATGAAATAGCAATGCGGCATCTTCAGGCGCCATCGTCGTGGGCAGCGCCTCAATTGCCGGTTCCATAACAGATGGCTCGACCAATATCGCTTCCGCTGGCGATTCCTCGACCGCATCAGGCACAGCCACGTCGGCGGCAACTTCCTCAACCAACGGGGATTCTTCGTAGCGGAACGGCTCGCCATTGCGGATGCGATCAGCAGCGGCGACCAAGGCATCTGGCCGCCGCGACGACTTGCCGGTCGTTTGCAGATCAGCTACCCAGGCAGACAACAATTCCGAGGATTTTTCCAGCAAGGCGTACAAATCGGCATCGCCACCCTGGCTCTCGGCCAGCTTCAGATTCATGACTTGCTCGACGCTCCAGGCACCTTCACCGAAAGCATTCAGGCCAACCATGCGTCCGCTACCCTTCAGGGTATGAAAGGAGCGCCGCAGGGTCGTCAAATGTTCCTGGTTTCGCGGTTCATGGCGCGACAGCGGTATGGTGGCATTAATGCAGCCCAATACCTCGTCCGCCTCGAACAGGAAAATTTCGAGCAATTCGGCATCGACATCCTCGACGATGGCCTGCGCCGGCGGCGCAGCTATGACAGCGGGCGCCTGCACGGGCGCCGGTTCGGGCTGGGGCTCGGCGGTCGCCGTCACCAGCATCGCCATGGTATCGTCGGTGGGAACGCTTTCCAGCATGTCCATGGCAACCCGGGCGCGTTCACCGGCTTCCGGATTATCCACCAGTGCAGCGGCAAACTGGACTTGTTCGAGCGATTCCTTCAGTTGTTCCTGGAGCCGGGTGTCAGTTGGCTCTGCTGAAAGACACCTCGCTAATTCTGCCGACTGCTTTTGATGCAGTTCCAGCTCTTGTTCCACCGTCGGCAAGGGGGCATCGAGGATCGCCAGTGCGTCCGGCGCAGGCTGCGGTGCACCAGTATCCTCGAGTGCGGGCACGACAACGATCTGCTCGGCGCCGTCGGCCGCATCTTCGCGCTCGAGCATCCTGGCGCGAAACACGCCCTTGCGCTCATCGAATGCGAAACGGTGCTTCGCACTTTCCGGCTGCAGCTGCAGGGTTTCGATGAAAAAACTCAAAGCACCGACGTTCTGGGCCACGTGCTGGAAAGCGGCGACATCCGGACTTTCGCCTTCTGGCGTTTCAGCAAAGCCGCGCACCGCACCGACCGTATGTTCCACTGCACGCAAGGCATCTTCCTGGTCAAGGATCGCCAGTGCGCCACTGATCTGGTGCAGGATCGGCTCAATCTGGCTCAATGCTGCCCGTTCCTTGGGTTCACGGAAATAGTCGTCAAGCAGCTTCTCAACCTGACGCAGGTTGTTTTGCATTTCGCCGCCCAGCGCCGCCATGGTTTGGCGCTGCTCCGCCTCGCGCGACATTTCATCCAGCCATTGCGCCGATTCGGTCGGCTTCTCGCCTGCCACGATCGACAACAGCCGCGCGGTCATGGCGTCTGCGCGTGGCGCGAAGTCCTCGGCAAGACGGCTAATATTGGCCAATGCATTTTCAACAAACAGCAGGCTGGTCGCCATTTCGAGGCCGAGTACACTGCCGGATTGCGAGCTGGCCGCAGCATGACGGGCAATACCGTTCAGTTCGCGCAACAACTTCAGCAGCGAAGGTGCGCCAAGCTTGCTGACCGCCTCTGTCAAGCCCTTCAATTCACTGCCAAAAGCTTCGGCGCCGCTGGTGTCGCCGCCAGCAATGCGGTTCCAAAGATTTTTCGCCTGATTCAGGCGCGTCTTGGCCAACGCCAGCGCATCGGGGTCGATCTGACCATAGCGCTTGCGGTCGTAATCCACCGGCACCAGACCGTCGAGCTGATAGGCGCCGCGCACCTGTGCTGCACGTGGCGAAGGTTGCTCGATGCGGGCAATAAAGAACAGTGCATCGCGCAGCAGGCGCTCGGCAATGCTGGCAGACCCTTCCGACAAGCGGCGGATCTGCAGATTGATGCGAGCAAAGAGCTGCTTGACGTAGATTTCCTTGGGAATTTGTCCAGCTGCCACCGCTTCTGCCAAGGCATGCAGGACCCACCAGAATACGCGCGATTGCTGGTTACTCTGGCTGCGCTCCACCTGGACCACGATATCGAGCATCGCCCGCGCGTTGGCGGTTTCGGTCGCGGCATCGTTCTTACGCAAGAACGGCAACAAAGCCTTTTCAAACTTCTGCCGCAAACTGGCGTAATCGATATTTTCAGAGAAGGCCGCGTCATTGATCGGCGGCAGTTGCGGGCGGATTGCCAGGTTTGGAAAAAACAGGTCGGCGGGATGAACGCGTTCTGCGCCGCGTGCCTCCAGCAACGCCTTGTAATACGGGAATAGCCGCACTGGCTGATGCGACGCGCCAGCCAGCAACTCTTCCAGGTACTCTGCCAGTGCCTGGTAGGCATTTTCAATAGTTTGCGCAACCCTGTCGGTCAGTTCGATCTGGCCCGACTCCAGTCGGTCAAGCAAGTCTTCCGTGGTCTCGGTGATGATCGCAACGCCATCGATATCGACGATTTGCAGCGCGCCATGCGCCTGGTGCAGGAATGTCTTTGCCTGGCGCAGCGAGGTCGAACGGGCATCCGCATCGTGCGCTACGGCTTCAAATAGCGCAGTCTTGGAGCGGCCGAGGGCTTCGCGGATCTCACCCATCACCCAGGACAGGGAACCGGCATCGAAGTTGTCTCGGGCACCTTGTGGCGGAACCGAAGAGTGGGTGGTCATGACTACCTCGCGGAAATTCTATCGGTGGCGGGCCGGCCCGCCACCATGCATCACTAATGGCCCCGCGACAGCGGGGCGCCAGGCTCTCGAAGGCCGGAAAACAACTGGACCGTTACGCAGCCACGCGGAAGCGCGATACCGAGTTCTTGAGTTCTTCGGCCAGTCGGGTGAGTTCGCGAATCGATTCAGCGGTCTGTTGCGTACCTTCCTGGGTATGCTCAGTGACCGTCAGGATGCTCTGGATGCTTTGCGCGACGCCATTGGCGGAAGTCGCTTGCTGCTCCGTCGCCGCCGAGATGCCCTGAATCAGTTCGGCAAGCTGGTTCGACACGCGCCGGATATCCGACAGTGCGCTACCGGCAGCATCGGACAGCTTGGCACCCTCGACCACGCCCTGGGTGGACTTTTCCATAGCGGCCACGGCATCGTGGGTATCGGTCTGAATAGTACGCACCAGCGCGCCAATCTGCTTGGTCGCTTCGGCGGAGCGCTCCGCCAGGCGCTGCACTTCTTCCGCAACCACCGAGAAGCCGCGTCCTGCCTCGCCGGCAGACGCTGCCTGGATGGCTGCATTCAGCGCCAGCACGTTGGTCTGTTCGGTAATGTCGGAAATCAGTTCGGTAATTTCACCAATTTCCTGGGAAGACTCACCCAGGCGCTTGATTCGCTTGGACGTTTCCTGGATCTGGTCGCGAATTTCATGCATACCCTTGATGGCGTTCTCCACCGCACGGGAGCCTTCTTCGGCCGCCGTCACCGACTGCCGCGCCACTTCCGCGGACTCGTTGGCCGACTTGGAGACATCGGTAATCTGCACCGCCATTTCCAGCACGGCCTGACCGGTTTCCTGGATGTCACGCGATTGCTTTTGTGATGCAACCAGCAGTTCGGTCGAAATATTTTGCGCCTGCGTCGATGCGGTCGTCACCTGCTCGGCCGTATTGGTCACGCGACCGACCAGGATGCGCAGCTCTTCCACGGTATAGTTAACCGAGTCGGCGATCGCGCCGGTAATGTCTTCCGACACCGTTGCCTGCACCGTCAAGTCACCGTCGGCCACCTCTTGCAGTTCGTTCATCAGCCGCAGAATCGCCGCCTGGTTCTGGTCGTTGGTGCGCTTGGCTTCCTCTTCCTGCATTTGCGCGTGCTGACGCTGGGCATCGGCTTCCTGGCGCTGGTCTTCCGCTTCCTTGGTGCGATTGCGGCTATCCTGCAGCACTACCAGGGCAACACCAGCCGCCGCGACCAGCGCGAGAATACCGAACAATACCAAGGCAAAGAACGAGACGCTGAAGGAATTCTGATCTTCGCGGTACGCTTCCTGCAAGACGGTCAGACTCTTCTTGAGCGCCTCGTTTTCGTTGAAGACCGATTGTTCCGCTTTTTTGGCGGCGATGAAGTTCTGCACGTTGCCGCGGATCCCTGCGACCGCTTTCTGGTATTCGGCGAAAACGGCTTGCAGTTCCAGCAGTTTTTCACGGGTATCCGCATCGCGTGCCGCTCCCAGGCGCATGACGTCGCTACCGTTGAGCAGCCCTTCGATAATGTCGCCGAAAGTGTTGGTATCCTTACCAAGCTGAAACGCTGTTTCCGGGCTCATGCCCTGCGACGTCAGAAAACCGTTTGCGCTGCGCGCCAGGCGCTGGGTCAGCATCACCAATTGGCTGGCAGAGGAAATTTCCCGCGGTGCGGCACCGGCTTGCGCCTTGAGAGTGGCGACCTGCTCGGCCAGCTCCAGCATATCGGGAGAAATGGCATTCATTTTTTTCAGGGTGGCGCCCAGGGTAGTCAGCTCGCCTTGCAGCTTGAGGATGGTGCTGGCAGAACTTTCCGTCTGGTCCCAGGCGCGCAGCGTATCTTCCACGACACGCTTCATGGCCTGGCTTGGCGCGCCAATGGTGCGCCCCTGATACGGACCGCCGTTGTTCAGGATATTCAGGTTGGCTTGCAGGGCGTCGCGGCTTTCCTTCAGTTGCCTGAACGCTTCCTCGTTACCCTGGATCGCGTTCGGCGCGGCCTTGCCGATACGCTGTGAATGCATCAGCGCTTCCGCCGCAATCTGGGTCTGGGTGGCTGCCAGCGATGTGCCGCGCGAATTGGCCCACGCAAAAATTGCACCCAGCAACAACGTCAGGCCCAGCATCAGCAAGAGCACGCGCACCTGTTCCTGCAATGGCATCGTGCCGATCCACGGCAGGCGGATATTACCGCTCTTCTGCAGCACGTCGCCAATGAAGGTGGCATCCGGATTCGGCGTGGACTGGTACGCGCTCGGCGTCCTCGTTTCCGAGGCGCCCTGAGTGGCACTGGCGCTCAGCGGCTTGTATTCGGCGATCTGCTCGTCGGACAAATCGGACAATTCATCGTCCTGTCCGACCGTCTCATCGACCTGCCCCGATTTTTTATCCTTGGATAAAAATGGTACTTTGAACGCCATTGCCATTCCTGAGTCTCCTAAAATCCGTTTGTGCTGCAGCCTGGCTGTAGAGCCCGGCGCTTATAAGCCCACATGCAAAAATTGCGCATCCTGCACGATCAGGGAAAGATCGAGCTCGGTCCAGACCTGGGCATCACGGTCGACATATTGCCGAACCGCCCAGGACGCCGTCGCCTCGGCTTCGTTTTCGTGCGGCCGCATGTCGTCGACATTGCGCAAACCGAGCACACGCGAAACCAGGATGCCGCTATTGAAAGACAAGCCGGGGGCAAACACCACGACCCGGCTTTCACGATCGATCGAAGTCCCTGCCTGCCCCTGGAAGCGCGCCAGATCGATCACGCTGACCAGGCTGCCGCGGACATTGGTCAGACCCAGGAACCAGTCTTGCGTCAACGGCACCGCGGTGATGGCGCCCACCGAAATGATTTCGCCGGCTTCCTGCAGGTTCAGCAGGCAGTAGCGCTGCCCGATCAGCACCCCGAGCTGGCGCGCATACGGGCTGGCGCCGGTACGGGCAGCCTGCATGCGCTCGAGCAGCTGCGCCTGGAATTCGCGCAGGCGGGTACGGCGCGCCAGCGCATCCGGCTTTGCCAGGCTCTTTTCCGAGACGGGATCCGAAGTGGATTGGGTCATTTGGCGTCAATCAGCCGAGTGCGGCAATCTTCGACAACAATTCCTGGGGATCGACCGGCTTGACTACATAGTCGCGCGCGCCCTGGCGCAAACCCCAGATGCGGTCGGTTTCCTGGTTCTTGCTGGTGCAGATGATGATCGGCACATCCTGGGTTTCCGGATCGCGCGAAATCGCCCGCGTCACCTGGAAACCATTCTGCCCCGGCATCACCACATCCATCAGGATGAGATGTGGCTTGTCCGCCTTGATCTTGACAATGGCCTCTTCGCCGTTTTCGGCAGTCGATACCGAAAAGCCGTTCTTGACCAGGATATCCGTCAGAAAATAACGTTCTGTCGGCGAGTCATCCACGATAAGAATCTTTTTAATAGACATCTTCAACCTTTGCGTCAAAAAATTACTTGGAAAGTGCTTGTGCTGTATGTTCGCTTACGGTTTTGAGCAGGCTGTCCTTGGTAAACGGCTTGGTCAGATAGGCATCCGAGCCGACCATCGCGCCGCGCGCACGGTCAAACAGGCCGTCCTTGGAAGAAAGCATGACGACAGGCGTGGCATGAAACTTTGCACTTTTCTTGATGAGCGCGCAGGTCTGATATCCATCCAGGCGCGGCATCAGGATGTCGCAGAAAATCAGCGACGGCTTGTGATCGTTCATTTTGGCCAGCGCATCGAAGCCGTCTTCGGCAAGCACCACCTGGTAGCCGGCCTGCCCCAGAAAAATCTCGGCGGATCGGCGAATCGTGCTGCTATCGTCAATCACCATAATCTTTATACCGGCGTTATCCTGCGGTGTTGTCATGGCGTCTTATTCTCATTCAGATTTTGTCCAATATACGATTCCACTGTAACAAAAAGCAAGATGCTTTAGAACAACGTTGCACGAGAGTTTTCCTTTGCCGTGGTTTTTATACCAAAAGTTTCCCAATTGGCAATGCAACCCACCCACACTTGCAACACATAACGTCGGCGATTTGTTAAATCACGACCATTTCAAAATCTTCCTTACGAGCACCACACTCCGGGCAAGTCCAATTCATTGGCACATCCGCCCAGCGCGTACCCGGCGCAATTCCCTCATCCGGCAAGCCGGCGGCTTCGTCATAGACCCAGCCGCAGATCAGGCACATCCAGGTTTTGAATTCTTCGTTCGATGTTGCGTTACTCACAGTTGACTGCCCTTCAATCAAGTAAAATGGAAAGTTGAATATCTTAATCTACTGGCCGTGCAAAACCAAACTTCCCCGCTCATTTTGAGCTTCAATGTCAACGACCCGGTGGGCGCTGTGGGTCTGCAAGCCGATCTGGCCTCATTTGCCGCGATGGGATGCCACGGTTTGTCCGTGGTCACTGCACTCCTGATCGGCGACACCACCCGGATCGAAGATAGCCAGGTGATCGATGTCGACTGCGTAGCGGACCAGGCACGCGTGGTCCTGGAGGATATGCCGGTCGCAGCCTTCAAGGTCGGCACCGTCGGCAGCATCGAAAATGTTTCGGCAATTGCTGAAATCGTCGCGGATTATCCGGATATTCCACTCATTCTCGATCCTTTTCTGTCTGCCTTGCCAGACCGCAGC
This sequence comes from Janthinobacterium sp. 17J80-10, assembly GCF_004114795.1. Taxonomy (NCBI): domain Bacteria; kingdom Pseudomonadati; phylum Pseudomonadota; class Betaproteobacteria; order Burkholderiales; family Oxalobacteraceae; genus Janthinobacterium; species Janthinobacterium sp. 17J80-10. The sequence goes on along the minus strand of NZ_CP035311.1, from coordinate 1,046,146 downwards.
GAAGATAGTGAAGATTTACTGGTAGCCATCCGCGAATTGCTGATTCCGCAAACCACGGTGTTGGTGGTCTCCGCGGTTGAGCTCGGGCGCCTGGCCGAAACCTGGCGCGAACCGACCACCGACGACTCGCTGACAGTCGACGCCTTGCGCATCATCGACCTCGGTTGCGAGTACCTCTTCGTCACCGGCACCCCGACGGATGTGCACGATGTCGCCAATACGCTGTTTTCCGACAGCGGCGTGGTGCGCCAGGATAACTGGCAACGTATTTCCGGCTCCTTTAGCGGCGCTGGCACCACCCTGTCGGCCACCATCGCTGCCCTGCTGGCCAATGGCCTGGAAGTGCCCGAGGCCATCTTCGAGGCGCAGGAATTCACCGTCGCGGCGCTCACCAACGCGCACCGCCTGGGCATGGGCAAACTGGTGCCCGACCGCTATTTCTGGACGCGGGACCCTGAAGATGCGCCTGCCGGGGACGCCGAAGTTCCGCCCCAGTAAGGCCTTTCGCCAAATTATCGATCACTTTTTTTCCGAATACAGCATGACATCCAAAAACGATATCCTGATGGAACGCGCCCAGCGCACGACGCCGGGCGGCGTCAACTCTCCCGTTCGCGCCTTCCGCTCGGTGGGCGGCACGCCCCGATTCATCACCCATGCCGAAGGCCCCTACGTGTGGGATGCCGACGGCAAGCGCTACACCGATTACATGGGCTCGTGGGGACCGGCGATCGTCGGCCATGCCCACCCGGATGTGGTCAAGGCCGTGCAGGATGCTGCCGTAAAAGGCCTGAGCTTTGGCGCACCGACTGAAGCGGAAATCGAGATGGCGGAGGAGATCTGCCGCCTCGTCCCGTCGATCGAACAGGTGCGGCTGGTATCGTCCGGCACAGAAGCCACCATGAGTGCGTTGCGCCTGGCCCGCGGCGCCACCGGCCGCGACAAGATCGTCAAGTTTGAAGGCTGCTATCACGGCCATGCCGACTCCTTGCTGGTGAAAGCCGGCAGCGGCCTGCTTACGTTCGGCAACCCGACCTCCGCCGGCGTGCCGGCCGACTTCGTCCAGCACACCGTGGTGCTCGACTACAACAACACCGCCCAACTGGAAGAAGCCTTCGAGCAGATGGGCGATGAAATCGCCTGCGTGATTGTCGAACCGATCGCCGGCAACATGAACCTGGTGCGCGCCACGCCTGAGTTCCTCGGCGCCATGCGCCGCCTGTGCACGCAATACGGCGCGGTGCTGATCATGGACGAGGTGATGTCGGGATTCCGCTCCGCCTTGCATGGCGCGCAGTCTTTGTATGGCATCACGCCGGATATCACCGCACTGGGCAAGGTCATCGGCGGCGGATTGCCCGTGGCGGCGTTCGGCGGCAAGCGGGAATTGATGCAACATATGGCGCCGGTCGGCCCCGTCTACCAGGCTGGCACCCTCTCGGGCAATCCGGTGGCCGTGGCCGCCGGCCTCGCCACCCTGAAACTGATCCAGGCGCCGGGCTTCTTTGAATCACTGACGCGCCAGACAAGCCGCCTGGTGCAAGGCATGAGCGCGGCAGCCGCCGACGCCGGCGTGGCGTTTTGCGCCGATTCGGTGGGCGGCATGTTCGGCATCTACTTCCTGGACAGCAAACCTGACAGCTATGCGGCAATGATGAAAACCGACCGCGAGAAATTCAACCGTTTCTTCCACGCGATGCTGGACGCCGGGCACTTTTTCGCGCCGGCGGCGTTCGAGGCAGGATTCGTGTCGGCCCAACATGACGATGCCACTATCGATGCGACCGTCGAGGCGGCGCGCAAGGTCTTCGCCAGCCTCGCCTGACCCTGCCCCCCCTTACTTCAGCCAGCCGCGCCGCTTGAAGTAGGCAAACGGCGCAATCGCGCTGGCCAGCATCAACGAAATGGCGAAGGGATAACCCCACTCCCAGTTCAGTTCCGGCAGGAGCTTGAAATTCATGCCATAGATGCTGGCGATCAGGGTTGGGGGCAGGAATGCCACCGAGGCCACCGAAAAGATCTTGATGATCTTGTTCTGGTTGATGTTGATGAAACCGACGGTGGCGTCCATCAGGAAGTTGATCTTGTCGAACAGGAACGCTGTGTGACCGTCGAGCGACTCGATGTCGCGCAAGATCTGCCGCGCTTCGTCGAACTGCTCTGCGTTCAGCAAGCGCCCGCGCATCAGGTAACCGACGGCGCGCCGGGTATCCATCATATTGCGGCGGATGCGCCCGTTCAAGTCTTCCTCGTGGGCGATGGCGTTCAGCGCCGATGCCGCGTCCTGGTCGCTGAAGTCTTTTTTCAGGACGCTGCGACTCACCTCTTCCAGGCTCTGATAAATCCCCTCGAGCGCATCTGCCGAATACTCGGCATCGGTCGCGTACAGGTCCAGCAACACATCCTTGTAATCCTCGATGGAGCCTGGCCGCGAGCGCGCTCGCAGGCGCACCAGGCGAAACACCGGCAAATCATCGGTATGCACTGAGAACAGCACGTTTCTCGCCAGGATGAAGGCGACCGTAATCACCCGCGCCGGGCCCTCATCCTCGTCCAGCAGGAAGTCCGTGCGCAAATGCAGGTCGCCGTTCTCGGCTTCGTAATAACGGGCCGACGCCTCGATATCCTTGACCTCGTCTTCGCCCGGCAGGGTCACGCCGTAAATGCTCTTGACCCAGGAGCGTTCCTCGTCATTCGGATCGGTCAGGTCGACCCAGACCGGCGCGAGTTTTTCCAGGTCAGACCGGCTATCGATGTTGACCTGATTCAAGCGGCCGTTTTGCAAAATGAATACGTTAATCATGCACTCTCCCAGCCACCAGCGACATCACCAACGGCGCAGCCTGCAGCGTGACCTGCAAGTCGAATAAAAACAGGGGGGCACGGCCTGACAACGGCCTGGACGCGCCTGCCCGCGCAAGGACTTGTCTCATCGGACAAATCCGCTGGCGAGAGGCGCTTTATGACAGTTACATGAAACGCCGTCTCGCCGACCGACTGCGTAATCGCGGCCAGTCACTTGATGTAGGACTACCCAAGTCGGGTCTCCAGAAAACGAAAACAGCGCAAGTGTACGTTTAACGATCTCGACAAGCAAGCGTCATTCGCAGGCTTTGCGCCATCAGGAAATCTGGCGCGGTCAGGCGCCCTTACGGCAGTTCGGCCGAACCCATGCGGCGCAGGATCAGGCCGGCGCGACGCGTCAGGTAAGCACTGCCGCGATTCTTGTCAAAAAACCGCGGATTGGGCAACATGACGGCAAGCCGCGCCGCCTGGCTTGCCGTCAGATTCGCTGCAGTGGTGCCGAAGTAGTGACGCGCAGCGGCCTCGGCGCCAAACACGCCGTTGCCCCACTCGACCACGTTCAGGTAAATCTCGAAAATCCTTTCCTTGCTCATCCAGAATTCGAGCATGTAGGCAATCACGAATTCCTGCGCCTTGCGCAAGTAACTACGTTCACCGGAGAGGAACAGGTTCTTGGCAAGCTGCTGCGTGATGGTCGAGCCTCCCGATACCACCTTGCCCTTGCGGATATTCTTTTCGTAGGCCTTTTGCAGTGCGTCCCAATCCACGCCTTCATGCTCGGAGAAGTTGGCGTCTTCGGAGGCGATGATGGCGCGCTTGAGATTGCGGGAGATTTGCTGGTACGGCACCCATTTGTGCTTCAGCTGAAAATCGGGATTTTTTTCCTGGAGAACGGCGCGCTGCTGACGCATGAAACTGGTGGTAGCCGGATTGAAGTGCACCCACCAGCCGATCTGCAGGAAAAAATACAATTGCACCAGCAGGACCAGCGCCACAGGCGCGAAAAACAGCCAGAACAATAGCTTGCGCGGCAGCTTCATGGCTGCTGCAACTGCGACCGCAAGTCGGCATACACGGCGGCCGTGGCCGGACGCACGCCGCGCCAGATGCAGAAAGCCTCGGCGGCCTGCTCCACCAGCATGCCAAGGCCGTCGCGCACATGGGCGCCGTGCAGCGCAGCGAAACGCATGAACGCGGTCGGCTCTTTGCCGTACATCATGTCGTAGGCCAGCGTTTGCGGACCGAACAGACCCGGCGCCAGCGGCGGCACGTCGCCGGACAGGCTGGCAGAGGTGGCATTGACCACCAGATCAAACACGCCTTGCAAATCCTCGAACGCGCAGGCTTGCAGGCGCCCGTCGAACTGTGCGGCCAGTTCCTGCGCCCGCGCCGCAGTTCGGTTGGCGACGACAAGTTGCCCCGGACGTTGTTCCAGGAGCGGCAATATCACGCCTCGGGCGGCTCCGCCCGCTCCCAGCAGAAGCACGCGGCGGCCGCCAATCGCCACCTTGGCATTGGCGACAATATCGCTCACCAGGCCGACACCATCGGTATTGTCGCCGCGAATGGCGCCATTCTCGAAACTCAAGGTATTGACGGCACCGGCAGCGCGCGCGCGATCAGTCAGTTCGCCAGCAAGATCGTAGGCTTCGAGCTTGAAAGGCACGGTCACATTGGCGCCCTTGCCGCCGCCATGCATGAATGCCCGCACACTGGCGGCAAAGCCGTCGAGCGGGGCCAGCAAGCGCTCGTACTGGATATCCTGCCCGGTCTGTGCTGCAAAACGGGCGTGGATTTCGGGGGACTTGCTGTGGGCGATGGGATTGCCGAAGACGGCGTAGCGGTCAGTCATGATCAATCTGGGTCGTCAATGGTGGCAGCAAGGGATGACGTTCAATTGCCGCGCAATTCAGTCTCGAGGGCTTCTTCGCGGGTGAACTTGAAGCGGGTATAGACAATCCAGATGTCATCCTTGTCGGTCGAGCGCATGTTTTTGGGAAAGCGCGCGAATGGCGCCGCACGACGCACGATGCGCTTGGCCGCCTCATCCAGAGCCGGATTACCGGAGGAATGCTCCACCTGGGGGCCGCCCTCCCGTTCATAAATGCTGCCATCCTGGAAAATCGGGATCGATATCACCAGCTCGCCGTAGAGCTTCTTGCCATCCTTCTGCGGAAAGTTCAGGGTGCCGATACTCTCGATGCGTCGTTTGACGCCATCGTAGTACATTGCGTAGCCGACTTCCTGGGTACTCGGGCTGATCCGGGTCTTGCGCGGGCGGCTGTTCTCGTCCTGGATGCGGCGGTTGATCTCCGCTTCCTGCCGCGCGATGATCTTGGCACTGTCGAGCATATCGGCGCCATCCGGCTGCGGCAGTTCACGCGGCTTGACCGTTTCAGTGACATGCGGAATCGCCACCGGCGTTTTCTTTTTCATCTGGTCGAGCAGTTTTCGCTGCTGTTCTTCCAGTTCGACGATACGGCGCTTGGCCGCTTTTGCACTCTCGCCATCCTCAGACTTTTGCAAGTCCGGCAAGGGCGATGTGGCGCGGCCGGCATCGGCATTGCCGCCACCATCCAGGTTGGCCTGCGCCAGCGCCTGCGCCTTGACCGGCTTTTTGTCATGTTTGGCATTGACCAGGATGACTTCCAGGCCCGGGTCTGCCGGCTTGAACTTGAAAGCTTCCGGTGCCGTGAAGCGTACCGCCAGCAATGTGGCGTGCAGCACCACGGAAACAGTGACAGCGATGGTAAGCGGCAGGTTTTGCGACAGTGACTTCACACGCGTGCTGAGAGGCAATTGAAAAAAGGATTTTACGATAAAGGCCAGTGGTTTTTGCCCTACTTTAACGATTGTCCGCTTCTGATGCCGAATCTGTCGCTGCAGCGACACTGTTAACATCGCCGCCCGGGCCTGCCTCGAGCGGCTTCGTGGTCATTTCGCTATCGGCCTCGACTTCAGCCTCAGCTTCGACCAGGGCTTCAGCCGGCTCATCCAGTATCGCTTCGTCGAGCACTTCTTCGGCGATGGCGGCATCGGCCTCCATCGGCAAGACCTCGATCAGGCGCGCTTCCACGGTCAACTCGACTTCATCCCAGCGCAGCAGGTCGAGCCGGACCTGGCTACCTCGCGGTGCGGCCGGCATGCCGGGCAGGCGGACAATCAGGGGAATATCGACCAGGCGCAGCACTTCTTCTTTCAGCACCACGGCGTCGACGCGACGCGCCTCGTTTTGCTCAAGCCAGCGCAGGCACCAGTAGCGCTCCATATTGGTCTGGAAATCCGCATAGGCGCCATAGGCGGCATCGAATGCCGAAACAATCGCGAACAAGTCGGCATCCCGTGGCTTGAAAGGCGCCGCCAACGGCGCGGTTACGCCATGCTCGATGCAGGCGAGGATTTGCCACTGGTTGACGAGGTCGGTGTACCGGCGCAAGGGCGAGGTGCTCCAGGCGTACTGGTCCACGCCCAGGCCCTGGTGCGGCGCCGCGTGGGTCTGCATGCGCACCTGCATGCGTGCCGCCCAGCCGCCATTGCCGCCGCCCTGGCAGCGGTAAATGCCGGGCACGCCATGCTCGTGCATGAGCTTGCCCCAACTGCTGTTGGCGAAGATCATCAATTCGGCGACGATCTTGTCCAGTGGCGCGCCGCGCTTGCGGCGCACGATCGTGACGACATCATCTTCGACATAAAAATTAAAATCGACGCGGTTCGCCTGCTCGGGCTTGAGACCGAAACTTTCGCGCTTGGCCATGCGTGCCCGCTCCAGCACCTGGGCCCACTGCCATAGCAGCGAAAGTTCGCGCCGGTGCGGGTAGTCACCCGTGCCACTGGCCAGCGCCTCTTCCGTCACTTGCTCATCGAGCTCGTTGTGGCGCAGGTTGGCGACAATCGGCACCATTTCGACCCGGGTTTCGGTCGCCAGCACGCTCCAGTCCTGCGGATCCACGGTGGCATACAGAGATACGGCCGGACGGGCTGCACCCGCGTCCAGGGTGAACGCCCCCACGACGTCGTCCGGCAGCATGGTGATTTTTTCGCCCGGCATGTAGACCGTGGACATGCGCTGCCGCGCAATCGCCTCGATCGCATCATTGCGACGGATGCCCAGTGCCGGCGCGGCGATATGAATGCCGATTTTCAGTTTGCCATCTTCCAGCGCCGTCACCGACAAGGCGTCGTCGATTTCAGTGGTAGTCACGTCATCGATGGAAAACGCCTCGACAGCTGCAACAGGCAAATCAGGCAATGGCGGCACCTGCACAGCGGGAAAACCGCTCCCCTTCGGAAAATGCTCCAGCAGGAATCGGGAAAAGTGCAGGTCCTTGGGCGAGGCCATGCCGCCAACCGCCAGCATGAGGCGCGCCGGACTGGTCTGCATTTCGTCGCAGGCAGCCTCCAGCGCCTTGTATTCGATGCTGTTCTTGTCCGGCTTGAACAGCAGCTGGCGTACTTGCCCGCGCAATGCCTCGGGCAAGCGCCCAGCCTTCAATTCGTCGACATACTGTACCTGCAGCAACGCCTGCTGCTTCTTTTTTTCCAGGCCGGCGAGTGCGGCTTTCAGGGAAGCTTCCGGCGCGGCCTTGTAGCGCCCCTTGCCCTTGCGGTAAAAATACATGGGGGCGCCATGCAGTTTCAGCAAAAGACTGGCAGCTTCGTGCGGCAGCGGCGCATGGCCAAAATACTCTGCGCCCAGTTCGGCGAAGCCGAATTCATCCTGGCCCGCCACTTCCCACAGGAAGTCCAGTTCGAGCTCGGCAGCCAGCGCCTGCGCCTGCTGCAACAGCTGCGCCGGCTCGGGCGAAGCGAATTGCAGCAGCACATCCTTGGCCTTGACCTTGCTTCGCTTGCCGCTGGCAAGTTCGACCTGGTAAGCCTCGCCTTGCTGGGAGAGGACGGTACCCGCCTTGAAATCGCCGGATTCTTCAAAAAATAAATTCATCGCTTCTTTTATATAGAGGTAATGGCTGCTTCGCCGGGCGCCACAAGGGTTTGCGTGGAAGGGCTGCCGGCTTTGCGCATGTCGCGCAGGATCTGGCTGGTATGCCGCAGATTATCTTGTTGCGGAACAAGGCCGGACACCATCGGCAAGAACACCTCGGTCACCAGCAAGCTGCCCCGCTTGCGCCGGAACAGGCAGCGCCGCGCCAGCAATGGCTGCGAAAACGCGGCGATGCCCAAGGCGGCGGCTGCACGTTGCAATAGAGGATGGCCGGGGCGTAAACGGGCATAGTGCAATGCGCCACGCGCCACCTGGGGATCGCAAAACAGGGTAAAGCCCAGCGACCGCTCGCCCAGGCTGCTGTAAAAAGGCCAGTCGGTTGCGCTGGCGGACAAGGGCACGACCGTATGGGCAAACACCATCGGCACTTCATCGCAGTGCAACAGCACATCGCGCTCCTGCACGCCGATGCGGTGGGCCAATCCCAGCACCTGGCACTCATCGGCCAGCACCATGCCGCGCCGCTGATGCAAACGCTGCACGCGAAATTGCCGGCAATGCGCCGCCAGCTTCACCGTCAATGAAATACGGTCCGTGAGCCAATGGCGCATCTGCGGGGATGGATTGACGGCATTCACATGGGAAAACCACTGGGCATGGCTGCTGGCACGTCCGCTCACCGATGCCCTCCTGAAACCACGCCGCAAAACGCCAGCACCTCGTCAACATATCCCGCAAAATCCGACAGGCCGTGGTCGCTCCCGTCGATGATGTGCTGGCGCGCCTGTGCATAATGCGCTGTCATTTCGCGCCAGTCGAGTACCTCGTCGCCGGTCGCAGCAATCAGAAAATAGCGTTCCGGCCGGGTGATGCGTGGCACCGCCAGCGCCTGCAGTTCGGCGATATATTCCTGCTTGAACTCGAACGGCTCGTCGGAATGAAAAGCGGTGCGCACACCGACATATTGCTCCAGGTCGCGCGGCGGCTTGACGGCCGGATTCAACAGCACGGCACGGCAACCGGACTGCTCGGCCAGCCAGGTAGCGTAATAGCCGCCCAGGGACGAGCCGATCAGTGTCACCTCGTTGGGCGACGCCTGCCCGATCAATTGCCGCGCCAGGTCGATGGCCAGGCACGGCGATGCCGGCAATTGCGGACAAACGTAGGTATCGCCCAGGCCAAGCGCATGCAGGCGCTCGCCAAGCAGGCGGGCCTTGAATGACAACGGGGACGAGCGAAAGCCGTGCAGGTACAGAATCATTTACTTCGGCACGCCGCCCGCGTTCAAGGCATCGAGGATTTTCTGATGGACGCCGCCGAAGCCGCCATTGCTCATCGCCAGGATCTGGTCTCCTGGACGTGCCGCCCGGGCAACTGCCGCAACCAGCGCATCGAGCGCATCGAAAGCCTGGGCCTTGGTGCCGAGGGGCATCAGGGCAGCGCCCAGGTCCCAACCCAGCGCATCCTTGCCGCCCCCCTTGGCGCCATAACCGAACACCAGGTCGGCATCGGCGAGGCTGCCGGGCAAGGCATCCTTCATGGTGCCCAGCTTCATGGTGTTCGAACGCGGCTCCAGAACGGCGAGAATACGTGCGCTGCCCACTTTCTTGCGCAAGCCTGCGACCGTGGTGGCGATCGCCGTCGGATGATGCGCGAAATCGTCATAGACGGCAATGTCGTTGACCACGCCACGCAACTCCATGCGGCGCTTGACATTGCCGAATTGCGCCAGGGAAGCAATCGCCTGGGTAACGGGCACACCCACATGCCGCGCCGCGGCAATGGCTGCCAATGCATTCATGCGGTTGTGCGCGCCGGTCAGGGACCACTTGACCGTGCCGGCATTCTCCCCCTGGAAAATCACGTCAAAACTGCCGTCGGCATGGTCCGCCAGGGACCAGTCGCTTTGCGCAGCGCCGCCGAACCATTCGGCTTCGCTCCAGCAACCGCGCGCGACCACGCGCCGCAGCGATTCCTCGTCACCATTGGCTACCAGGCGGCCAACGCCCGGCACGGTGCGCACCAGATGATGGAACTGGGTCTCGATCGCCGCCAGGTCGGGGAAAATATCGGCGTGGTCGTACTCGAGATTGTTGAGGATGGCCGTTTTGGCATGGTAATGAACGAACTTGCTGCGCTTGTCGAAAAAGGCGGTGTCATATTCATCCGCCTCGATGACAAAAAAGGGCGAGTCGGCGTTCTTGCCGCCAAGCCGGGCCGAGATGCCGAAATTCATCGGCACGCCGCCGATCAAAAACCCCGGATCGTATCCCGCATCTTCGAGGATCCAGGCCAGCATGGAGGACGTCGTGGTCTTGCCGTGGGTGCCGGCCACCGCAAGCACCCACTTGCCCTGCAAAATATGCTCGCCGATCCATTGCGGCCCCGATGTGTAGGGCAAGCCACGGTTGAGAATCTCTTCCATGAGAGGGTTGCCACGTGAAACAACGTTCCCCACCACAAACAAATCCGGCTTCAAGCTGATTTGCTCGGGTCCGAAGCCTTCGATCAATTCGATCCCCTGGGCTTCGAGCTGGGTACTCATCGGTGGATAGACATTGGCATCGCAACCGGTCACCCGATGGCCAGCCTGTTTGGCCAGCACGGCCAAACCGCCCATGAAGGTGCCGCAAATGCCAAGGATATGTATATGCATGATGAAAACCAGATCAAAAACGAGATTCTACCCGAGCCACGGCGCATTATCGGTCAGGGTATCATGTATGGATGGCTTCCCAATTCTCTTCCGATACCGAATCGCTGCGCGCGGAAATTGCCGCCGCAGCCGCGCGCCTGATTGCCGAAGACGGCCTTGATTACAATTCGGCAAAACGCAAGGCAGCCAGGCAAGTGCTGGGGAATGCCAAGACACGAGGCGATATCTTGCCAGACAACGCGCAAATTGAAGAAGAAGTGCGCATTCATAACGCATTATTTTTTGCTGACAGCCAGCCTGCCAGGCTGTTACATCTACGCCAACTTGCTTTTACCCTGATGCAGGAATTGGCAGAATACAAACCTTACCTGACAGGCGCCGTCCTGAACGGCACTGCCGGAGAACATTCCGATATCCATTTGCACCTGTTTGTCGACAGCCCGAAGGATGTCGAAATATACTTGCTCAACAAGAGCATGCAGTTTGAAGTAAGTGAAAGCCCGCACCCCGTTGCACGCAAGGATCCCATTGAAACTCTCAGCTTCATGTGGCGCCGCGAAGGCGTCCACCTGACCTTATACCCCCTGGAAGATATGCGCGGCCCGAAGACAGGCAAAGATGGGCGCTCGGTGGAACGTGCGGATATCGGTGCGCTGATGCTATTGCTGGAAGAAAGTGAACATTCATGAAAAAAGAAATTTGGTGGGTAACGATTGTGGGCCTGCTTTTTGCTGTTATCGGCGGCTATGCCGGCATCAAAAAATGGGAGCCTGCCGAGCCTCCAGCGAGTGCGCACCATTATTTTTTTAGCCAATCCTTACCTGACGTCAATGACAAAACTGAAAAAATGTCAAATTGGCATGGTAAATTATTGCTGGTTAATTTCTGGGCGACCTGGTGTGCACCTTGTGTAGAAGAAATGCCGGAACTTTCAGAATTGCAAAATTCACAATCCCCTGCACATTTGCAGGTAATCGGTATCGGCATCGATTCGCCCGCGAATATTCGCGAATTTGCAGCCAAATATAAAATAAGTTACCCCCTTTATCTAGCAGGCATGGGGGGAATCGATCTGGCCCGGCAAATGGGCAACCAGCAAGGCGGCTTGCCTTTCACCGTCTTGTTTGGTGCAGACGGGCAGGTGAAAAAAACCTATCTCGGTCGACTGGATATGAAAGCCGTGCGCAAGGATCTCGACCTATTTTCTTGATTCGCACCATTTTTCCTTGCCAATAAGCGTCATTTGACGGCAAAATTCGGCCAACCTCGTGAACGATGTTATTCATTAATGGCAAAAAAGCTACTCCTCATCAATGGGCCGAACCTGAATCTGCTCGGCACCCGCGAGCCGGAGATCTACGGCGCCACCACGTTGACAGACGTGGAAACGCTGGCCATTGCCACTGCCAACGATGCAGGCGCGACAATTACTTGCTTTCAGAGCAACCATGAAGGTGCCTTGATTGACCGTATTCACGCTGCAGGCAAGGAAGGTATCGAGGGCATCATCATTAATCCTGGTGGCCTGACGCACACTAGTGTCGCCCTGCGCGATGCACTGGCAGGTGTGGCAATCCCGTTTATTGAAGTACATATTTCAAATGTGCATCAGCGGGAAGCGTTTAGACATCACTCCTATCTTTCCGCTATTGCCAAAGGTGTAATTTGTGGCCTGGGCATAGATGGTTATCGGATGGCAATCGACTTTGCCGCCAAAAAACTATAAGTTCCCTCATTTGTCGCCAAACCTCTTATAATCGCGACAATCTTGGGTTGTAAAATTTTTGCAGAATTATGCTAAGGGATACGCTATGGACCTCAGAAAACTGAAAACCTTGATCGATTTGGTCGCCGAGTCGGATATCGCCGAACTGGAAGTGACTGAAGGTGAAAGCAAGGTTCGCATCGTCAAGTCTGGCGGCGCACCGCAAGGCCAGGTCATGATGATGCAGCCGCAAGCCGCGCACCTGCCACATCCCGCTGCTGCAGCAGCACCTGCTGCAGCAGCACCTGCCGCCGTCGAAGAAATCCAGGGGCACGTGGTCAAGTCGCCAATGGTGGGAACGTTCTACCGCGCCTCGGCGCCGGGTGCCGCAGCTTTCGTCGAGGTTGGCTCCAGCGTCAAGGAAGGCGACACGCTCTGCATTATCGAAGCAATGAAGCTGCTCAATGAAATCGACGTCGAAGTTTCCGGCGTGGTCAAGCAGATCCTGGTCGAGAACGGTCAGCCGGTCGAGTTCGGCCAGCCCCTGTTCGTGATCGGCTAAGCATCCGCTCCCCGACGCTCATATTCCCCTACTATGTTTGAAAAAATCCTAATTGCCAATCGCGGCGAGATCGCCTTGCGCATCCAGCGCGCCTGCCGTGAAATGGGCATCAAGACCGTGGTCGTCCACTCGGAAGCCGATCGCGAGGCAAAATATGTAAAGCTGGCCGATGAATCTGTGTGCATCGGACCGGCGCCTTCGGCGCAAAGTTACCTGAACATGCCGGCCATTATCAGCGCCGCCGAAGTCACTGATGCCGAAGCGATTCACCCCGGCTATGGCTTTTTGTCGGAAAATGCCGACTTCGCCGAGCGCGTCGAGCAATCCGGCTTCGTCTTCATCGGCCCGCGCCCGGAGTCGATCCGGATGATGGGCGACAAGGTCACGGCCAAGCAAACCATGATCAAGGCTGGCGTGCCGTGCGTGCCGGGCTCCGAGGGCGCCCTGCCCGACGATCCCAAGGAAATCGTCCGCATCGCCCGCAAGGTCGGCTATCCGGTGATCATCAAGGCTGCCGGCGGCGGTGGCGGTCGCGGCATGCGCGTAGTGCATACCGAAGCCGCATTGCTCAATGCCGTCACCATGACCAAGACCGAGGCCGGTGCCGCATTCGGCAATCCGGAAGTCTACATGGAGAAGTTCCTGGAAAACCCGCGCCACGTGGAAATCCAGATTCTCGCCGACGAATTCAAGAACGCCATCTGGCTGGGCGAACGCGACTGCTCGATGCAGCGCCGCCACCAGAAAGTGATCGAGGAAGCGCCCGCACCCGGCATTCCGCGCAAGATCGTCGAACGCATCGGCGACCGTTGCGCCGAAGCCTGCCGCAAGATGGGCTACCGCGGCGCCGGCACGTTCGAATTCCTCTATGAAAACGGCGAATTCTATTTCATTGAAATGAATACCCGCGTCCAGGTGGAACATCCGGTGACAGAAATGATCACTGGCGTCGACATCGTGCAGGAACAGATCCGCATCGCAGCCGGCGAAAAGCTGCGTTACCGCCAGCGCGACATCGTGTTGAACGGCCATGCGATCGAATGCCGCATCAATGCCGAAGACCCGTTCAAGTTTACGCCATCGCCGGGCCGCATAAATGCCTGGCATGCCCCCGGCGGCCCGGGCATTCGCGTCGATTCGCATGTCTATGCAGGTTATTTCGTGCCGCCCAACTATGATTCAATGGTCGGCAAGGTGATTTCCTACGGCGCCACGCGCGAACAGGCAATCCGCCGCATGCAGATCGCGCTGTCCGAAATGGTGGTCGAAGGCATCCAGACCAATATTGCGCTGCATCGTGAATTGATGGTGGATGCCCGCTTCATCGAAGGCGGCACCAATATCCATTACCTGGAGCACAAGCTGGCCAACAAGCCGGACTTGCCCAAGACGACCGAAATCAAATCGTAAGGCAGGCCCATGAGCTGGACAGAAATCGTCATCGAAGTGCCCCTCCACCAGGCCGAAGCCCTGTCGGACGCCCTGATGGAGGCCGGCGCGCTGTCGGTGTCGGTGGAAGATGCCGACCTGGGCACGGAAGCCGAACAGCCCTTGTTTGGCGAACCCGGCATGGAACCGGAGCACACTGCCTGGGAACGCAGCCGCGTGGTGGCGCTGGCGCCGCTGGAAACGGACCATGCAGCACTGGTGGCCGAGGCTGCCGCCTTGTGCGAGCCGCCCCTGGATGTTGCGCAACTGTCTTACAGCTTGCGCAGTGTCGCCGACCAGGATTGGGTGCGCCTGACCCAGTCGCAGTTTGAACCAATTCATATTGGCAAGAATATCTGGGTCGTGCCGAGCTGGCACGAAGCTCCCGACCCTTCTGCCCTGGTGCTGGAACTGGATCCGGGCCTGGCCTTCGGTACGGGTAGCCATCCGACCACCCGCCTGTGCATGGAGTGGCTGGAAGCGCATGCGCCGACAGGCCTGTCGGTGCTTGATTACGGCTGTGGCTCCGGCATCCTGGCGCTGGTTGCAAAAAAACTGGGAGCGCAACGGGTGGCCGGCGTCGACATCGATGCCCAGGCGATCGAAGCGGCACGCGACAACAGTGAACGCAACCACTGCGCAATCGACTATTACGTGCCGGACGACTTCGCCCAGGCGCATCCCGCCACTGCCTTCGACATCGTTGTCGCCAACATCCTGTCAAGTCCGCTGAAATTGCTCGCGCCAATGCTGTGCGGCCGGGTCGGCCCTGGCGGTCGGCTGGTATTGTCCGGGATTCTGGCACGGCAAGCCGACGAGGTTGCCGCGGCTTATGCTCCCTTCCTGGAAATTTGCGTCTGGGCCGAGCGCGACGGCTGGGTTGCCATGTCGGGCACTGTTCCCGGCCAGCGCCTTGACGCCGACGCCACACCCGCTTGAGCAATGGCCCTTGCAACCCAGTGCCCACATTGCAAAACCACCTTCAAGGTCGCCCATGACCAGTTGAAGCTGCGATCGGGACTGGTTCGCTGCGGCGCCTGCAAGCAGATTTTCAACGGCATCGAACACCTGGTGCCACCGGAACAGCCGGCTGCATCGCCCACAACGCCCCCCTCGCCGCCGGCGCCTGTCGATGCGCCGCCAAAAGCCGATAGCACGCTTGTCGCCGCTGCTGAAATTGCTGCCGGCAAACTCGCTGCCGTCCAGGACGTCGCGCCGTCCGCCATCGACACACTGGAATTCATTCCAGTCGATGACCCCGAGACGCAGACGCGCATACTGTCGTCGAGCGCTGAACCGGATGCCACATCGCTGCCGCAGGCAATCCCGCCGACATCGGACACCGAGGTTGACGACGATCCCCTGACCCGCATGACATTGGTGGATTTCAGCCTCTTCAATGAGGAATGGGATGCTGAAGAGGCGCCACCGAAAAGCGCGCCAGCCGGGAAGCCGCAAGCCTCGGAAGACAGTATCTGGCCCGACACGCAGGATGGCCTGCATGAAGCCCAGGAATTTCCGGGTGACGTAGTGTCGGTGGTGTCGGATACCTTGCCACCAAATGCGTCAGGCTCTGCTGAAGCTGCGGATGAAAGTGATCAGGACATCAGTACAGAGGAACATGCCGCGATAGCCGACCAGGATGCGCTGTCAGCTGTCACCGAACCGGTCTCCGTAACGGCATCTGCCGAGGATGACGGGGACCGCTTTTCTGACACGGTCGTGCCCGCCTCCCTGGTCGAGGAAGAGAGTGCTGACGACGACGAGCCCACTTTTGTCCGGAAAGGACGGCGCCGCCAGCGCTGGGGCCGCATGGCACGGGTCTTCATGGCGCTTGCCTCCATTCTTCTTCTTGTCGCAGCCTTGGGACAGACTGCTTACGCTTTCCGCGACCAGCTGGCAGCCAGATTCCCGTCGTCAAAACCTGCGTTGGTCGCACTGTGCGAACTGGCAGGCTGCCAAGTCAGCCTGCCCGCCCAGATTGACCAGGTCTCGATCGAATCGAATGAATTGCAGGCGCACGCCAACAACAAGAATATCTTTACGCTGAGCCTGTTGCTGCACAACCGCAGTGCTGTAGCGCAAGCATGGCCGCATGTCGAATTGACCCTGAACGACAAGAATGGCAAGCCGCTCGTGCGGCGGACACTGGGGCCCCGTGACTATCTGCCCTCCGACAGGCTTCTCCCGCAGGGCATTGCCGCCGGATCAGAGCAATCCGTGGCCGTATCGTTTGAACTGAGCCAGTTGCAAGCCTCGGATTACCGGGTTTACCTGTTTTATCCCTGATCCGCGATCAACAGATTTTCTCAATTTCTGGAATTGAAACCATGACGTCACTTATTTGCGGCTCCCTTGCCTTCGATAGCATCATGCTGTTTGGCGGTCGGTTTTCCGAAGCCCTCCTGGCTGACCAATTGCACAAGATTAATGTCGCCTTCCTGGTGCCTGAAATGCGCCGCGAGTTTGGTGGCTGCGCCGGCAATATTGCGTATAACCTGAAACTCCTGAATGGCGACCCGCTGATCATGGCGACGGTTGGCAAGGATGCCCCCCCTATCTGGAGCGACTGGGCAAGCTGGGCATTGCAACCCGCGGCATTCGCACCGTCGACGACGCCTACACTGCGCAAGCCTTCATCACTACCGACAGCGACAATAACCAGATCACCGCCTTCCATCCGGGCGCCATGGGCATGTCGCATCTGAACAAGGTTGCCGACGCAGGCCCGGTCAAACTCGCCATCGTTGCGCCCGACGGCCGCGACGGCATGCTGCAGCACGCCGCCGACTGCGTGTCGCTGAACATTCCCTTCATTTTCGATCCGGGCCAAGGATTGCCAATGTTTAACGGCAAGGAACTGGAACACTTCATCGACCAGGCAAGTTATGTCGCTGTGAATGATTATGAAGCAGAATTGCTGATGGAGCGCACTGGCCTGACGCTGGAAAAAATCGCACAACGCGTCGACGCATTGATCGTCACCCGGGGTGAACTCGGTGCGGATATTTTTGTCCGGGGCGAGCATATCGCCATCCCGCCGGTCAAGGCCGATGCAGTGACGGATCCGACCGGCTGCGGCGACGCATTCCGGGCAGGCATCCTGTATGGCGTGACCCATGGGCTGGATTGGCCCACGACCGGCCGTCTTGCAAGCCTGATGGGGGCCATCAAGATCGCCCATCAGGGGGGGCAGAACCATGCACCGTCACGGGCGGAAATCGAGGAACGGTTTGAACAGGCTTTTGGCTACCGCTTCTAATTAAGCAGCACGCCCCGCCGCTCCTTATTCTGCGTTTGCGCGGGCAAGCAGCGCTTCGCGAACGCTTTCGGTCGTCATGCCGGGTGCAACGATCTCCAGGAGTTTGCGTCTCGACGTTGCGCCGTGCGAAACCGCAACAGCGCTTTTCGGCAAGGCCAGCGCATCGGCGACGAATCGGACCAGGGCTTCATTCGCCTTGCCCTCTACCGGCTGCGCCTGCAGGCGGATCTTGAGGGCGTCGCCATGCATGCCTGCCACGCCCGTCCGTTTTGCGTTGGGCATTACCTGCACCTGCAGACGCAGACATGCCGTCGCCGGCTTGCCTTCTTTGCGGCTCATGCCAATCCGGGCAAAATTCCGCTAATGACGCGCAAGGCGATCTGCAGCAATACCAAGGCCACCAGAGGACTCAGATCGATGTTGCCGATCAGTGGCAACACGCGTCGCAAGGGACGCAGCAGCGGCTCGGTCAGGGCGTCGATAAAGGGCGCCAGCGGGGCATGCGGGTTGATCCAGCTGAAGATTACCTCAACGATGATCAGGCCCATGAATCCGTAAAAGATCCACTGGATGAATCGCAGCAATGCCAGCAACAGGATCAATTGCACCGGCAGCGAAAAAAACAGGCCGGCGGTAACAACGACCGACAGGAGCGCAACCAGCAGCGCACCAAGCAAACTGGCCCAGTCGTATCCGCCGACGCCAGGCACGACCCGGCGCAAGGGTTTTACCATCCAGTCGGATAATTGAAAGGTAAAGTGCGCGACCGACATGGGCGGGCGTACGCGCACGACCTGCATCCAGAAGCGCAACAGCAAAACAACCGCAAGCAATCCGGCAACGGTATCGACAATCAACGTGACTATGCTCTGGAGCACGGAAGCTTCTCCTTGATAAAATGCGCCTTGAATAAAAAAACCCGCTGCACGGCACGAAGCCATACAGCGGGATTGTGCCCGAACTTAACCGGGCTTCCAAGCCTTGCCTGGATTATGGACGGCTGCCGGTCGGAAACGGCCAGGCCGCTGCCGGATTCAGCACGGTCTTGACTGCTGGCGCTGCCTTCTTTGGCGCTGCTGCCTTCTTTGGCGCTGCAGCTTTCTTCGGTGCTGCAGCTTTCTTCGGTGCTGCGGCTTTCTTCGCTACCGGCTTCTTGGCGGCTGCAGCTTTCTTCGGTGCTGCGGCTTTCTTGGCTACCGGCTTCTTGGCGGCTGCAGCTTTCTTCGGTGCTGCGGCTTTCTTCGCTGCCGGCTTCTTGGCGGCGACTGCCTTCTTCGGGGCTGCGGCTTTCTTCGCTACCGGCTTCTTGGCAGCTGCAGCTTTCTTCGGCGCTGCGGCTTTCTTGGCTACCGGCTTCTTGGCAGCGACTGCCTTCTTCGGCGCTGCGGCTTTCTTGGCTACCGGCTTCTTGGCGGCGACTGCCTTCTTCGGTGCTGCGGCTTTCTTCGCTACCGGCTTCTTGGCGGCGACTGCCTTCTTCGGTGCTGCGGCTTTCTTGGCTACCGGCTTCTTGGCAGCTGCAGCTTTCTTCGGTGCTGCGGCTTTCTTTGCTACCGGCTTCTTGGCGGCTGCAGCTTTCTTCGGTGCTGCGGCTTTCTTGGCTACCGGTTTAGCGGCGGCTTTCTTTGCAGCGGGTTTCTTCGCTGCGGGTTTTTTAGCGGCTGTTGCCATTTGTTTCTCCTTCACGTGATGGAAAAAATCAAACTACTAGGTTTGAAACCCGCATCAGGCATCGCGATCCCTCATGCGGATTATTCATCGGCACAAGCAAGCTTCTGCTTGCGCTAATGAATTCGGCACCAGCTGAACTGCTGCATCCCCTCATTTATGCAGCACTTCAGCCATCTTCGACCGGCTCTGTCCAGGCGCTCTCATGCGCCCCGGGAGGCCATGCCAGGCAAGGCACGGCGAGCAGCCTGGCTGCTCCGGTCTTAAAAAAACGCCGGCAACATGCCAGCGCTGGAATCCCACTTCAGAACACTCAATCGATTTTTCAAAGAAAAAACCGCCTTGCCCGATAAAATCGGGAAAAGCGGTATCGACAGGTAAGATCGATTCGGTCTTCGACTGTTCATTAATTCGGGTAATGCTTCTTTCTAGTTATGCGGCCCTCTTGCGACCGCCCTGCATTCTCTCCGCTTGTGCCTTGTTCCGTCACACGCTATCGAAGCGATCATTCCCAGCTAAGGGCGCCACCGGTTTGATATTCGATTACACGTGTCTCGAAAAAGTTTCGCTCTTTCTTCAAATCGATCATCTCGCTCATCCAGGGGAAGGGATTCTCTTCCTGCGGGAACAGCGCTTCAAGACCGATTTGCTGTGCGCGGCGATTAGCGATGAATCGCAGATAACCCTTGAACATCGCAGCATTCAAACCGAGCACACCACGCGGCATTGTATCCTCTGCGTAACGATATTCCAACTCCACCGCGCGTAAAAACAACGATTTGATCTCTTCGCGGAATTCCGGTGTCCACAGATGCGGGTTCTCCATCTTGATCGTGTTGATCAAATCGATCCCGAAATTGCAGTGCATCGATTCGTCGCGCAGGATGTACTGGTACTGCTCGGCGGCGCCCATCATCTTGTTCTGGCGGCCCAGCGCAAGGATCTGCGTGAAGCCGACATAGAAGAACAGGCCTTCCATCAGGCAGGCAAACACGATCAGCGAGCGCAGCAGTTGCTGGTCGGTTTCGGTGGTGCCGGTCTTGAATTCCGGATTGGTCAGGATATCGATGAACGGGATCAGGAACTCGTCCTTGTCGCGGATCGATTCGACCTCATGGTAGGCGTTGAAGATTTCGCCTTCGTCCAGGCCGAGCGACTCGACGATGTACTGATACGCGTGGGTGTGGATCGCTTCTTCGAACGCCTGGCGCAGCAGGTACTGGCGGCATTCCGGCGCCGTGATGTGGCGGTAGGTGCCCAGCACGATGTTGTTGGCGGCCAGCGAGTCGGCGGTGACGAAAAAGCCGAGGTTGCGCTTGACCAGGCGGCGCTCGTCCTCGGAGAGGCCGTTCGGGTTCTTCCACAGCTCGATGTCGCGCTGCATGTTGATTTCCTGCGGCATCCAGTGGTTGGCGCAACCGGCCAGGTACTTGTCCCAGGCCCACTTGTACTTGAACGGCACCAGCTGGTTGACATCGGTCTGGCCATTGATGATGCGCTTGTCGGCAGCATTGACGCGCCGCTCGGTGCCGCCCTCGATGGCATCCGGGCGCGCCACCAGCGCCGGATTCAGGGCCACGTCCTGCAGCGATGCGCCGGCCTGCGGCTGGCTGGAGGTTACCGGCTGCAGTGCCGGCTGCACCGAGGTGGTGCTTTCTTCGTCCCAACTTAACATAGTTATCCTTGTATCTAATCTTGAAGTCGTCCGGTTTATCGGCGGCGCGATCAGACCGGGATCATGATCGCGCACGGTCAAAACAGCTTATTGACAAGCCTCACACTCTTCGAAGCCAGCGTCGCCCGGACGCATGGTGCAGACGGGGCCGGCCAGGTCTTCCGCCGCAATCGGTCCGGCCGCGAAACCGCCTGCCGCCGCACCACCGCTGGCACTGCCATCAGCCGACACGGCATTCAGGGCGCCGGTGCGCGAAGTCGATTTCTCGGTGTGGGTCGCAGCCATGGTACGCAGGTAGTAGGTCGTCTTCAGACCGCGCAGCCATGCCAGCTTGTAAGTCTCGTCGAGCTTCTTGCCGGAGGCGCCAGCCATGTAGATGTTCAGCGACTGCGCCTGGTCGATCCATTTCTGGCGGCGCGAGGCAGCCTCGACCAGCCATTTCGGCTCGACTTCGAAGGCGGTGGCGTAAATCTCGCGCAAGTCCTGGGGAATGCGGTCGATCTTGGCGAGAGTGCCGTCGAAGTACTTGAGGTCGGCGATCATGACTTCATCCCACAGGCCGCGCGCCTTCAGGTCGCGCACCAGGAACTCGTTGATTTCCGTAAATTCACCCGACAGGTTCGACTTCACATACAGGTTCTGGTAGGTCGGCTCGATGCAGGCCGATACGCCGATGATGTTGGAAATCGTCGCCGTCGGCGCAATCGCCACGCAGTTGGAGTTGCGCATGCCGTGCTGCTTGATGCGCGAGCGCAATGCCGCCCAGTCCATGCTTTCGGCCGTATCGACTTCCAGGTAACCGCCGCGTTCCTCGGCCAGCAGCTTCAGGGAATCCTGCGGCAGGATGCCGCGGTCCCACAGCGAGCCCTGGTAGGAACTGTAGCGGCCGCGCTCCTCGGCCAGCTCGGTCGATGCCCAGTAAGCGTAGTAGCACACCGCTTCCATCGAGCTGTCGGCAAATGCGACGGCGTCTTGCGAGGCATACGGTACGCGCATCATGTGCAGGCAATCCTGGAAACCCATGATGCCCAGGCCGACCGGACGGTGACGCAGGTTGGAGTCACGCGCCTTCTTGACGGCATAGTAGTTAATGTCGATGACGTTATCCAGCATGCGCATGGCGGTCTGGACGGTTTTTTGCAGCTTGACCAGGTCCAGCTTGCCATCCTTCATGTGGGCCGGCAGGTTCACCGAACCGAGGTTGCACACGGCGATTTCCGACTCGTTGGTGTTGAGCGTGATCTCGGTGCACAGGTTGGAGCTGTGGACGACGCCCACGTGTTGCTGCGGCGAACGGATGTTGCACGGATCCTTGAAGGTGATCCAGGGATGGCCGGTTTCGAACAGCATCGACAGCATCTTGCGCCACAGGTCCATCGCCGGCAGCTTCTTGAACAGCTTGAGCTCGCCGCGCGCAGCCTTGGCTTCATAGCCGAGGTAGGCTTCTTCAAAAGCCTTGCCGAACTTGTCGTGCAGGTCGGGCACGTCGGAGGGCGAGAACAACGTCCATTCGCCTTTTTCCATGACGCGCTTCATGAACATGTCGGGAATCCAGTTGGCGGTGTTCATGTCGTGGGTGCGGCGGCGGTCGTCGCCGGTGTTCTTGCGCAGGTCGAGGAATTCCTCGATATCCATGTGCCAGGTTTCCAGGTAGGCGCACACTGCACCCTTGCGCTTGCCGCCCTGGTTGACCGCCACGGCGGTGTCGTTGACCACCTTCAGGAACGGCACCACGCCTTGCGACTTGCCGTTGGTGCCCTTGATGTGGGCGCCGAGCGCGCGCACCGGGGTCCAGTCATTGCCCAGGCCGCCGGCGAACTTGGCCAGCAGGGCGTTTTCCTTGATGGCTTCGTAGATGCCTTCGAGGTCATCGGCCACCGTAGTCAGGTAGCAGGAAGACAGCTGCGAGCGCTGGGTGCCGGAATTGAACAGGGTCGGCGTCGAGCTCATGAAGTCGAACGACGACAGCAGGTTGTAGAACTCGATGGCACGCGCTTCGCGGTTGGCTTCATTCAGGGCCAGGCCCATCGCCACGCGCATGTAGAACGCCTGCGGCATTTCGATGCGCACGTCGCTGATATGCAGGAAATAGCGGTCGTACAGGGTTTGCAGGCCGAGGTAGCCGAATTGCAGGTCGCGCTCGGGCTTCAGGGCCTGGGCCAGCTTGGCCAGGTCGAATTCGGCCAGCTTGGCGTCGAGCAGGTCGGCTTCGATGCCCTTCTTGATGAATTTCGGGAAATAATCAATATAGTGCGCCGGCGCATCGGCTTGCGCCACTTCCTGGCCAAACACTTCCTTGCGGATGGTATGCATCAGGAGACGTGCGGTGACCAGGCTGTATGCCGGGTCCTTTTCCATCAGCGCGCGCGCGGCCAGGATGGCGGACTTGTGCAATTCCTCGACCGGCACGCCGTCGTACAGGTTCTTGAGGGTTTCACTCAAGATGGCATCGGCGTCGACATGCTTTTCCAGACCAACGCACGCTGCAGCAATCATGGCCTGCACTTTCACCAAGTCCAGCGGACGGCGCTGGCCAGCTTCGACCACATGCAACTCAGGCACCTGCTGCGCCGGCTTGGCGGCCTGCTGCTGGGCACGCTCTTCCATGCGCTTGGCACGATACAACACGTAGGCACGCGCCACATCGTGTTCGCCGGATCGCATCAGCGCCAGTTCCACCTGGTCTTGCACGTCTTCTATGTGAAAGGTGCCGCCGGCCGGCTGGCGGCGCACCAGGGCATTCACCACATTGGCGGTGAGTTGCTCGACCAGTTCGCGCACACGTGCCGATGCTGCGCCCTGCCCGCCGTTCACCGCCAGAAAAGCCTTGGTCATCGCAATCGAGATCTTGGCCGGCTCAAAGCCCATCACGGCGCCATTACGGCGCAGGATACGATAATCGGCCAGGCCGTTTGCGCCAGCCGATGTCGCTACTGCAGGAGCAAGGGCGCTGTCGGCCGGAGGTACCGCACCGTGTTCGATGGGGGACTTGATGGAAATTTCTTGGGTTGATTGCACTTGACCTCCTAATGCTGTATTGCCAACAGCCAAATGCTGCTGACGATTGTTCTGAAAAGCCTGCAAGCGCCAGGCTTCCCCCCATTGATAATGATTTGATTGTGTTATACAGCCCGGCCACTGTACTGCCGGCCAGGCTTGCCCTTGAAGAGGTTACAGCTTCCGAATTACCATGCGCCTCGCCGGGAGATCGCTGTGAGGATTTTTACTCTTCGAAAGGTTTCCCACTACATCTAGTGGTTTGATTTGCGAACCAAACTAATTCTAGTACCTGAGATTGCCATGCGCAATATATTTTTACATTCAAAAAAATAATTTTTTTGCTGTCTGGAGGTTGACAATCAGGCGGGACGGACATCCAGGGCCGGGAAGGCCAGCCCCATTGAATTGCTCGTTGCTTTTTCGTGTTGCCGGACAAGGACGCAATAAGCAGTCCAGTCGAAATATGGCCCGGGATCGGTCTTGCGACCGGGGGCGATATCCTGATGGCCGGTCACCGCACGCAAGGCATAGCGTCGTCGCAATGCAACAGTCAGTTCTGCCAGGGTGTGGTATTGGCGATCGTCGAAAGGAACAAAGTCACTGCCTTCCAGCTCAATGCCGATCGAAAAATCGTTGCAACGCTCGCGTCCCTCGAACGAGGACACGCCGGCATGCCAGGCCCGCTGGTCGGCGGACACGAATTGTATCAGGCCACCGTCGCGGAGTATCAGGAAATGCGAAGACACGCGCAAGCTGCGCAACTGGTCGAAATACGGATGGATATCGCAATCGAGGCAATTGCCGAACAAATCAGCAATATAAGGACCACCGAACTGCCCCGGAGGCAGGCTGATATTGTGAATCACCAGCAAATCGATATCGGTCGGTTCGGGCCGCGCATCGAAATTGGGCGACGGCCGGTGCTGCGCCTGGCGGCACCAGCCGTCGGCATCCATCTCCAGCGCGAGCGGTTCATTCCGGTTCATGAATACTTAACCTCTGCATACGGTAACGCAACTGGCGAAAGCTAATTCCAAGCAATTC
Organism: Janthinobacterium sp. 17J80-10; assembly: GCF_004114795.1. NCBI lineage: Bacteria > Pseudomonadati > Pseudomonadota > Betaproteobacteria > Burkholderiales > Oxalobacteraceae > Janthinobacterium > Janthinobacterium sp. 17J80-10. The sequence continues at coordinate 1,021,399 of NZ_CP035311.1, read as the reverse complement.
CGCGGCTTGCGTACGATTGAAACGGGTCTGCGCAAGCGCGCGACAAATGATTTCGCGCTCGACCTGGTCCAGATGATCCGGCAGGCTGGCCGGCAAGGGCGGCAACTCGGCTACGGCCGCCCCGAGCGGCTCGGCCACGTCGGGCGTTGGCGGCATGTGGAAGCGTACCGATACGGTATCGGCAGGAGCGTCCCCGGCAAACGTTGACTCAGCTGACTGCAGCATCGGTTCCGCGACCTCGGGCGCGGCCGCCGGCGCTGCGGCAGCAAGCCCGGAAGGCACCATCCCGGCAGCTTTCAAGGCCAGGTCGGCCACTTCGATGACATCGTCATTGGCAAATGCCATGGCGCGTTCCAGAATATTTTCCAGTTCGCGCACATTGCCCGGGAAAGAGTAGCCGCGCAGCGCTGCGAGTGCGGCTGGCGCCAGTGTCACCCTGGCCATGCCTGGCCCTGCCAGTTTTGCCAGGATCGTCTCGGCCAGCAAACCGACATCCTCCAGCCGCTCCCGCAGCGATGGCAGGCGCAATTCAATCACGTTCAGACGGTAATACAAATCCTGGCGAAACTTGCCTTTTTCAACGCACTCCGCCAGATCCTGGTGCGTCGCACTGATCAAGCGCACATCGACCGGCTCTTCGACCGTCGCGCCGACCTTGCGCACGCGCCGCTCCTGAATGGCACGCAACAGTTTTACCTGCATTGCCAGGGGCAAGTCCGCCACCTCGTCCAGCAGGAGCGTACCGCCATTGGCTGCCTGGAAAAAACCATCGCGATCCTCGGCCGCTCCGGTAAACGCGCCCTTGCGATAGCCAAAAAATTCCGCCTCCATGAGGGATTCGGGTATGGCGCCGCAATTCACGGCAATGAATGCCTTGTCGGCACGAGCGCTTTGCGCATGGATATCGCGCGCCGCCAGCTCCTTGCCGCTGCCGGACTCGCCGGTGATGGCAATCGGTGCCATGCTGCGAGCCAGACGCGCTATTTGCGTACGCAAATCCTGCATCAGCGAGGATTGCCCCATCAGGCGCAGGCTGATGCCGCCGCCGGCAACCGCGGGCGCCTTGCCGCCCCCCCCTGCAACTGTACTGATGCGCAAAGCCGACTGTACCAGCAAACGCAACTGGTCCAGCCCGACCGGTTTGCTCAGGTAATCAAAAGCGCCGGCTTTCAGGGCGGTGACGGCATTGTCGGCACTGCCGAAAGCGGTAATGACGGCAATCGGGGTATTGCGGCAGGCACCAGTCACTTCCCGCACCAACTCAATGCCCATGCCGTCCGGCAGCCGCATGTCGGTCAGCACCAGCGCATATTCGTGCTGCTGGAGCAGCGCGCGCGCGGTTGCCAGGCGATCGGCACTATCCACATCCAGGCCCATTTTGAGCAAGGTTATCTCGACCAGCTCGCGCAAATCGGGCTCGTCGTCGATCACCAGTATGCGGGGTACGCTCATATCAGATTCTTGTTATAGGTAGTCAATGCGGATGGGCGATGGCCATCGTAATGACGAAACGCCCGCCCGCAGGCTCCGCGCCGCCATCGCCGGCGTGATATTCGTAATCGAGCATGGCGCCGTTGTTAATGCACAATTCCCGCGCAAGGTAGAGCCCCAGCCCCGTGCCCTTGCTCGATGTGGTGTAAAACGGTTCGAAAAGGTGGGCCCGGACCTGTGGCGTGATCGGCGCACCATCATCCTGCACATGCAACTCCAGCCTTCCCGCGCCATCCGGCATGGCGTACACGCGAATGCTGTCAGGGCTACCGCTGGCATAACGCAAGGCATTCGCCAGCAGGTTAAACACGACTTCACGCAGGTGCAAGGGATCGAACCAGACGTGTAAATTCGCCATGCTGCCAATGCGCATGAGGTCCGCTGCCAAACCATGGGTTTCGCGAAATTCCGACAGCGTTTCAGCAAAAAAATCTTCCAGGGCTAACGGGGCCGCCTGCGGCTGCGCCTTGCGCGAGAGCTTCAGGATATCTTCGATCATGCAATTAAGCCGTTTGACGTTATCGCCGACGATGGCAAGCAATCTGGCTTGTGCAGGATTGGTCTGTTCCTCGCCGAGCAAAGCGGCGGCGTAGGAAATCGACGATAGCGGATTGCGCACCTCATGCGCAATGCTCGCGGTCAGGCGCCCCATCGAAGCCAGTTTCAATTGCTGCGCCTGATTTTCGATTTCCGTCACGTCCTGCAAGAAAATCACGGTCCGGTCGGTGACGCGGCCTTCGGCATATACCTTGGCGAAGCGCAATTTCAAATGCGCTGCCAGATCATGCCGCAAACCGCGCATGGCGCTGCCGGCATAGGAAATCGCTTCTTCCGGCGGCTTGATCATGACAAATACCGCTGGCCCTTCCACCAGTCCCGACTCGGCACGGGGCGTGACGGACTGGGGCAACCAGGCAAAAAATGCCTGGGCCACTGGCATCAAGGGAGCGATATCCGTCAGCTTGAAGCGCATTTCAGCATCCGCGAAACTCATGCCCAGCATGCGCTCGGCCGCCGGATTGGCGGTCAGAATGATGCCTTCCGACGACACCACCAGAATCCCGTCGCCCATGTCAGCAATGACCATGCGATTGATTGCCTGCTGCAATTGCAAATCCTCGCCACGCCTTGCTGCCAGGGCTTCCTGACGGATCAGCTTGGCCGCCAGACGGTTAATCACAAGCGCTGCGGCGAAAAAGGCGGCGCCATACAGGCCGGCGTGTGAAATGGAAACTTCGGGCATGTCCCTGGCAAGCTGGTACGCGCTTTCGCCCAGCAATATCAGGCTCACCAGCGAAACGAAAAACAGCGCCCAGACAAGTGGCGCGAGAATGGCACACCCCGCCAGCGGAAACAGATACAGAATCGCCAAGCCGCTCTTGGCGCCTCCCGCGCTGACATACAACAGGGAAATCACGCTGATGTCGACAAGGATTTGCGAGAGTAGTTGCAGCAGGAAACGGCGCCGCCAATACAGTACCAGGATAAAAAACCCCAGCGCCAGCATGAGGTAGCCGAGGCCGGCGGCCAGGTCGCCAAATCGATCCGGCTCCAGAAATGCCTTCTTGCCGCTGAAACTGACATAAATGAGCAAGACCAGCGAAATCACTACACGGGTCACGGCAAAGGTTTGCAGCGAGCGCCAGAAGGCTTCCCGCGAAACGCCGGACGCGCTCGAAGATGCAGCGAAATTTCCGGCAGGCCACACCAGTCGCTTGAGGTCGTGCGATTGCAGATAGCTAGCCAAGACGTTGCCGCTCAATCACCGGGAACAGCCTGACGGCGGTGCTCTTCGGAGCAGAAAACCCTGCCGGATGCCAGCGTGACGGCTTCGGAGGCGGGGAAATAAGTACCGCAACGGGCGCATTGCAACATGGCTTCAGGTTTCAGGTGGCCGCCGACGTCCTGCGACTGCCGGATGCCGCCCTCGTTTTGCACCGGTGCTTTTTTGCTGCGCATTATCCATGCCACGACCAGGGCAACGATCACAAGCCAGATCAACAACTTCATGCCAGTCCCCGGTGCAAGACGACTTCCAATACAAACCGGCTGCCCACATAGGCCAGCAACAAGGTGGCAAAACCGCTCAGGGTGAAGCTGAGCGCCGTCTTGCCGCGCCAGCCGCGCCAGCGCCGCCCGACCAGCAGCAGGCCAAACATGAACCACGACAGCATGGTGAAAATGGTCTTGTGGTTCCACTTTACCGGCTGGCCGAACAACTGGTCGGAAAACACCACGCCGGACAAGACTGTCAGCGTCAGCAGCGCAAAGCCAAGCCCGATCATGCGAAACAGCAGTTTTTCCATGGTCAGCAAGGCGGGCAGGCGATCCAGCGCTGCGGCAAACCAGCCACCGCCGAACGCCGCGGGTGAGCGCGTGTGCAGCTTCGATTCCTGCAGCGCCATCAGAATGGCATGAAAGGCGGCGATCGTCAGGGTGCTATAGGCCAGCAGTGAAATCGCGACATGCCAGGAAAACAATGCCGGCTTGCCCTCAAGGGAAACCACAGTGCCCGGAAATACAATAGGCAACAAAACCGCCAGAGCGGCACAAGGCAAGACCAGCGGGCGCAAGCCATCAAGCGGAAAATTTCGGCTCTCCAGCCAATAAACCGCCACGGAAATCCACAACGTCGCCGACAACATGACCGCGAAACCAAGCCGCAATGCCAATGGTGACAAGACATCCATTGCCAAAGCAATACCATGCAGTAGCCAGCCAATAGCGACACCGAAGGCAATCGCCCGGCGCCTGTCAGCCGGCAGCACGGCACAGGCACCATACAAAGTTGCAGCCAAGAGTGAAATGGAGGTTTGCATCGTTTTAGTTTACACCATGTAATGCTTGCGGCCACCACCTTCGTCGCCGCGGCGCGCATCAGGTAGAATGTCAAGCCTTGCGTCCGGCAAGCAGCAGTGCCGGCCTGCCCCATTGTCCGACTTACATTTTCGCTCCCTATCCATGCTCGACAATCTGACCCAACGCCTTGCCAAAGCCGTTAAAACCATGCGCGGCGAAGCGCGCCTGACCGAGTCCAATACCGCTGAAATGTTGCGCGAGGTACGACTGGCCTTGCTGGAAGCTGACGTGGCGCTGCCGGCAGTGCGCGAATTCATCGCCAAGGTCAAGGAAAAAGCCCTGGGCGAGGAAGTGATCGGCTCCCTGACGCCTGGCCAGGCCCTGGTTGGCGTGGTCCAGCGCGAACTCGCCGCCCTCATGGGGGCGGACCTGGGTCCCGAAGCCAGCCAGCTCAATTTCGCCACTCAACCGCCCGCCGTCATCCTGATGGCCGGCCTGCAAGGCGCCGGCAAGACGACTACCGTGGGCAAGCTGGCCAAATACCTGCGCGAGCAAAAGAAGAAGAAAGTCCTGACAGTCTCGGCCGACATTTACCGCCCTGCCGCCATCGGCCAGTTGCAGACCGTCACCGGTCAGGTTGGCGCGGATTTTTTCCCCTCGCAAGCCAGTGACGAGCCTGTGGCGATCGCCCTGGCAGCGCTCGATTACGCCAAAAAGCATTACCACGATGTCCTCATCGTCGATACCGCCGGCCGCCTTGGCATCGACGAAGCCATGATGCGCGAAATCGCGGCCATCCATGCCGCGGTCAAGCCGATTGAAACCCTGTTCGTGGTCGATGCCATGCTGGGCCAGGATGCCATCAATACGGCCAAGGCCTTCAATGATGCGCTGCCGCTGACCGGGGTGGTGCTGACCAAGCTCGACGGCGATTCGCGCGGCGGCGCCGCCCTTTCGGTGCGCCACATTACCGGCAAGCCGATCAAGTTCGCCGGCGTTGCCGAGAAATTGGATGGCCTGGAGGCATTTGATCCGCAGCGCATGGCCAACCGTATCCTGGGCATGGGCGATATCCTGGCGCTGGTCGAGGAAGCCCAAAAGGGGGTGGACATCGCCGCCGCCAAGGATCTTGCGCAAAAAATCAAGGGCGGCGGCAAGTTCGACCTGAATGACTTCAAGGCCCAGCTGAGCCAGATGAAGAAGATGGGCGGGTTGTCAGGCCTGATGGACAAGCTGCCCGCCCAATTCCAGCAAGCCGCCGCCGGCGCCAGCATGGACCAGGCCGAAAAACAGGTCCGGCGCATGGAAGGCATCATCAATTCCATGACCCCCGTGGAACGCGCCAAGCCCGATCTGATCAAGGCGGCACGCAAGCGCCGCATCGCTGCCGGATCCGGGGTACAGGTGCAGGAAGTCAACCGCATGCTGGCGCAATTCGAGCAAATGCAGTCAATGATGAAGAAGCTCAAGGGCGGCGGCATGATGAAAATGATGCGCAGCATGAAGGGCATGATGCCGGGAACGCGCTGATTGCCCTGCCATGATGTGCCCCATGCTCTCGATTGGTGCAAGGCGCAGAGCAGCGGGCACATAAATCCCCGCCCCTGGTTCCATCGATCCTGATCAAAATCTGAGGCCTGCCTTCCCCCTATGACGCAGGCGTGGCTCGCCGCCTACAAAATCTTGTCAAACTGTGCAAAAAATGCTTGCATCCCATATAAAACGCTACCACTATTAGCGGTGCGTGAAATGGCGCATTTCCCAACACTGATTGTGAAGGAGGTCTCAAGATGGCAACAGCCAAAAAATCCGCAGCCAGCAAACCGGCCGCGAAGAAGCCAGCAGCAAAGAAAGCAGCTCCAGCAAAGAAAGCAGCTCCAGCAAAGAAGGCAGCCCCTGCCAAGAAGGCCGCCGCCAAGCCAGTAGCGAAGAAAGCCGCTCCAGCCAAAAAAGCAGCGCCCGCCAAAAAAGCAGCAGCAAAGCCGGTAGCGAAGAAAGCGGCAGCAAAGCCGAAGACGCCGCGCAAGCCCAATGCAGCCTTCATGAAACCGCTGACTCCGTCCGCCATCCTGGCTGCCGTAGTTGGCGCAACTCCCCTGCCGCGTACTGAAGTCACCAAAAAGGTGTGGGAATACATCAAGAAGAACAAGCTGCAGGATGAAGCCAACAAGCGCAACATCAATGCAGACGACAAGCTGAAGGCAGTCTTTGGCGGCAAGAAGCAAGTGTCAATGTTCGAGATGACCAAACTCATCTCTGACCACTTGAAATAATTTTTGCCAAGTGCCAAACAAAAACGCCCGCATCGCGCGGGCGTTTTTGTTTCCACTATGGTCAGTTAGGGACAGAGGGGGAACCCCTAGCCTGCCGCTTCGCCTTCGCAACCCGGCCTACCGCTTTCCGCAATTCGTCATTTCTGGGTCAGCACCGGCGTATTGGCGGGGTCATCCTGGAATTCCCATTTCTTCCATGCAGCCAGCACCGCATTCGGGTATTCCGCCCGGCCGCGGCTGCCGTTGTAACGGCCGAGCGCCAGATACAGATTGCCGCGCTCCATGTCGATATACATGCGCAGGATCGAACAACCATAGCGCAGGTTGGATTGCATGTGGAAGAGCTTGCTGCGATCGCCATCGCCGATGACACGGGACCAGAACGGCATGACCTGCATATAGCCATGGGCACCTACCGGCGAAACCGCATATTTGCGAAATGCCGATTCCACCTGGATCAGGCCAAGCACCAGGCCTGGATCGAGCCCGGCGCGCTTGGCTTCATACCATGCCGTTCGCAGGAATTCCTGCCTGACCTGCACATCCGGCAGCTTTTTCTTCAGGCGCGTCGACATCTCCCCCAGCCAGTGCAGGTACTTGATGCGCGCGTCGATGTTGTCGAATTGCGGCGTGGGCGGCGCCGCATCCGTAATGGCCCGCGCCAGGGCAATACGGACCGAATCGGCCAAAGCCTCTTCCTTCTGGTTGCCGGCGTGGGCCGATGCGACGCATACCGAAAGCATGACCAGGATCGCGCCTGCGATGCGCCGCCTATTGGTGCAAGAACCTCTGAACAACATGCTTCCCTTTAATACCCGGCTCAAGCTGCCAGTTTCGCTTGCAAGAAGGCGGCCATATCAGCCAGCGGCACGCTGGTTGCGCCAGTATCGCGGCGCCCCTGGTATTCCAGCTGGCCATCCTTGAGGCCGCGCTCGCCGATCACGATCCTGTGCGGCACGCCAATCAGCTCCCAATCGGCGAACATCGCACCAGGGCGCTCCCCACGGTCATCCAGGATCGCGTCGACCCCGGCATCCAGCAATTGGGTATACAGGCGGTCGGTTTCGGCCTTGACCGTTTCACTGCGATCATATCCCATAGGACAGAGCACAACTTCAAAAGGCGCAATCGAAGCTGGCCAGATGATGCCCCGATCGTCAAAGTTTTGCTCGATTGCCGCACCCAGGATGCGGGTGACGCCAATGCCGTAGCACCCCATCTGCATCAGTTGCGGCTTGCCGGTTTCATCCAGATAATTGGCCTGCATGTCCTGCGAGTAGCGCGTACCCAGTTGAAACACGTGCCCAACCTCGATGCCGCGCTGGATTGCCAGCGCGCCCTTGCCATCCGGCGAGAGATCACCTTCCACCACGTTGCGCAAATCGGCAACCAGTGCCTCGGGAACGTCGCGCCCCCAGTTGGCGCCAGTGTAGTGGAAGCCGGCTTCGTTGGCGCCGCAGACGAAATCGCTCATGGTGGCCACGGTACGATCGGCCACGACCTTGACCGGCTTGCGGGTACCGATGGGGCCAAGGTAACCAGGTGGCGTGCCAAAGCAATCCACGATTTCCGCTTCGGAAGCGAAACGGAAATTGGCCAGGCCAGGCACCTTGGCAGCCTTGACTTCATTGAGTTCATGATCGCCGCGCAAGAGCAACAGCCAGATCTGGGTCGCGGCCTTGCCATCCTGTTCGCTATCCACGGCCAGGACGATCGACTTGACGGTCGCAGCGAGGGGCAGCCCAAGCAGGGCTGCAACGTCTTCGCATTTCGCTTTGCCCGGCGTCGGTGTCTTGACCAGATCTGCGGTCGCGGCGGCACGCGCGGCGGCTGGCGCCAGGGCTTCTGCCGCCTCGATATTGGCGGCGTAATCGGATTGCGGGCAGTACACAAGCGCATCTTCGCCGGTGTCGGCGATCACGTGGAACTCGTGCGAGCCGGAACCGCCAATGGCGCCATTGTCGGCAGCGACGGCACGGAATTGCAAGCCGAAGCGATTGAAAATGCGGACATAGGCGTCATACATGACCTGGTAAGACTGCTGCATGCCGGCGACATCCCGATCGAAGGAATAGGCATCCTTCATGGTAAATTCGCGTCCGCGCATCAGGCCAAAGCGGGGACGGCGCTCATCACGGAACTTGGTCTGGATGTGATAAAAATTCACAGGCAGCTTCTTGTAAGACTTGATTTCGGAGCGCACCACATCGGTGATGACTTCCTCGGACGTTGGCTGGATGGCAAAATCGCGGCCATGACGGTCTTTCACCCGCATCAATTCCGGCCCCATCTTGTCCCAGCGCCCGGTTTCCTGCCACAGTTCGGCTGGCTGGACCAGCGGCATCAGGAGCTCGACGGCGCCAGCGCGGTTCATTTCGTCGCGCACGATATTTTCCACCTTGCGGATTACCCGCAAACCCATCGGCATGTAGGTATAGATGCCCGAGCCCAGGCGTTTGATCATACCCGCCCGCATCATCAGCTTATGACTGACGATTTCGGCATCGGCGGGGGCTTCCTTGAGCGTTGAAATAAAAAAACGTGAAGCGCGCATATCGGTGAATTCTTTTTTAAAAAGAGAGGGTTATAATCAACCCAATTTTAAAGGATTAGCTGGTCGATGCGCCCATTCTTCGCACATTTGATTGTTTTTGCCTGTTCCCGCCCCTTCTCTCCAGGGTGCCGGACATAAAAAAAGGCCTGTGCTGCAAGCCTGACCGGGTGCATTAACCGCGGAAAGTTTGAGGTGGAATCATGCTGGATCGTGAAGGCTTTCGCCCGAACGTCGGCATTATCTTGCTAAACACACATAACCAGGTGTGGTGGGGCAAGCGTGTGCGCGAGCATTCGTGGCAATTCCCACAAGGCGGGATCAAATACGGCGAAACCCCGGAGCAGGCGATGTACCGGGAACTTCAGGAAGAAATCGGCCTGAAGGCTGAGCATGTCAAGATTATCGGCCGCACACGTGACTGGCTGCGCTATGAGGTGCCCGATCACTTCATCAAGCGCGACATCCGTGGCCATTACCGCGGCCAGAAGCAGATCTGGTTCCTGCTGCGCATGGTAGGCCGCGATTGCGACATCAACCTGCGTCTGACCGACCATCCGGAATTCGACGCGTGGCGCTGGCACAGTTACTGGGTGCCGCTGGAGGTCGTGATCGAATTCAAGCGCGACGTCTACCAGCGCGCATTGCAGGAGTTGTCGCGTTTCCTGGCACGACCGGCGCAGCGCCATCAGCACCAACGGGGCGGGCGTCCGGAGTCTGAGGCCCATGGCGAAGGCACGACAGCGCCGGACCAGCCCGCTGTCGAACACCACAACGATTGAATACATTCATGGCAGCCAATTTTTTATTGCAAGTTACTCCAAAGGAAACATCGGCGCAGCGGCCCAGCAAAGCGTGGGGGGTACTTGCAGGATTCGTTGCCCTGCTCGCCGCCGGCAGTGCCGCAGGCCAGGTCTTGCCCCGTCTGAATGAGGGGTTTGAAGATAATGCTCAGCCCTGGCAAGAGGTTGCGGTGCAATTGCCGGCAGCGCCCAAACCGGAAAACCTTGCAGAATTCGAAGTCAGCGGCACGACGACCCTGCGTTTTGCCGTCGATATCGCCTCCATCTCGGTAGGCGATGACAGCGTGGTGCGTTATACGCTGGTCAGCCGCAGCCCTTCCGGCGCGCAAGGTATCAGCTACGAAGGCATCCGCTGCGAGTCTTATGAAAAGAAGCTGTATGCGTTCGGCCAGAAAGACGGCAGCTGGACGCGCTCGCGGCGCGACCAATGGGATCCCATCACGGGTACCGGGGCAAACCGGCAACATGCTGCGTTGGCACGTGATTACTTTTGCCGACACAAAATTGTTGAGGGCAATGCCAAGGACATCGCCAATCGCCTGCGCTACCAGCAACCGCTAGTCGTGTCACCGAGCTATCGCTAAAACCGGGCGAACCTATCCGCACAACCGCAGCAGCAGCGCCGCGGTATGCGGCAAGTCAGCCTAAAGCAGTACGAGGTTGTCGCGGTGGATCAACTCAGGCTCTTCCACAAAACCGAGAATGTCGCCGATTTCCAAAGAAACATGGCCCATGATGCGGCGCGCTTCGGAACTGGCGTAATTGGAGATGCCGCGCGCCACCGGCCTGCCCTCCGGGTCGGTGCAGGTGATGACGTCGCCGCGGCCGAACTTGCCGGAAACCTTGATCACGCCAATCGGCAACAGTGACTTGCCTTCTTCGGTCAGTTTTTGCACGGCGCCACTGTCGAGCATGACTTTGCCGGCGGTGTGCAAATGGTCACGCATCCATTGCTGGCGCGCAGTCAGGCGTGCTGTCATGGCAGTCAACTGGGTGCCGATCGTCTCGCCGTCGGCCAGGCGGGTCAGCACGCTCTCTTCGCGTCCCCAGGCAATCACGGTGTGCGCGCCCGAAGAAGCAGCGCGCTTGGCTGCCAGAATCTTGGTCAGCATGCCGCCGCGGCCGATGCTGCTGCCAGCGCCGCCGGCCATTTCCTCGAGTGCCAGATCGCCAGCCTGGGCCTGGTGCACGAATTGCGCTGCAGGGTTCTTGCGCGGATCAGCCGTATACAAACCCTTTTGATCCGTCAGAATGATCAGCGCATCAGCCTCGATGAGATTGGCAACCAGGGCACCCAGCGTGTCATTGTCACCGAACTTGATTTCATCGGTGACCACGGTATCGTTTTCATTAATGATTGGCACGACGCCCAGGCGCAGGAGGGTAAACAGCGTGGAGCGCGCATTCAGATAGCGCTCGCGGTCGGCCAGGTCGGCATGCGTGAGCAACACCTGGGCGGTACGCAAGTCGTATGCGCGAAAACTCGTTTCGTAGATCTGCGCCAGCCCCATTTGTCCGACTGCGGCGCAAGCCTGCAATTCGTGCACGCCGGTAGGGCGCTTGTCGAACCCCAGGCGCTGCATGCCCTCGGCGATGGCGCCGGAACTGACCAGCACGACTTCCTTGCCCATTTGCCGCAAGCGGGCAATCTGCTCCGCCCACTTGGCAATGGCAGCGCTGTCAAGCCCACGGCCATCGTTGGTCACCAGGGATGACCCGACCTTGACGATCAGGCGCTTGGCATTCTGTATGACGGAATTCATGGTTTTCGAGCAGGGAAAATAAGGCCGCATGACAGCATGCCGGCCATTTTTAGTAGAAATGGTTCAGGAATCAGCCAACTTGAAGCGCGGGTCGTCCGGATCGATCGATGCGATGCCGCGCGCTTCCTCGGCCATTTGCGTTTCTTCGGCGCGATGTTCCTGCTGGCGCTGCTCTGCCAGGTACTCATAGATGGCCATGACCAGGTCTTCGCAGCCTTCACGTGTCAAGGCCGAGATTTCGAATACCGGCCCTTTCCAGGCGAAGCGCTTGATGAAATCCTTGACCCGCTTGGCGCGTTCGCCTTCCGGCACCACGTCAAGCTTGTTAAGCACCAGCCAGCGCGGCTTGTCGAACAGAGTTTCGTCGTATTTTTTCAATTCCTTGACGATCGCCTTGGCTTCCTTGACCGGATCGGTATCGTCAAAAGGCGCCAGGTCGACGATATGCAGCAACAGGCCGGTGCGCTGCAAATGCCGCAGAAACTGTACACCCAGGCCGGCGCCGTCTGCCGCGCCTTCGATCAGGCCCGGGATATCGGCGATCACAAAGCTTTTTTCATGCGACACGCGCACCACGCCCAGATTGGGATGCAGCGTGGTGAAAGGATAATCGGCGATTTTTGGCCGGGCATTGGACACCGCGGTAATGAACGTCGACTTGCCGGCATTCGGCATGCCCAGCAGGCCCACGTCCGCCAGCACCTTCAGCTCCAGCTTCAGTTCGCGCCGCTGGCCTTCCTTGCCATCGGTCTTCTGGCGCGGCGCCCGGTTGGTCGACGACTTGAAATGGATATTGCCCCATCCCCCTTCGCCACCCTGCGCCAGCAGTGCTGCCTGGCCATGCTCGGTCAGGTCGGCGACGATTTCACCCGTGGCATAGTCGGTAATCAAGGTACCCACCGGCATGCGCAGGGAAATGTCCTCCGCGCCCTTGCCATAGCAATCGGAGCCACGGCCGTTTTCGCCATTCCTGGCTTTGTGCATCTTGGAATAGCGAAAATCGACCAGGGTATTGATGTTGCGGTCGGCGATCGCCCAGATGCTGCCGCCCTTGCCGCCATCGCCGCCATCCGGGCCGCCGAATGGCCGGAATTTTTCGCGGCAAAAGGAAGCAACGCCGTTGCCGCCATCGCCGGCAATGACTTCGATTTTTGCTTCGTCAATAAACTTCATGATTTTGCCGCCAAAAAAACATTAAAACATTAAAAAAGGCCCTACCGACGGCAGAGCCTTTTAGATAGAAGGCTTGCGCCTTGCCTGCAACTTGCCGCTGCTTACGCGGGAACGACAGTCACCAGGTTACGTTGCGGCGCACCCTTGGTGACAAACTGCACCTTGCCATCGATCAGCGCGAACAGGGTGTGATCCTTGCCCATGCCGACGTTTTCGCCAGGATGCACCTTGGTGCCGCGTTGACGAATGATGATGCCGCCGGCATTGATTGCCTGGCCGCCGTAGACCTTGACGCCAAGTCGTTTCGACTCGGAATCACGGCCGTTGCGCGTAGTGCCGCCGCCTTTTTTATGTGCCATTTCAGACTCCTAGGTATTTGATTAGCCCGACCGGCGATTAGCCGTTGATCGAGACGATTTGCAATTCGGTGTAATTTTGGCGATGGCCTTGACGTTTCTGGTAATGCTTACGACGACGCATCTTGAAAATCTTGACCTTATCGTGGCGACCTTGCGCCAATACCTTAGCCAGAACCGTAGCACCTTCAATCAGCGGCGCACCAAACTTGATGGTATCGCCAGCGCCCAATGCGAGCACTTGATCCAAGGTGATGTCGGCGCCGATGTCTGCAGGTATCTGTTCTACTTTGAGTTTTTCGCCAGCAGCAACTTTATATTGTTTGCCGCCGGTTTTTATGACCGCGTACATGGTGAACCTCATCAATTGGGTTAAAAACTTTTAAACTTTTTCCTTTTTCCCGCCGCAGCGAATAGCCAAGAATCGAGAAAACCTGAAATTATACATGGACTTAGCTGCGAGGTCAAAACCCGGTTGATTGCAGTTTCCTGCCGCCAAGCCCGAAATTCGACGGCTAGCGCCAGAGATAGCTGCTTGCCGCCGGCGAATTATCGTTCAATCATCGTATAATCGGCATGATATTCATGATTTCGCAGGCCTTCCCTTGTCTTCCTCCCTGATTACCCAAGCAAGCATCGTCCAACCCATTGCCGCCGATATGGAAGCGGTCAACCGCCTGATCCGCCAGCAATTGAATTCGGATGTCCCGCTGGTCAACCAGATCGCCGAATACATCATCAGCGCCGGCGGCAAACGCATCCGGCCCATGCTGGTGCTGCTTGCCGCCAATGCCCATGGCTACAGCGGCAATGTTCACCACACCCTCGCAGGCCTGATCGAATTCATTCATACCGCCACGTTATTGCACGACGACGTGGTCGATGAATCCTCGCTGCGCCGCGGCCGCCAGACCGCCAATGCCCTGTTCGGCAATGCCGCCTCGGTGCTGGTCGGCGATTTCATTTACACTCGCGCCTTCCAGCTGATCGTCAAAGTCGGCGATATGCGGATCATGCAAATCCTCGCCGATGCCACCAACGTCATTGCCGAAGGCGAAGTACTGCAATTGCTGAACATGCACGACCCGGACGTGAGCGAGGAGCGCTATCTGCAGGTGATCCGCTCCAAGACGGCAAAGCTGTTTGAAGCCGCAAGCCAGATCGGCGCACTGGCAGCAGGCGCCTCGGCAGCCGACGTCGAGGCGGCGGCAGAATACGGCCGCTCGCTGGGCACTGCCTTCCAGCTGATCGATGACGTGCTGGATTATTCCGGCAATGCCGAAGAAATCGGCAAGAATGTCGGCGACGACCTGCGCGAAGGCAAACCGACCCTGCCGCTGATTTACCTGCTGCAGAATGGCACCCCGAGCCAGCGCGAACTGGTACGCGCCTGCATAGAAAACGGCGACGAATCCCGTTTCAGCGAAATTCTGGAAGCTGTCACGACCTCCGGCGCACTCGACTACACCAGGCAGGCAGCCGAGCATGCAGCCCAGCGCGCCGCCCATGCCATCAATGGCTGGGATAATAGCCAATCGAAAGAATCTTTGATAAACTTATGCGCTTTCGCGGTTGGTCGAAATCATTGAGCGGCAACTTCCTGGAGAAATCCGGCGAGTCCTGGCCCCAAAAACGACTTCGCAATCGGGGTGTAGCTTAGCCTGGTAGAGCGCTACGTTCGGGACGTAGAGGCCGGAGGTTCGAATCCTCTCACCCCGACCAGATTTCCATTGTCTTTACAGGCCCCTGAACGGGGCCTGTTTTGCTTTATGGGAACTAATTTGCGGTGACCACATCGAATCCGGCGTGATCAAGACGCAAAAATCAGGCACTCGCCTGTGAAAGGCAAGGCCCTGACTCCATGACGACAAAAACCCTCCATTTTTTACTCCTCCTCGCCATTGCCACCTGCCTGAACGGTTGCGCTGTCGTCGCCGTGGCTGATGCGGTCGTCACGGTCGCTGCCACCGGCGTCAAGGTTGCTGCGAAGACAGTCGGTGCGGTCGCAGATGCCGTCATCCCGGACGATGAAGACTAAGTATCAATGCGCCTTGCGACGTTGCATTTCCTACTGACAAGCCACGTTATCAAAAATGCCTCCTGATCGGAGGCATTTCCTTTTCAGATCCTTAATTTCCCTCAGGCAAATCTTCGCAGACACAAAAGTGTATCGATTCGCACACTGATCAATTAACAAAAAATCACAATACCTTTACAAATCAGGTGCCTATAGGCATTATCTAACGCAACTTGGATGATTCTTTGGTAATTTCGGCACAACAACTTTATGGCGGCAGTTTTTCCCAACACGGTTTCCAGCACGGCGATTCCTGCTTTGGCCAGAGTATTGCTCCATGCCGGCCGCATTTCCGCTCAGCAAGTGGATGCTTTAACCAAGCGGACGCAGTCGGAAAAGATCTCCTTTATTGATGCATTGGTGCAAAGCGGCTATATCGAGCCACGCGCTCTGGCGGCATTTTGCTCAGAAACATTTGCCTATCCTGTTCTGGATATTGCCACCTTCAGCCTGAATACGCGTCCGGAAGGCTTGATCGACCCCAAACTGATGCAAAGCCAGCGGGTCATCGCGCTGGCCAAGCGCGGCAACAAGATTTCGGTAGCAATTTCCGACCCGACCAACAGTCAGGCCCTCGACCAGATCAAGTTCCAGACTCAAATGTCGGTTGAGCCCGTCATTGTCGAGCATCCGGCGCTCTTGCAACTGGTCGAAAAACTCGGCCAAAGCGCTGAGCAAAATCTGAATGAGTTGATCGGCGATGACCTGGATATCGATTTTGCCGAAGTCGACACGACGACTACCACGGAAAGCGGGCCAACCGCCGATATTGACGATGCGCCGGTTGTCCGGTTCCTGCAAAAAATCCTGATCGATGCCATTAACGCTGGCGCCTCGGACTTGCATTTCGAACCCTTTGAAAAGTTTTACCGCATTCGCTTGCGCGTCGACGGCGTATTGAAGGAAGTCGCGCAACCGCCATTGGCGATCAAGGAAAAGCTGGCCTCGCGCATCAAGGTCATTTCCAAGCTCGACATTTCGGAAAAACGCGTGCCGCAGGATGGCCGCATGAAGCTGGTGGTCTCGAAGACCAAGTCAATCGACTTCCGCGTCAGCACGCTGCCCACGCTGTTTGGCGAAAAAATCGTCATGCGTATTCTGGATGCCACCCAGGCGCAAATGGGCATCGATGCGCTCGGCTATGACCCGGACCAGAAGGAAATCCTGCTCAACGCCATTGAACGGCCTTATGGCATGGTACTGGTGACCGGGCCGACCGGCTCGGGCAAAACAGTGTCGCTGTATACCTGCCTGAACATCCTGAACAAGCCCGGAATCAATATTTCGACTGCGGAAGACCCGGCCGAAATCAACTTACCAGGCGTAAACCAGGTCAACGTCAACGACCGTGCCGGCCTGACTTTCCCAGTAGCGCTGAAAGCATTCCTCCGGCAGGATCCGGACATTATCATGGTGGGTGAAATCCGCGACCTGGAAACCGCGGATATTGCCATCAAGGCGGCGCAAACCGGCCATATGGTGTTTTCCACGCTGCATACCAACGATGCGCCGGCAACGCTGACGCGACTGATGAACATGGGCGTGGCGCCATTCAACATTGCATCGTCGGTGATCCTGATCACCGCACAACGCCTGGCCCGGCGCCTGTGTACCTGCAAGCAGCCTACCACCATCCCGGACGAAGCGCTGCTGGAAGCGGGTTTCAAGGAAGAAGAAATCGATGGTGCCTGGCAGCCCTACAAGGCTGTCGGCTGCGAACGCTGCAGCGGCAGCGGCTACAAGGGCCGTGTGGGCATTTATCAGGTCATGCCGATTTCTGAAGAGATCGAGCGCATCATCCTGGCCCATGGCACGGCGCTGGAAATCGAAGAACAATCGCGGCGCGAAGGTATCAGGACCTTGCGGGAATCTGGCCTGGTCAAGGTCAAACTGGGATTTACCAGCCTGGAAGAAGTCCTGGGTTGCACCAACGAATGAAACAGAGGGGATAAAGCATGGCCACAGCCGCACGCAAACATACAGCCTCAGGCACGGCGAAGGAAGCCGTCTATGTCTGGCAAGGCAAGGATCGGCAAGGCAAGATCGTACAAGGCGAGATGCGAGCCAATGGCGAAGCCCTGGTCAATGCCACCTTGCGCCGGCAAGGCATCATGGTCACAAAGATCAAGAAGCGTTCCTTCAAAAGCGGCAAGAAAATTACCGAGAAGGACATCACGCTGTTCACCCGCCAGCTGGCGACCATGATGAAGGCGGGCGTGCCGCTATTGCAATCGTTTGAAATCGTTGCCAAAGGCCATGCCAACCCCTCCGTCGCCAAGCTCTTGCTGGATATCCGTGGCGATGTGGAAACCGGTACCAGCCTGAACCAGGCATTCCGCAAATACCCCTTGTATTTCGATACACTTTTTTGCAACCTCGTCAGTGCAGGTGAACAGGCAGGTATCCTGGAAGACTTGCTTAACCGCCTGGCGATCTACAAGGAAAAAACCCTGGCGATCAAGGGCAAGATCAAGTCAGCCTTGTTTTATCCAGTTTCGATTCTGGTGGTGGCCTTCGTCGTTACTTCCGTCATCATGATCTGGGTGGTTCCGGCATTCAAGGAAGTCTTTGCCAGCTTTGGTGCCGATTTGCCAGCACCTACGCTCATGGTGATGGCGGTTTCAGATTTCTTTGTTACTTATTGGTACCTCATCTTTGGCGGCCTGTTTGCCGCGCTGTACATATTTTTTCAATCCTGGAAACGCTCGGTAAAGGTCCAGCACTTCATGGACCGTACGCTGCTCAAGGCACCAGTATTCGGCGACGTCATCCGCAAGGCGACGATCGCCCGCTGGACCAGGACGCTGGCCACCATGTTTGCCGCTGGTGTGCCACTGGTTGAATCGCTGGACTCGGTTGGCGGCGCCTCAGGCAATGCCGTGTATGTCGATGCCACCAAAAGAATCCAGACGGAGGTCAGCACCGGCACCAGCCTCACTGCTGCCATGCAAAATGCCAATGTATTTCCGAGCATGGTTACGCAAATGGTGGCCATTGGCGAAGAATCCGGCGCGCTTGATTCCATGCTTGGCAAGGTTGCGGATTTTTATGAGGCCGAAGTCGATGAAGCGGTTGCCTCAATCTCCAGCCTGATGGAACCGTTCATCATGGCGATCCTCGGCGTAATCATTGGCGGCCTCGTGGTTGCCATGTACCTGCCGATCTTCAAATTAGGTTCAGTCGTCTGATGTGGGATGCGCTCTTGTTTGCGGCGCCTGGCACCCTGGCCAGCGCTGCAGTTGCCGGCCTAATCGGCCTTCTGGTCGGCAGTTTTCTGAACGTCGTCATCCATCGCATGCCCAAAATGATGCAGCGCGAGTCGGACAATTATGTCGCCCATGAAAGCGGCAAGCCGCTGCCGCACCAGGATCGCTATGACCTGGTCATGCCGCGCTCCGGATGCCCACACTGCGGCCACGCCATCACCGCCTGGGAAAACATTCCTGTAATCAGCTATCTTGTCCTGCGCGGCAAATGCGTCGCCTGCAAGGCACCGATTTCGCCGCGCTATCCGGCAGTAGAATTGCTGACCGGCGCCCTGTCCTTTTTTCTGGTCTGGCATTTCGGCAGCGGTGCAGCGGGCCTGGCAAGCGTCGTCTTTGCCTGGCTTCTGATCGCCATGACGTTCATCGATGCCGATACCCAGTTATTGCCTGACGACCTGACCTATCCGCTGCTGTGGGCTGGATTGCTGATCAACCTGCAGGGCACCTTCGTGCCGCTGACCGACGCGGTCATCGGCGCAGCTGCCGGCTATCTTGTGCTATGGTCGGTCTACTGGCTGTTCAAACTGGCCACCGGCAAGGAAGGCATGGGTTATGGCGACTTCAAGCTCCTGGCAGCACTGGGCGCCTGGCTAGGCTGGAAAATGCTGCCGGCAATTATTCTTCTGTCTTCCGTGGTCGGCGCTATCGTTGGCATCACCTTGATCCTGCTTAGCAAACATGGGCGGGAAAACCCGATGCCTTTCGGCCCCTATCTTGCCGCTGCCGGCATGATCGCCATGGTGTACGGAAACACGATTACCCAGGCTTATCTCGATTACTTGTTCTGACAATTATGGCGGCGATGGCGTTTTCGGTGGGCTTGACGGGGGGAATAGGTTCCGGCAAGACGACGGTGGCCAACATGTTTGCGGCGCATGGCGCAGCCATCATCGACACTGACCAGATCGCCCACGAACTGACAATGCCGGCCGGTTTTGCCATGCCCGCCATTGCAAGGCAGTTCGGCACCGAATTCATAGCTGCGGACGGCGCCCTCGACCGCGCCCGCATGCGTGCCAGGGTGTTTGGCGATCCGGCTGAAAAAAAGCGCCTGGAAGCCATCCTACACCCATTGATCAAGAGTGAATGCGAACGGGCCGCCCAACACGCCCGGGGCCCGTATCTGATGTTTGTGGTGCCCTTGCTGGTCGAATCGGGCAACTGGAAAGAGCGCGTATCGCGCATCCTGGTGGTCGATTGCCCGGAACCCCTGCAAGTGCAGCGCGTGATGGCGCGCAGTGGCCTGGACGAAGTCCAGGTACGCGCCATCATGGCCGCTCAGGCAACGCGCGCGCAACGCCTGGCAGCGGCCGATGATATTCTGTCGAATGCGGGCGATGCGACTGCACTGGCGCCGCAAATTGATCGGTTGCATGCCTTGTATTGCTCGCTGGCGCAGGCTGGCGCATAAAATATTGCTGCAGTATTTGTAATTTTTTGCTGCATCGTTCAGAATCACAATCTATTGGGCCAGCACAACTTTAAGAGGATGCTACTTTGATCGTTTACGAATACCCTTTCAACGAGCGTATTCGCACCTTGTTGCGGCTGGAAGACCTGTACGAGAAATTCAATTTCTTTTTCCAACAGACGCATCCCCTGCAACATCATGCAGCGCTTGCGACGATTTTCGAAATGCTCGAAGTTGCCGGCCGCGCGGACCTGAAGTCCGACCTGCTGCAGGAGCTCGAACGACAAAAACAGACACTGCTCGGCTTCAAGTCCAATCCGAACGTGCAGGCCGACATGCTCAACGCCATCCTTGGCGAAGTTGACCACGCCAGCAGCGCGCTCATGGCCGCGCAGGGCAAGACTGGCCAGAATGTACGGGAAAACGAGTGGCTGATGAGCATCCGCGGACGCACCATCATCCCGGGCGGCGCCTGTGAATTCGACCTGCCCTCTTACTATGCCTGGCAGCACCACTCGGCGGAGGCGCGCATTGCCGATATCACCAACTGGTTTGCGCCGCTGGCCCCGCTGTTCGAGGCCATTGCCCTGGTATTGCGATTGTTGCGCGAGTCGGGGCGTCCGGCCAAGATGATTGCGCAGGCCGGCAGTTACCAGCAGATGTTACAAGGCAAGGTCTATCAGATGCTGCGTCTGACGATCGACGAAAACCTCGGCGCCATTCCCGAGATTTCCGCCAACAAGTATATGCTGTGGGTTCGCTTTACTTCCCAGGATGGCGATATGAAACCCAAGCCGCTGGAAACGGATGTGCCGTTCGAGCTGACTCTCTGTAACTTCTGAATAGCGTAGCGATCATGGCAACGACTGTCGATTGTCCAACCTGCGGCAAGAAGGTCGAGTGGAGCGAGAAAAACAAATTCCGGCCGTTCTGTTCGGAACGCTGCAAGCAAATTGATTTGGGCGCATGGGCCGAGGAAAAATACACGATTCCCGCGGTCAACCCACCCAAGGATTTCGACGACGAACAATAGCCGGCCGTCGTCAGTCGCCGTAACGCAGCTTGTCCAGATCTTCCAGCAAGGGGATCGTCGCCGGCAGTATCGGCTCCACCTGCACGCTACCCTGCCAGGCAAATGCCTGGCCTTCGAGACTCTGCAATTCCCCACGCCAATCGCGGCAGATATAAAAATGCAGCCGCACGTGCGCATGCGGATAGACATGCTCGACGCCGCACCAGGGCTCTGTCGCCAGGATTTCGACGCCCAGCTCCTCGACAAATTCGCGCTTCAAGGCATCGACGATGGCTTCGCCGGGCTCCACTTTACCGCCCGGGAATTCCCAATAGCCGGCATATGGCTTGCCAGCCGGCCGCTGCGCGAGCAGGATGTCGCCATCGGATTTCATCAGAATGCCGACTGCCACATCGATCGGCAGGGGCGCGGCTAGACGCATTGACGGATTTCCGATCGACATTCAGGATGGGTTGCGGCCGGCATAGTCGCGGGCGAATTGCCAGGCGACACGGCCAGAGCGGGAGCCGCGCTGCAATGCCCAGCGCAGGGCATCTGGCCGGGCCCCTTCAATTTGCGCGGCGTTGCAGCCGAAATGCGCCAGCCAGTGGGCGACGATGCCCAGGTAATCATCCTGCTTGAACGCATAGAACGATACCCAAAGCCCGAAACGCTCTGACAGCGAAATCTTTTCCTCGACGGTCTCGCCGGGATGCAGGTCGCCGTTATCGTCATGCGTGTAGCTGGCATTGTCGGACATGCGCTCAGGCATCAAGTGACGACGGTTCGAGGTCGCATAGATCAGCACATTGTCCGATTGGGCGGAAATGCTGCCATCCAGCGCCACCTTGAGCGCCTTGTAGCCGCTCTCGCCTTCCTCAAACGAGAGGTCGTCGCAAAAAATCACGAAACGCTCGGGACGCCCGGCCACCAGGTCGACGATATCGGCCAGATCCGCCAGGTCCGACTTGTCGACTTCGATCAGGCGCAATCCCTGGTGCGCAAACTGGTTCAGGCACGCCTTGATCAGCGAGGACTTGCCTGTGCCGCGCGCGCCGGTCAGCAAGACATTGTTGGCCGGCTTGCCTTCGATAAACTGGCGCGTGTTCTGCTCGATCTGCGCCTTCTGCGGTCCGATATGGTGCAGGTCGGACAGGCGAATGTGCGACGCATGCGTCACCGGCTGCAAATGGCCGCGCCCGCCAGCCTTGCGCCAGCGGTAGGCGTTTGCCAGCTTCCAGTCAGGCGCGGGGTGCGCTGCCGGCAATATCCCTTCCAGGCGCTCCAGCAAGGCTTCTGCACGTGTAAGGAATTGCTCGAGTTGGGTCATGCTGTCACCTTTTATAAACCTCAGGAACGGTAATCCGCATTGATCGTTACGTAGTCGTGCGATAGGTCGCACGTCCAGATGGTGGCAGCGGCATCACCACGGGCCAGCTTGACGCGCACCGTGATTTCGCTTTGCTGCATCACGCGCTGCCCGTCCTCTTCACGGTACTCGGGATTGCGGCCGCCATTCTTGGCGACCCACACGTCATCCAGGTACAGGTTCAGCTTGCTGACATCGAGGTCGTCCACGCCGGCATAGCCGATCGCGGCCAAGATGCGGCCCAGGTTCGGGTCGGACGCGAAAAACGCCGTCTTGACCAGAGGGGAATGGCCGATTGAATAGGCGATCTTGCGGCACTCTTCGACATTTGCGCCATCCTCGACCGTAATGGTGATGAACTTGGTGGCGCCCTCGCCATCGCGCACGATCATCTGCGAGAGTTCCTGCGACAGGCCGACGACTGCCTGCAACAGCGCGGCATATTCGGGCGAATCGATCTCGCTGACTTCCAGCGCGGCAGCGCCGGTGGCGACCAGCATGAAGGAATCATTGGTGGAAGTGTCACCATCGATGGTGATGCAGTTGAAGGACTGGTCGGCGGCTTCCTTGACCAGGTGCTCCAGCACCGGCTGGGCCACTTTGGCATCGGTTGCCATGAAGCCGAGCATGGTCGCCATGTTCGGCTTGATCATGCCGGCGCCCTTGCTGATGCCGGTCAGGGTGATGGACACGCCGTTAATGGTCACCGTGCGCGAAGCCGCCTTGGGCTGGGTGTCGGTGGTCATAATCGACTCGGCAGCGTTGTACCAGTTGTCTTCCTTCAGGTTGGCAATCGCCTGCGGCAAGCCGGCCTTGATGCGGTCCACCGGCAAAGGCTCCAAAATCACGCCGGTGGAGAACGGCAGGATTTGCGACGCTTCGCAGCCGAGCAATTCGGCCAGCGCGGCGCAGGTGGCATTGGCATTGATGAGGCCAGCCTCGCCGGTGCCGGCATTGGCATTGCCGGTATTGACCACCAGCGCGCGAATCGGCGAATCCGAGATGCGCAGCGCTTCCAGGTGCGCCTTGCATACCTGCACCGGGGCCGCGCAGAAACGATTGGTGGTAAACACGCCGGCCACCGATGCCGTCGGCGCCAGCTTCATCACCAGCAAATCCTTGCGGTTGGCCTTGCGCACGCCGGCTTCAGCGTGACCGAGTTCGATGCCGGCAACAGGCTTCAGGCTGGCGGGAACAGGAAGTGGGAGATTGACGGCCATGGTTTCACGCTTTCAAAAATTCACAAAGAGAATGACGCTGCGGGCAAATACGCCCGCCCAATGAAATGAACCCGCGACTGCGGGTTCATTTCGCCATGCAAGCACGCGTTTATGCAAGCTTGCCGTGGCATTGCTTGTACTTCTTGCCGCTGCCGCAAGGACAAGGGTCGTTGCGTCCGACCTTGGGCAGCGCGTTGACCACGGTCTGCCCCCTGGCCTCGCCGATCTGCCCTTCTGGCGCCAGCAATTCTTCCGGTGCGGCATTCGGGTTGAAATCGGCATGCTGGTAATGCACGTTGGCTACTTGCGACTGCGCCAGTTCCTGCTCGGCGGCCTCGATTTCATCGCGCGACTGGATACGCACCGTCGTCACGACGCGCACCACCTCATTACGGACGAGGTCCAGCATCTGCGAGAACAGTTCGAAGGCTTCGCGCTTGTATTCCTGCTTGGGGTTCTTTTGCGCGTAACCGCGCAGGTGAATACCCTGGCGCAGGTGGTCGAGCGCCGCCAGGTGGTCACGCCAGTGACGGTCGATACTTTCAAGCATGACGCTGCGCTCGAAGCCGGAAAACGCTTCCTTGCCGACCACGGCGGTCTTGGCTGCATAGTTTTCCTCGGCCGCCTTCAGCACGCGCTCCAGCAAATCCTCGTCGGACAGGTTCGGCTCGGCGGCAAGCATCGTCGCCAGCGGCACTTCCAGCTGCCACTCGGCGGCCAGGGCAGCTTCCAGCCCCTTGATGTCCCACTGCTCTTCCATCGACCCTTCCGGCACGAAACCGCGGAACAGGTCGGCAAAGACGCCCTGACGCAGGGAAGCGATCATTTCCGAGACGTCGCCCGATTCCAGCAACTCGTTGCGCTGCTGATAAATCACCTTGCGCTGGTCGTTGGCCACATCGTCGTACTCAAGCAACTGCTTGCGGATATCGAAGTTGCGCGCCTCGACCTTGCGCTGCGCCGATTCGATCGAACGCGACACGATGCCGGCCTCGATCGGCTCGCCTTCGGGCATGTTGAGGCGTTCCATGATGGCGCGCACGCGGTCGCCGGCGAAAATGCGCAAAAGCTGGTCGTCCAGCGACAGGTAGAAGCGCGACGAACCCGGATCGCCCTGGCGGCCAGAACGTCCGCGCAACTGGTTGTCGACCCGGCGCGATTCATGACGCTCGGTGCCGATAATGTGCAATCCGCCGGCGCCAACCACCTGGTCGTGCAAGGCTTGCCATTCATCGCGCAGAGTTTGCGACTGCTGGAGCTTTTGGTCGTCGCCCAAGCCAGCATCGGCTTCGATGAACTGGATCTGCTTTTCGACATTGCCGCCCAGGACGATGTCGGTGCCACGACCAGCCATGTTGGTGGCGATCGTGATCATCTTGGGACGGCCGGCCTGCGCGATGATTTCCGCTTCGCGCGCATGCTGCTTGGCGTTGAGCACATTGTGCGGCAACTTGTGCTTGGCCAGGATGCCCGACAGGAGTTCGGAATTTTCGATCGAGGTGGTGCCCACCAGGACAGGCTGCCCGCGTTCCTGGCAATCCTGAATATCTTTCAGCATGGCGCCGTATTTTTCCTCGGCGGTCTTGTACACCTGGTCTTGCTTGTCCTTGCGCTGGCTCGGCCGGTTCGGCGGAATCACCACGGTTTCGAGGCTATAGATCTGCTGGAATTCGTACGCTTCGGTGTCGGCCGTGCCGGTCATGCCGGACAGCTTGCCGTACATGCGGAAGTAATTCTGGAACGTGATCGACGCCAGGGTCTGGTTTTCGGCCTTGATCTCGACGCTTTCCTTGGCCTCGACCGCCTGGTGCAGGCCGTCGGACCAGCGCCGCCCGGACATCAGGCGACCGGTGAATTCGTCGACGATGACGATTTCATTGTTTTGCACCACGTAGTGCTGGTCCTTGTGGAACAGCGTATGCGCGCGCAACGCCGCATACAGGTGGTGGATCAGGCTGATGTGGGAAGGGTCATACAGCGATGCACCTTCCGGCAGCAGCCCCATGCGCGTCAGGATTTGCTCGGCCTTTTCATGACCGGCCTCGGTCAGCAATACCTGGTGCGCCTTCTCATCCTTGGTATAGTCGCCCGGCACCTCGACGGCGCCCTTGCCGTCCGGTGTTTCCTCACCAATCTGCAGGGTCAGGAGCGGCGGCACGGCGTTCAATTTCTGGTAGAGATCGGTGTGATTCTCGGCCTGGCCGGAAATGATCAGAGGCGTACGGGCTTCATCGATCAGGATCGAGTCGACTTCATCGACGATGGCGAAATTGAGGCTGCGCTGCACACGCTCGCGGCTGTCATAAACCATGTTGTCGCGCAGGTAATCGAAGCCGAATTCATTGTTGGTACCGTAGGTGATATCGGAACCGTAGGCTGCCTGCTTGGTGTCATGCGGCATCTGCGACAGGTTGATGCCGGTCGTCAGGCCAAGCCAGCTGTAGAGGCGCCCCATCCACTCCGCATCGCGCTGGGCCAGGTAATCGTTGACGGTGACGATATGCACGCCCTTGCCAGACAAGGCATTCAGGTAGGCCGGCAGTGTCGCCATCAGTGTCTTGCCCTCGCCGGTGCCCATTTCGGCAATTTTCCCGTAATGCAGGGTCATGCCGCCGATCAGCTGCACGTCGAAGTGACGCATCTTGAGCACGCGGCGGCTGGCTTCGCGGCATACCGCAAATGCTTCCGGCAGGATCTTGTCGAGCGACTCGCCGTTGCCGATACGTTCCTTGAACTCGGGGGTCTTGGCCTGCAGCTCCGCATCCGACAGTTTTTCCATTGCCGGTTCGAGGACATTGATCGCGCGAACGGTTTGCTGGTATTGCTTGATCAGCCGCTGGTTGCGACTGCCGAAAATCTTGGTCAGAAATGACATGCTCGAATGGTGTAAAAGACGCCGTAAATAACTCTGTTCCATCCCGGAACAGGCTGGGATTGGGCTAAATTGAAGATTTTATCATGCGAGCCGGGTGGAACAATCACAGCAGGCATGCCAAGCCTTGCAATTGACCGATTCATATCCCGTGAACGGGCGGGCACGTGTCATTCATGCCACGCCGGGCCTGCCTGGTGCCGGCGGCAAGCTTACCTGGCCGCCAGGGTACCTGTCTTTTCCTGGGCCGCGCCGGCTACCAGAAACTTGTGCGGATCCTGCGGCACGCCTTTCAGCAGCACTTCGAAATGCAGGTGCGGCCCGGTCGAGCGCCCGGTCGACCCGAGATCGGCGACGTGCTGTCCGCGCCTGACGATATCGCCCACTTGGGCCAGCAGCCGCGAGGCGTGCGCATAGCGCGTAACGAGTTGGTTTCCATGGTCGATTTCCAGCATGTTGCCGTACTGGTGATGGTATTCGGAAGCGATCACCACACCGCCTGCAGCGGCAACAATGGGCGTGCCCGATGGCGCGGCGAAATCGAGCCCTTCATGAAAAGCGCTGCGGCCGCTGAACGGGTCCAGGCGCCAGCCGAAGCTGGAGGCGTTATAGCTGATGTTGACCGGCTTGATGGTGGGAAGCAGCTTGAACCTGATCTTCTCGGCCATCAGCGAGGATTCCACGACGTTCAGATAATCGGCGCGGTGTTCCAGATCGCGGGCAAGGGCATCCAGGGTTTGCTGGAATTCCTGCATGCTTAATTCACGCGCATCGCCCCGGCTGCCCGGGCCGGCCGTCTCGATACCGCCGCGCGGCGGTTTATCCTTGAAATTGAATTCTTCCGGCTTGACCCCCGCAAGGCCCTGGACACGCTCGCCCAGCGCATCGAGGCGCATCAATTGCGCCTGCATTTCCCCCAGCTTGACTGCCATGGCAGTCAGGTTTTCGCGAACATAACGGTCTTTTCGACCGGTATCGTCCAGATTCTCTGCTCCGAGGGCTTGCGGCAGAAAGGGCATGCGCAAGCTGGCTGCATTCGAGAGGGTCAGGTAATACAGGAGAGTCGCGACCGCCAGTACCGCCCCCAGGAATACCGCTCCCAAGATCACTAAATGACGCGTGGAAAGAGTCAGCGTCTTGGCGCTAAACCGCGGGTGTAACACAATGATTTGCATCTAATCTCCGTTACTCGCTCTCCCTGGGGAGGTGTGATAAGGTTGGGAAATGTCTTCCTCTAATTCATACCCCTATCCACCGAGACGCCCGGCCCACGGCGGTTCTACCCGCGCTGCCCAGGGCGTTACAGACTTTTTGCAAAAGCACGACAAGCTTGGCATGCTGCTGCCCGCACTTGAACGCCTGGGCACGCTGGAAAAAGCCTGTGCCAAGGCACTGCCCGCCATTTTTGAAACATGCTCGGTCCTGAACCTGGAAGCAGGCCAGCTGGTGCTCGCCGCGCCGAATGCGGCGCTTGCAAGCAAGCTGAAACAGCAATTGCCAAAATTGCAAAGTTTTTTGCAACAACAAGGCTGGCAGGTTAACGCAATCCGAATCAAAGTGCAAGTTGGAAAAATCCATGAAAAATCAATCACTTCCAAGCAAATTGCATTGTCAAATCGAGCTTTGACAGCCTTTGCCGCACTGGAAGATTCACTCGAGCCGTCAGACCGCAATGCCAGCCTGAAGGCTGCATTGCAGGCCATGCTCAACCGCCACAGTGCTCAAGGTTGATCAGGCAAGTGCCCATTCCTCGCCGGCCTGCAAGGTATAGCTGCGGGGGGCGTTGTCCATCGAATCGAACGTGACGATGTCGTAGGCATCGGGCTGCGCCAGCAAGGCGCGCAGCAATTGATTGTTCAAGCCGTGGCCGGATTTATGCGCGACATAGGCTGCCAGCAGGGGATGGCCTACCAGGTACAGGTCGCCGATGGCATCGAGTATCTTGTGTCGCACGAATTCATTTTCATAGCGCAGGCCATCCGGATTCAGGATCCGGTACTCGTCCATGACGATGGCGTTTTCCAGTGAGCCACCGCGCGCCAGGCCCATGCCGCGCAGGGTTTCCACGTCCTGCATGAAACCGAAAGTGCGGGCGCGGGCGATTTCCTTGACATAGGATTCCGCTTCGAAATCCACCTCGGCAATCTGGCCGGTACGGTCGACTGCCGGATGGTTGAATTCAATGAAAAACTTGAGCTTGAAGCCATTATAGGGTTCCAGGCGGGCCCACTTCAGCTTGTCGCCCTCGCCCTCGCGCACTTCCACTGCCTTTTTGACGCGAATGAACTTCTTGGCTGCCTCCTGCTCCAGCAAGCCAGCCTGCTGGAGCAGGAATACAAAAGACGAAGCCGAGCCATCCATGATGGGGATTTCTTCGGCCGTCAGGTCGATATACAGGTTATCGATGCCCAGGCCCGCGCATGCCGACATCAGGTGCTCGACAGTGGAGACCTTTACCCCGTCCTTGTCCAGTGTCGACGCCATGCGGGTGTCGCCCACACCCACAGCGCTGGCAGGCAATTCCACCGGCGGCGCCAGGTCGACCCGCCGGAACACGATGCCCGTGTCCGGCGGCGCCGGACGCAGCGTGAGATCCACCCTGGTACCGGAATGCAGTCCGATACCGATGGTCTTGACCAGTTGTTTGACGGTGCGCTGTTTGAGCATGCGGCGATTATAACAATTTACCGAAACGTGAATTGTAACGGGAATTATCCCAGCTGCTTGAGCAGGGTTGGGGCATCGGAGGATTCAAACTTGCCGGCTTGCTCGACATTCAATTGCCGCACGACGCCATCCTCGACCAGCATGGAATAGCGCTGCGAACGCGTGCCCAGGCCACCCTTGCTGAAATCGGCATCCAGTCCGAGCGCCTTGCTAAAATCCGCATTGCCGTCGGACAGCATGCGCACCACCCCGGTAGCCTTCAACTCGCGGCCCCAGGCGCCCATGACGAACGGATCGTTGACGGCGATGCACCAGATTTCATCGACGCCACGGGCCTTGAAATCGGCAGCCTGGCTGATATAGCCTGGCGCATGTTTTTCCGAGCAGGTTGGCGTGAATGCGCCGGGCACGGCAAAAATGGCAATCTTTTTACCTTTGGTCAGGTCGCCTACGTTGAATTTGTTGGGGCCGAGGGAGCAGCCTTCGGATTCGACTTCAATAAATTCACGCAGCTCGCCTGCTGGCAGACGGTCACCGATCTGGATGGTCATGCGGGTTCTCCATTTTTCAATGTGGTTGGGAACGGGATGGCGCTACTGTCCCGCGTATACATAAAGTTGGGGACAGAGTAACCCGCCGCGCTACGGCGGCTTGTAAACTCTGTCCCCAATTCAGGAAACGCTCAGTATGCCTTGTTCCGCAGATTCCTGCAGAACCCGGAATCAGTCTGCTTGCTTGCGCAGGAATGCCGGAATATCGTAAGTTTCCATGCCATTCTTTTCGAGCGCTCGCACGGTTTCCGACGCCGAGGAATTGTGACGCCAGACTGCCGGCGCCTTCAAGCCTTCGAATGCCTGCCCGGCCGGAGTTGCCATGCCGTGGCCGGCCTGGTTACCACCCATCGCGGCGATCGGCTCGTTGTGGGTGCCGGTGCGCAGCATCGGCGTCTGCACCAGTTGCACGTTCTTGCGTGCGCGGCCCAGGCCGGTCGCCACCACGGTCACGCGGATGTCGTCGCCCATGGTGTCGTCGTAAGCGATACCCTGTGCAATCGAGGCGTCGGGAGCGGCAAATGCGCGCACGGTCGCCATGACTTCCTTGATTTCCTTGCCCTTCAGGCTGCGGCTGGCCGTCACGTTCACCAGCACGCCGCGCGCGCCGGAGAGGTCGATGCCATCCAGCAGCGGCGAGGCGACTGCCTGTTCAGCAGCGATGCGGGCGCGGTCGATGCCTGACGCCGTCGCGGTACCCATCATGGCCTTGCCCTGCTCACCCATGATGGTCTTGACGTCGTTGAAGTCGACATTGATGTGGCCCGGGACATTGATGATTTCGGCAATACCGGCAACGGCATTGTTCAGCACGTCGTCGGCATGCTGCAGCCATTCGATCATGCTGTCGTCTTCATAGATCTCTTCGAGCTTCTCGTTCAGGATCACGATCAGGGAATCGACATGCTGGCTCAGCGCTTCGAGGCCTTCGTCGGCGATTTCCATGCACTTCTTGCCCTCGTAGGAGAACGGCTTGGAAACCACCGCCACGGTCAGGGCGCCCAGTGACTTGGCCACTTCCGCAACGATCGGCGCAGCGCCGGTGCCGGTGCCGCCACCCATGCCCGCGGCGATGAACACCATGTGCGCGCCGCGCAAGGCATCCTCGATACGGGCGCGCGATTCTTCCGCCAGCTGGCGGCCCACAGCCGGCTTCATGCCGGCGCCCAGGCCGGTTTCGCCGATCTGGATGACATTGTGTGCCTTGGATTGCGCCAGCGCCTGTGCGTCGGTGTTGGCGGCGATGAATTCCACGCCGTTGACGCCCTTGTTGATCATGTGTTGGACCGCATTGCCGCCGGCACCGCCGACACCCACGACCTTGATCACTGTTCCCAGAGATGCATTATCCAGCATATCGATTTCCATGATGACTCCCTATCATTAGTATGCAGTTTTCAGTCGTTAGGCACCACGCGGTGTGGCGCCTAGCAACTGCTAACTGCGGGTGGTTACATAAAAAACAAAAAACTACATTACAGTTAAAAACGGTTGAGGACAGAGTACCGCTACGCTTAACTCCGCCCCCAAATAGCTAGAAGTTACCCAAAAACCATTCCTTCATGCGCTGCCAGATCGCCTTGGCCGAACCATCCTGGCGGCTGACGATGTGACCCCGCAGATACTGCTTTTTCGCTTCCAGCAACAGGCCCAGCACGGTGGCATAGCGCGGGCTGCGGACCACGTCAGCCAGCTGGCCGCTGTATTCCGGCATGCCCAGACGCGTCGGCTTGAGGAAGATGTCTTCCGCCATCTCGACCATTCCCGGCATCATTGCCGTGCCGCCGGTCAGCACGACACCGGAAGACAACACTTCCTCGTAGCCCGACTCGCGCACCACCTGGTGCACCAGCGCAAACAATTCCTCCACACGGGGCTCGATCACTGCCGCCAGCGCCTGGCGCGACAAGGTGCGCGATCCGCGATCACCCAGGCCAGGCACTTCCAGCGTTTCGTTGGGATCGGCCAGCACCTGCTTGGCAACGCCAAAACGCAGCTTGATTTCCTCGGCTTCCGCAGTCGGTGTGCGCAAGGCCATGGCGATGTCGTTGGTGATCTGGTCGCCGGCAATCGGGATCACGGCGGTATGGCGGATCGCCCCTTCCGTGAAGATGGCCACGTCAGTCGTGCCGCCGCCGATATCCACCAGCACCACGCCCAGCTCTTTCTCGTCCGGCGTCAGCACCGCGTCGGCCGAGGCCATCGGCTGCAGGATCAGGTCGGACACTTCCAGGCCGCAGCGGCGCACGCACTTGACGATGTTCTGCACCGCCGATACCGCGCCAGTCACGATGTGCACTTTCACTTCCAGGCGGATGCCGCTCATGCCGATCGGCTCGCGCACGTCTTCCTGGCTGTCGACGATGAATTCCTGCGGCACGGTATGCAGTAATTGCTGGTCGGTCGGGATATTGACTGCCTTGGCGGTTTCGATCACGCGCGCGACGTCGGTGGCGGTCACTTCCTTGTCCTTGATCGCCACCATGCCGCTGGAATTGAAGCTGCGGATATGGCTGCCGGCGATGCCTGTGAAGACATTCCTGATCTTGCAATCGGCCATCAGCTCGGCTTCCTCAAGCGCGCGCTGGATCGATTCGACGGTTGCCTCGATATTCACCACGACGCCTTTTTTCAGGCCTTTGGAGTCGTGCTGGCCCAGGCCGATCACCTCGTGGCGGCCGTTGGGCAACACCTCGGCCACCACCGCCACCACCTTGGAAGTGCCGATGTCGAGACCGACGATCAGATTTTTTGCGTCTTTTGTCATGTTATTTCGTTTTCCCCATTCCCAATGCCAGACCGCCAGCCTTCAAAGCCATGCCGTTCGGGTAGCGCATATCAACGTTTTCGATGCGGTCCTGCAGTCGTGCAACGAGTTGCGGATATACCGCAACCAGCCGCGCAACCCGTTCTTTCAAGGTGCTACTGGTCTGCTCGCGCCCCAGCTCCACCGTCATGCCATTGTCCAGCTTCACCGTCCAGGCATAGCGGCCCGACAGGCGCACGGCGTCCGGCTCCAGATTGACCGATGCAAACCAGTCCTGCAGCTCGTGATAACGCATCATCACTTCTTTCTCGCTGCCATCCGGGCCGGCAAATTCCGGCAAATCGCCGTCTTCCTCTGCTTCTGCCAGGTTGGCGACAAATATCTCGCCCTGCTCCGACAACAACCTTCCTTCCTGCCCCCAGGTGCCCAACGGCACATGCTCTTCCAGCGTCACCACCAGGCGGTTAGGCCATTCGCGCCGTACGGCAGCCTTGCGAACCCAGGGCACCGACTCGAAGGCGGCGCGCACGGCGCCCAGGTTGGCGGTAAAAAAATTCCCTTTCAGACGCGGCAGCGCCGTGCTGCGCACCGTCGACGCATTCACACGGCGCAACTCCGCTCCTGCCCCCTCGATACGGATTTCCTGCAGCGTAAACATCGGTCGCTGCGCCAGCCACCACAGGCCGCCGCCCAGCAATGCGAGCACAAACAGGCCGAGCAAGGTGCCGGCTGCCGCATTCAACATTTTGACGTCGTGCCACATGGAGTTCGCGCTATGCCCTTATTCCGGTTTCCAGTCCTGCGTCGCCTTGAGTTCCAGCGCAGCCGAACGCAGGATCTCAACGCACAAATCTTCGTAGCTGACGCCGGCGGCCTTTGCCGACATCGGCACCAGCGAATGTCCGGTCATGCCAGGCGACGAATTCAGCTCCAGCAGATAGGGCGCATTGTCGGTAGCGCGCAGCATGAAATCGACACGCCCCCAGCCGGCGCAACCGACTGCATTGAAAGCGCGCAGCGCCAGTGCCTGTATCTTCTCGGTCAGCTCCGCATCCAGCGGAGCGGGGCACAGGTACTGGGTATCGTCGCTGAAATACTTGTTCTGGTAATCGTAATTGCCTTGCGGCGCGCGGATTTCCACGATCGGCAATGCGCGGGCAGTGCGCCCCTTGCCGAGCACCGGCACCGTCAGTTCGCGGCCCGTGATGAACTCTTCGGCCAGCACGACTTCATCGTACTTCGCGCAATGCGCAAAGCCGGCTTCCAGGTCGGCGGCGTCACTGACCTTGCTGATGCCGATGGTCGAGCCTTCATGCGGCGCCTTGAGCATCAGCGGCATGCCCAATTCGCTTGCAGTCTGGTGCAATTGCGTCGCCGGCGTTGCCAGCGCGTCGAACACCGCAAAGCGCGGTGTCGGCAAGTCGTGCGACAGCCAGATGCGCTTGGTCATCACCTTGTCCATGGCAATCGAGGATGCCATCACGCCGGAACCGGTGTAGGGGATGCCCAGTTGCTCAAGCGCGCCCTGCAGGCTACCGTCCTCGCCGAAGCGGCCATGCAGCGCGATGAAAACACGGTCAAATTTTTCTGCAGCCAGTTCCGACAGGCTACGCAGCCCGGTATCGAAACCATGGGCATCGACGCCCTTGCTCTGCAAGGCCTGCAGTACGCCGGCGCCGGACATCAGCGACACTTCGCGCTCGGCCGACCTGCCGCCGTACAGAACGCCTACTTTTCCGAATTCCCTGGTCATATTCTCTTTGTCCATATTTATTGCCACTTTTTCCGCTCAAGCGCCTTGGGCAAGCTTGCCGGGAACACCGCTGATCGAGCCCGCCCCCATCGTCATCACGACATCGCCATCACGCACGATGTCCAGGATGGTGCCGGGCATGTCAGCAATATTTTCAACGAACACCGGATCGACCTTGCCCAGCACACGCAAGGCATGTGCCAGCGCGCGCCCGTCGGCGGCGACGATGGGTTGCTCGCCGGCGGCATAGACTTCCGCCAGCACCAGCGCATCTGAGCTCGACAGCACCTTGACGAAATCCTCGAACAGATCGCGGGTGCGCGTGTAACGGTGCGGCTGGAATGCCAGCACCAGCCGCCGTCCCGGGTAGGCGCCGCGCGCCGCGGACAGGGTAGCGGCGGTCTCCACCGGGTGGTGGCCATAGTCATCGACCAGCGCAAACGTTCCGGCGGGCCTGCCATCCCTGGCGGGAATTGCGACTTCGCCGTAGCGGGTGAAGCGGCGGCCGACGCCATGAAATTCCGCCAGCGCCTTTTGCGTAGCGGCGTCATCGACCCCCAGCTCGCGCGCGATCGCAATGGCGGCGCAGGCGTTCTGCACATTGTGCATGCCCGGCTGGTTCAGGCGCACATGCAGCGGCGCGTAATCTTTTTGCAGCACCGTGAATTCCATGTGGCTGTTGACCGCGCGCGCATCCACCGCGCGCACCTGCGCCTCTTCGTGGAAACCGTAGGTGACGATGGGCTTGGAAATCTGCGGCATGATATCGCGCACATGCGGATCGTCGACGCACAGCATGGCCACGCCATAGAAAGGCAGGCGCTGGGTGAATTCGACGAAAGCCTGCTTGAGCTTGCCGAAGTCGTGGTTGTAGGTCTCCATGTGGTCGGCATCGATGTTGGTGATGACCTCGATGCACGGCGACAGGTTCAGGAACGAGGCATCCGACTCATCCGCTTCGGCGACCAGAAAATCGCCCGATCCCAACTTGGCATTGGCGCCGGCGGAAGTCAGCCGCCCGCCGATCACGAAAGTCGGGTCCAGCCCGCCTTCGGCCAGCACGCTGGCCACCAGGCTGGTGGTCGTGGTCTTGCCGTGGGTGCCGGCGATGGCAATCCCCTGCTTCAGGCGCATCAGTTCAGCCAGCATCACCGCGCGTGGCACGATGGGAATGCGCTTTTCACGCGCGGCAATGACTTCCGGATTGTCGGCCTTGACCGCCGTGGAAGTAACGATCGCATCCGCCTCGCCGATATTTTCCGGCGCGTGGCCCTGCAACACCCGCGCGCCCAGGCCTGCCAGGCGCTGGGTGGCGGCGTTGTTGCCGAGGTCCGAGCCGGACACGGTATAACCGAGGTTGAGCAGCACCTCCGCGATGCCGCTCATACCGGAGCCGCCAATACCGACGAAATGGATGTTTTTAACCTTGTGTTTCATTCGTTTTCGCTATTCATGCTACTTGTTCCAAAACCTGCGCAATCGCCGCATTGGCATCGCGCCGGCCGTTTTCATGGGCTGCCACGGCCATGGCCAGGCAATCTTCCCTTGTCAGCTTCTGCACCAGCTGCGCCAGGCTCTCCGGGCTCAACCCGGACTGCGGCAAATGGATTGCCGCCTTCTGTGCTGCCATCCAGCTGGCGTTGTCGCGCTGATGCGTCGTGGTCGACGCCAGCAGCGGCACCAGCACGCTCGCCACGCCCGTCGCCGTCAATTCCGACACGGTGACAGCGCCGGCGCGGCAGATCACCAGGTCGGCCTCGGCATAGCGGCGCGCCATATCGTCGATAAACGGCAGCACTTCCGCCTGCACCCCTGCTGCCGCGTACGCAGCGCGCAATGCCTCGATGTGCTGTTTGCCCGACTGGTGCACCACCACTGGACGCTCTTGCAGCGGAATTGCTGCGAGCGCCTGCGGCACGCAATCATTCAGGGCGCGGGCGCCGAGGCTGCCGCCAACCACCAGCAGCCGCAACGGGCCGGTGCGCGCGGCAAAACGCTCGGCCGGCGCCGGCAATGCCAGGATCTCTCCGCGTACCGGATTTCCCGTCACCTGCGCCTTGCCTGCCGCAACGCCAAAGTCCGCCGGGAAACCGAACAGCACGCGCGCTGCCACCGGAGCGAGCGCCTTGTTCGACAAAAGCAAGGCGGCATCGGCATTGACCAGCACCAGCGGCACCCCGCGCAAGCGCGCCATCAGGCCGCCCGGCACGGTCACGTATCCACCCATGCCCAGCACCACGTCCGGCTTCCTGCGGCCAAGAATGCGAAAACAGGCGGAAAAACTTGCCGCCATCTTCCCGATGCCTGACAGCGTATGACGCAAGCCCTTGCCGCGCAGGCCAGCGAAATCGATCGTATCCATCTCGATGCCCTGCTTCGGCACCAGGTCACGCTCCATGCCGTGCGCTGTGCCCAGCCACGACACTTGCCAGCCGCGCTCACGCATGGTCTGGGCAATCGCCAGCCCGGGGAAAATATGTCCACCGGTCCCGGCGGCCATGATCAACAGGCGTTTCATACCCGGCCTCCGCGCATGAGTACCCTGTTTTCATAATCAATCCGCAACAGGATCGCCAGGCCGACGCAATTGATCAGCACGCCCGAACCGCCATAACTCATCAGCGGCAGGGTCAGCCCCTTGGTCGGCAGCAGACCCAGGTTGACGCCCATGTTAATGAAGGCTTGCACGCCGATCCAGATGCCGATGCCCTTGGCGGTCAGACCAGCAAAGGTCTGGTCCATTGCGATGGCGTGGCGACCGATTTCGAATGCACGCTTGACGATCCAGTAAAACATGGCGACCACAACCAGTACACCAACGAATCCGAGTTCCTCGCCGATGACAGCCAGCAGAAAATCCGTATGCGCTTCTGGCAGGTAATGCAGTTTTTCGACACTGCCACCCAGACCGACGCCGAACCATTCGCCGCGTCCAAAGGCGATCAGCGAATGCGACAGCTGGTAAGCCTTGCCCAGGGCATTTTCTTCTTCCCATGGATTCATATAGGCAAAGATGCGCTCGCGGCGCCACGGCGACAGCATGATCACCAGGGAAAATATTCCGACCAGGGTCGCAGCAATGCCGCCAAACCAGATACCGTTGATTCCGCCCAAGAACAAGATGCCCATCGCGATACAGACGATGACGCCGAATGCCCCCATATCCGGCTCCAGCAACAGCAGCAGGCCGACAATGATCAGCGCCGCCGCCATCGGCAAGAACCCTTTGGTCAGGCGATGCATGTATTCCTGCTTGCGCACTGTGTAGTCTGCGGCATACAGCACCATCATCAGCTTCATCAATTCCGACGGCTGCAAATTGAATACCTTGAACGACAGCCAGCGCTTGGCGCCATTGACGCCTTTGCCAAGACCCGGCACCAGAACAAGCACAAGCAATACCAATACGCCGACAAAAAGATAGGGCGCCCATTTTTGCCAGGTCTCGATCCGGACCCGGAAGGCAAACAGGCCGGCCATTATGGCGATGCCGATAAAGGTCGCCTGCCGCACCAGGAAATGATGGTTCGTGTAATTCGCATACTTCCTTGAGTCGGGGAGCGAAATCGACGCCGAATACACCATCACCATGCCGAACAACATCAGCAACACCACCACCCAGACCAGCGGCTGGTCGTACTCCATCATGCGCGAGCGCTGCGCCAGGCCGGGGACCGGCCTGGAAGCTGCACCAGCAAAGGATGGCAGGCCGAATTTCATGCAAGCACCTCGCCGGCAGCCGCGGCGATATCACGCACGGCATCGATGAAAACTTCAGCCCGGTGGGCGTAATTGCGGAACATGTCCAGGCTCGCGCATGCTGGCGACAGCAAGACAGCGTCACCAGCCTGCGCCAGACGCGCAGCTTGTTGGGTGGCTTCCTGCAAGCTGGAACAGTCGACCAGTTCCACGCCGGAATCGGCAAGCGCGGCGCGAATGGCACCGGCATCCTTGCCAATCAACAGTACGGCCCGCGCGTAACGCGCTACCGGCTCGGCCAGCGGCGCGAATTCCTGCCCCTTGCCGTCGCCGCCTGCAATCAGCACCAGTTTCTTGCCGTACGCAAGCATGCCGGAACCGAGGCCATTCAGGGCCGCCACAGTGGCACCGACATTGGTGCCCTTGCTGTCATCGTAATAATCGACGCCGGCGATGCAGGCCACCCGTTCGACCCGGTGCGGCTCGCCGGCGTAGTCGCGCAAGCCATGCAGCAGCGGCGCCAGCGGCAAATCGATCGCCCTGCACAACGCCAGCGCAGCAAGTGCATTCATGGCATTGTGCCGGCCGCGAATCTTCAGCGCATCGACAGGCATCAGGCGCTTGACCGTCACCGGCAACTCTTCTTCGCTACCCTTCTTGCGGCGCTTTTTCTGGCTTTCCTCGGCGGCTTCCGCCACCGTGAGCCATTGCATGCCGTTTTCATCGACCAGGCCAAAGGCATTGGCCTGGTCCGGCTCATCCGATCCAAAACTGCACTGCGTCCCAAGTGGCGCGGCCATGCGCATGACCCATGCATCGTCACGATTCAACACGCGCACCGTATTGGCGCCGAAAATCCTTGCCTTGTCGGCGGCGTAGGCTTGCATGTCGCCATGCCAGTCGAGGTGATCCTGGGTCACATTCAGCACGGTTGCGGCATCGGCCTGCAGGCTGAATGTGCTGTGCAGCTGGAAGCTCGACAATTCCAGCACCCAGGCTTGCGGCAAGCTGTCACCGTCAAGCGCTTCGCGCAGCACGTCGAGCGCCGCCGGGCTGATGTTGCCGGCCACTTGCACGGCAAGTCCTGCGCGCCGGCACAGCAGGCCGGTCAGGCTGGTCACGGTGGTCTTGCCATTGGTGCCGGTGATGGCAATCACTTTCGGCGCATAGTCGCGTTCTTCCTTGAGCGCAGCCAGTGCCTGGGCAAACAGTTCGATCTCGCCCCAAAGCGGGATATTGCGCTCGGCGGCTGCCGGGGTGATTTCGGCCAGCTCCCGCATCGGCGCCAGCCCCGGGCTCAGCACCGCGAAATCAATGCCATCCAGCAGACTGGCCGTAAAAGGTCCGGCGACGAATTGCGCCGTCGGGATTTTTTCCTGCAGCTGCGACAGGCGTTCCGGGTTGGCGCGCGTATCGGCGACGCGCAGCGTAGCGCCGCAGCGTGCGAGCCACAGCGCCATCGCCAGGCCCGATTCCCCGAGCCCGAGCACCAGAACTTGTTTGCCTTGGTAATTCACCTGTTGGTCCCTTAACGCAGCTTCAAGGTAGACAATCCGAACAGCACCAGCATCATGGTGATGATCCAGAACCGCACCACTACCTGGGTTTCCTTCCAGCCCTTCTGTTCATAATGATGGTGCAGCGGCGCCATCAGAAGAATGCGGCGGCCGACGCCATAGCGCTTTTTCGTAAACTTGAAATACATCACCTGCGCCATCACCGACAGTGTCTCGACAACAAAGATGCCGCCCATGATGAACAGGACGATTTCCTGGCGCACGATGACGGCAATGGTGCCCAGCGCGCCGCCCAGCGCCAGCGCACCGACGTCGCCCATGAACACTTGCGCCGGGTGGGCGTTAAACCAGAGGAATGCCAGGCCGGCACCCGCCATCGCGCCGCAAAAAATCAGCAATTCGCCAGCGCCCGGGATATGCGGAATCAGCAGGTACTTGGCATAGGTGACGCTGCCGGTCAGATAGGCGAACAGGCCAAGCGCGCTGCCCACCATCACGGTCGGCATGATCGCCAGGCCATCCAGGCCATCGGTCAGGTTGACCGCATTGCTGGTGCCGACGATGACGAAATAGGTCAGGGCGATGAAACCCCATACGCCCAGAGGATAGCTGATGGTCTTGAAGAACGGCACGATCAGGTCGGCCTTGGGCGGCAAGTCCATGCTGAAGCCGGATTGCACCCATGCCAGGAACAAGTCCCACACGCCGCTGTTGGTCGGCGCGGATACCGAAAACGCCAGGTACAGCGCAGCGGCAAGTCCGATCAGCGATTGCCAGAAATACTTTTCCCTGGAGCGCATGCCATTGGGGTCCTTGTAGACCACCTTGCGATAGTCATCCACCCAGCCGATCGCACCGAAACCGAGCGTGACGATCAATACCGGCCAGATGAAGCGGTTGCTCCAGTCTGCCCACAGCAATACGGATACGCCGATGGCGATCAGGATCAGGGCGCCGCCCATGGTCGGCGTGCCGCTCTTGATCAGGTGCGTTTGCGGGCCATCGGTACGGACAGCCTGGCCGACCTTCAGGCGCGCCAGCGTGCGGATGACAGCAGGCCCGGCGATCAGGCCAATCGCCAGCGCCGTCAGCGTGGCAAAGACCGCGCGGAACGTAATGAAATTGAAGACACGGAAAGTGCCGATGTCTTCCTGAAAATATTGTGCCAGCCAGAGCAGCATGCTAATTAACTTTCGAAAATCTTGAAATATGTTTGGACAGGTGCGCCGTTACGCTCAGGCCTGTCCGGTTACCAATAAACTTGCCACCACGCGCTCCATTTTCATGAACCGCGACCCCTTGACCAGCGTGGTGGCGCCAGCCGTCACCGCCGCCTGCGCGGCGGCGTTCAATTCCTGGATATCCTCGAAGTGCGTGGCCCCGTCGCCGAATGCAGCGCTGGCGTCGCGCGCCATCTCGCCCAGTGTCAGCAAGCGTTCGATGCCGCGCGCAGCCGCATAAGCGCCCACTTCACGATGAAATTGCGGCCCCTGATCACCCACTTCGCCCATGTCGCCCAGCACCAGCAAGCGCGGCGACGGCGCCTGCGCCAGCACGTCGATGGCAGCGCGCACCGAATCGGGATTGGCGTTATAGGTATCGTCGATGACCAGTGCGCCGTTGGCCGCGGTTTTTCTTTGCAGGCGGCCGTTGACCGGCGCGAAGGCTTCCAGTCCTTTGCGCACGGTTTGTGCATCGATGCCGATGGCCAGGGTGCAGGCAGCCGCTGCCAGGGCATTGCGGACATTGTGCTCGCCGGCCGCTGCCAAGTTCACGCTGAACTGTTGCCCGGCGAAAGTCACAGTCACATCGCTGCCAAAAACGTTTGCCGTATAGCTGCCGCGCACGTCGGCTTCTTCATTGAAACCAAAACCCAGCACGCGCCGGTTGCCGGCATAACCGCGCCACAGCGCAGTAAATGGGTCGTCGGACGGGAACACAGCGACGCCGTCAGCTGGCAGGCCACGGATAACCGCGCCGTTTTCCTCGGCGACTGCCGCCACGCTCGCCATGAATTCCTGGTGCTCGCGTTGTGCATTGTTGACCAGTGCGACGACTGGCTGCGCGATTGCCGACAGCACGGCGATTTCACCGGGATGGTTCATGCCAAGTTCGATGACCGCGGCGCGGCAGGCGGCATCGAGCCGGAACACTGTCAGCGGCACGCCGATATCGTTGTTCAGGTTGCCGCGCGTAGCCAGGATATGTTCTGCGCCGTGCGCGGCTGCCAGGATGGCAGCGATCATTTCCTTGACCGTAGTCTTGCCATTGCTGCCGGTGACGCCGATGACCGGCAAGGCATGCTGCCGGCGCCACCAGGCCGCCATTTCACCCAGGGCTGCGCGCGTATCCGGCACGACCAGGGCGGGCAACGCGAATCCGGCCGGCACGCGTTCCACGATAACTGCCGCCGCGCCTTGCGCAGCGACTTGCTCCAGGTATTCATGGGCGTCGAAGCGTTCACCTTTGAGTGCCACGAACAGGTTGCCTGCGGCAACGCTGCGGCTGTCAGTAGACACGCCGGCAAATGCGGCATCCTGCTGCAGGGTTGATCCGGACACACAAGGCTGCAGCTTGGCGAGGGTTGCGCGAATCACAGGGCGCCTCCGTGCGTGGCGCGCGTGGCCAATGCCAGCGCAGCATGGTCGGCATCCAGGAAAGGCAGCTTGCGTCCCTTGATTTCCTGCGTACTCTCGTGACCCTTCCCGGCCAGGAGGATCACGTCGTTCTTTTCCGCGTGCCTGACGGCCCGCAGGATGGCGCCGGCGCGGTCTTCGACCGCCAGAGGCGCATGTTTCATGTTTTCCAAACCTTCTTCCATTCCTTGCATGATTTGCGCAATGATGTCCGCCGCCGCTTCGCTGCGCGGATTATCGCTGGTAACGATCACATGATCGGCCAGCATCGAGACCTTGCCCATTTGCGGGCGCTTGCCCGGATCCCGGTCGCCGCCGCAGCCGAACACGCACCACAGCGCACCCTGCCGCTCCTGCGCAACAGGACGCAGCGCAGCCAGTGTTTTTTCCAGTGCATCCGGGGTATGGGCGTAATCGATCACGACCAACGGCGCATCTTCGCCGCCGAGCTGCTGCATGCGACCGGGTACAGCAACCAGGAATTCCACGGCAGCGATTGCCGCGCTCCAGTCAATGCCGCGCGCCAGCAGGCAGCCAATAATGGCCAGTACATTGCTGACGTTGAAATTTCCGACCAGCCTGGTTTTCACCTGGGCAGAGCCGAAAGGCGAGTTGAGGGCGAAAGTGGTGCCTGCATGGCTGCTACGGATATCGGACGCCTGCAACACGGCGACGCCTGGCGCCATCTTGCCGGTCAGGCTGAAGCCGATGAGCGCGGCCGGCGCAGCACTGTTTTGCACCTGGCGCACCAGGCGCGCGCCCATGTCGTCATCCAGGTTGATGACGGCATGACGCAAGCCCGGCCAGTCGAACAGCATGGCCTTGGAGGCTTCATAGGCAGCCATGTCGCCATGGTAATCCAGATGGTCGCGCGTGAGATTGGTAAAAACCGCCACGTCCACGTGCATCCCCGCCATGCGCCCCTGCTCCAGGCCAATCGAGGAGGCTTCGATCGCCAGCGCCTCAGCGCCCTGCTGGCGCAGTCCGTCCAGGCTGCGCTGCAGCAGCACGGCATCCGGCGTGGTATAACCGGTGGCAGCCAGAT
This sequence comes from Janthinobacterium sp. 17J80-10, assembly GCF_004114795.1. Classification (NCBI taxonomy): domain Bacteria; kingdom Pseudomonadati; phylum Pseudomonadota; class Betaproteobacteria; order Burkholderiales; family Oxalobacteraceae; genus Janthinobacterium; species Janthinobacterium sp. 17J80-10. The sequence goes on along the minus strand of NZ_CP035311.1, from coordinate 978,328 downwards.
TATCTGCGACACCCTGCCGATAAATGCCATTGCCGAGCGTGCCGATCACGCCGGTGGCGGTGCCCAGTTGCGAGAGCGCCGCGCCAAGCCACTGGGTGCATGAAGTCTTGCCATTGGTGCCGGTGACCGCCACCACGAACATGTCGCGATCGGGCCCGCCGTAAAAGCCGCAGGCGATTTCACCCGCCACCGCCTTCAAGCCGGCAACAGCCATCTGCGGCACCCGCCAGCTGTCGTCCCAGGCGAAGCCCTCGGTTTCATAGACGACCGCTGCAGCGCCCGCCGCAATTGCCTGGGCGATGAACCGGCGTCCGTCGCCGGCGTCGCCTGGATACGCGAAAAACACGTCGCCTGCGGCAATGGCGCGCGAATCGGCGGCAAGCTGCGCTTGGGGCGCGGTTTGCTGCAGCCAGGCCACGACCTGTTGCGGAACGCGTGTCGGGGCGATCATCACAAGCTCTCCCTGACGGCATCTTTGGGAACGATGATGTCGGTCACCGTGGAGTCCGGCGAGACGTTCAGCGAACGCAGGGCGTTGGCCGCCACGGCAGCGAACACTGGCGCAGCTACCGCGCCACCGTAATAGGATTTCGACGATGGCTCATCGACCATGACGGCAATCACGATGCGCGGATCGGAGACCGGCGCAAAACCGACGAAGGAGGCGATATATTTGTTGGCATAGCGGCCGTTGACCAGCTTGTGCGCCGTGCCGGTCTTGCCTGCGACGCGGTAACCAGGCACTTGCGCCTGGGTCGCAGTGCCGCCGGGCTGCGTCACGGACTCCAGCATGGCGCGCATTTCGCGCGCGGTCTTTTCGCTGAACACGCGCTGGCTGGCGGGCGCATCGGCGATCTTGTGGAACGACAGCGGGATGATGTCGCCGTCGCGGGCGAAAACCAGATAGGAACGCGCCAGCTGCAGCAGCGATACCGACATGCCGTGGCCATAGCTCATGGTGGCCTGCTCGATCGGGCGCCAGGACTTGTAGGGCCGCACCCGGCCGGCGACCGCGCCGGGAAAGCCGAAGCGCGGCTGGTGACCAAAACCCAGCGTGGTAAACATTTCCCACATATCCTGCGCCTGCAACTGCAGCGCCATCTTGGCAGTGCCGATGTTGGAGGATTTCTGGATCACTTCCGACACAGTCAGGATGCCGTGTGCATGCGCGTCGCCAATCGTTGCGGTACCGATCGTCATGCGTCCTGGCGCCGTCTGGATCTGGGTAGCAGGATTTACCAGGCGGCGCTCGAGTGCAAGCGCCACCGTAAAGGCTTTCATGGCCGAACCGGGCTCGAAGGTGTCGGTCAGCACACGGTTGCGCAGCTGTGCGCCGGTCAGGCCGGAACGCTGATTCGGGTTATAGGTTGGCATGTTGGCCAGCGCCAGAACTTCGCCCGTCTTCACATCCAGCACCACGATGCCAGCCGCCTTGGCGTTGTTCTTTTCGACCGCTTCCTTCAGCTGCGTGAAAGCGATGTACTGGATCTTGCTGTCGACTGACAGCGTCATGTCCTTGCCATCATGGGGCTCGCGCACCGCCTCGATATCCTCGACGATACGACCGAGCCGGTCCTTGATCACGCGCCGGCTGCCAGTGATGCCGGCAAGGTTTTTCTGCGCCGCCAGCTCGATGCCTTCCTGGCCGACGTCCTCGACATTGGTGAAGCCGACGATATGCGCCATAACTTCACCCTGTGGATAAAACCGCTTGTATTCCTTGCGGGTGTAGATGCCGCCGATGCCGAGCTTGACGATCTTGTCGGCGACGTCCTGTTCGACCTGGCGCTTGAGGTACACAAAGCTGCGGTCGGAATCGAGCTTGGCTTTCAGGTCGCGCTCGCTCATCTCCAGCAGGCGCGCCAGCGCGCGCAATTTTTCTTGCGGCGCATCGGCGACATCCTCGGGAATCGCCCAGATTGCCTTGACCGGCAGCGACGACGCCAGCACCTGGCCGTTACGGTCGGTGATCTTGCCGCGCGTGGCGGGCAGTTCGAGCGTACGGGCGTAACGGGAAGCGCCCTGCTTTTGCAGGAATTCGTTGGAGATGCCTTGCAGCCAGAGCGCCCGGCCAACCAGCGCGGCAAACGCTGCAAACAGCATGAACAAGACCAGGCGCGAGCGCCAGGCCGGCAATTTCACCGCCAGGACGGGACTAGCGGAAAACGGCAGCCCCCTGGAAGCAGCCACACGGCCGCCATTTCCGGAACGCAGCAAGGAGCGTGTCATCGTGCCCCCGCCGTCAGGTATTGCGCACGCGCAGGCGTCAATGCCACCATGCCCAGGTCACGCCGGGCATTGGCTTCGATGCGGGCATGCTTGCCCAGCGTGGATTGATCGAGCTGCAATTGCGCCCATGCGATATCGAGCTCCCGGGCTGTGGCCTGGGCACGCTCGAGCTCGATGAAGAGCTGGCGCGACCTGTACTGCGCGCTGACCAGCGCCAGCGCGCAAATGATCAGCAACAGCGTCAGCAAGGCGCTCAGGCGGCCGCTCATGCAGGCTCCCCGGGCAATGGCAGGCGCTGCGCGACACGCAGCACCGCCGAGCGCGAGCGCGGATTGGCGGCAATTTCGGCAGCGGATGGCTTGGCTTTTCCCAGCAGTTTCAGCAGGGGCTGCGGCAAGTCGACGGCACGAATCGGCAGGCGGCGGTCGGGCTGCGGCAGCCTGGCCTTGCCGGCCATGAACTGCTTGACAATGCGATCCTCCAGCGAATGAAAGCTGATCACAGCCATTCTCCCCCCCGGCGCCAACAGCTGAAAAGCCTGCTCCAGCCCTATTTCGAGTTCTTCAAGCTCTTTATTGATGAAAATCCGGATAGCCTGAAAGGTGCGAGTTGCCGGGTCCTTGCCCTTCTCGCGGGTTTTGACGGCGTGTGCCACGATCTCGGCAAGCTGTCGTGTGCCTGAAATTGGCTCGACTGCCCGGCGAGCAGCAATCGCCTTTGCAATCTGAAAAGCAAACCGTTCTTCCCCATATTCGCGTATCACTTTCTCGATAATCCGTTCGTCTTCGGTGGCCAGCCATTCCGCTGCCGACATGCCGCGCGTAGTATCCATGCGCATGTCGAGCGGACCATCGCCGCGAAAACTGAAACCCCGCGCCGCATCATCGACTTGCGGCGAGGAGATACCCAGGTCCAGCAACACCCCTTGCACTTGCGCTACACCTTGCTGCGCCAGCGCTTCAGCCATGCCGGCGAAACTGCCGTGCACAATGGCAAAACGCGGGTCAGCGATCGCCTGTGCCGCCGCGATCGCCTGCAAATCCTTGTCAAACGCCAGCAGGCTTCCTGCCGCATCCAGACGCGCCAGAATCAAGCGGCTATGCCCGCCGCGCCCGAAGGTGCCGTCGACATACCGGCCGCCGGCGCGCGCGCCGGTAATATCCAGGGCATCGACCGCCTCTTCCAGCAACACCGTACGGTGCTGCAACTCTGGCACCGCCTGATCAGAATTCATCACGGGGCTAGAAGGAAAAATCGCTCAACACGTCCGGCATGCCATTGGCAATCGCCTGCGCCTCACTTTCGGCCAGCTTGGCCGCGTCCCAGACCTCGAAGTGACTACCCATCCCCAGCAACATGACATCGCGCGACAAGCCGACGGCACTGCGCAATTCGGGGGCGATCAGGATGCGGCCGGCAGTATCCATTTCCACATCGGAGGCGTTACCGAGAAAAATGCGTTGCCACGCACGCGCCGACATTGGCCAGCCGGCGATCTGTTCGCGGTGTTGCTCCCACACGGGGCGCGGGAACAGCAACAGGCAGCCGTGGGGGTGCTTGGTCAGGGTAATGCGTCCCTCGCATTGCAGCGACAAGGCGTCACGGTGCCTGGCCGGAATCGACATCCGGCCCTTGGCATCGAGATTCAACGCTGACGCACCCTGGAACACTGGGATAACCCTCACTTTTTACTGGTATGGCTTAACTGGGAAGTATTCTTTGGAGAGGAAATCTTTAAAAATCCCCCACAAAAATACACTTTTTGACACTTGCACCCACTTTAGAGGATGGACTTTTTGCGGTCAAGTAATATTCAGAGGGTGAAATGATCTTTTTTTCTTTCCAGTCAAACACTTAGCGCACTTCTCTGAGACACCACCGAAAAGGTTTTTCCAAGAAAATGAAGTACTTACCGAAAACAATGAATGTAGGCTCTTAGATAAACACATGTGTTTATATTTGCAACAATGCTTGGGAGGGTAAATTCCGGGCAGAAATAGTTTTGAAAACGTCCATGGAAGACGTTCATTGCGCATGCCGCGCCGGCCGCATCCGGCGTTACATTGACGATGTAATGCGCCGAATCAGACAGCGCGAGCACAGGCTGGTTCCCACAAGGAACATTTAATGGAGGAAAAAGGAAAGAAAGTTTGGCGATGTATCGCGTTGCACGATCCAGGACAAAAAATAAAGCAAGCCGATAGGCCGGATTCTGTTACGGCCGACAAGTTTCCCTGGCGGCTATGACAGCCATTCCTCTAGGCCATGAATTACTCCATGGCTCAAGCTTCCTACCCGCACGCTCCGCGAGCAACATCAACGCGTGCCTATTTGGAATTGCTCCGGGTGGAGGTTACCGCGTTTCACCGTAACTGAATACGCTCGTCTCTGTGGCCCTGTTCCTCGCCTTATACCCTCCCGGCTTGCGCCGGCCAGGCTTTCAGCGGACGGCCGTTAACCGTCACCCTGCTCTGTGGAGTCCGGACCTTCCTCCCGCCGGCGGCATGAATGCCCCCGGCCAGCGGCTGTCTGGCTTGCTTCAGGCGAGATTGTACGGCAAATCCAATGCCCTGGCGGCATCCGCAGCGAGAATTGATGCATGCTAACGTTTTCCATCGTGTCATGGAGTAATGTGGCAAGAGCCTTCCAGCAGATACCCCATCATGACGTGGAAACAACGCGCGGCCAAAAATAAAATGCTCCTTATCCTAGCCAGTGTTCTTGCCACGCTGATTGTCGGGCTCATCGTGATCAATTTTACGCTGGGCGAAAAAAAGGTGACGCGCGACATTCCTCATCGCTACACGGTCAATGATGCGCAATTTCGCCGTACCATGGGCGTCATGCTGGGGCCCACCATCGTTGCCGGCAACCGCATCGACACCCTCCTCAACGGTGACCAGATCTTCCCGGCAATGCTGCAAGCCATCCGCGCCGCGGAACACACCATCACCTTTGAAACCTTCATCTACTGGTCCGGCGAGGTCGGCAAGGAATTTGCCGAAGCCCTTGCCGAGCGCGCCCGCGCCGGCGTGAAAGTGCATGTGCTGCTGGACTGGGTTGGCAGCAACAAGATGGAAGATAACCAGATCGACGCCATGCGGCAAGCCGGCGTGGAAATCCTGAAATACCGGCCGCTGCGCTGGTATAACATCAGCCGCATCAATAACCGCACGCACCGCAAATTACTGGTCATCGATGGAAAAATCGGCTTTACCGGCGGCGTCGGCATTGCCGACAAATGGCGCGGCAAGGCGCAAGACCCCGACCACTGGCGTGACTCCCATTTCCGCATCGAGGGGCCGGTCGTGGCGCAAATGCAGGCAGTCGCACTGGACAACTGGATGAAAACCACGGGCAAGGTATTGCATGGGGCGGAATACTTTCCAGCACTGCAGCCGGCTGGCGACAGCCCTGCGCAAATGTTTTCAAGCTCTCCCTCGGGCGGCAGCGAAAGCATGGAACTGATGTACTTGCTGGCAATCACCGCGGCAAAAAAATCGATTTACCTGTCAAGCGCGTACTTCGTGCCGGATGAACTGGTCCTGCAGGCCCTGGTCGCTGCGGTTGAGCGCGGCGTCAAGGTGCAGGTGATCGTGCCCGGCAAACATATCGATACCGACACCGTGCGGCGCGCCTCGCGCGGGCAATGGGGTGATCTGCTGAAGGCCGGCGTGGAAATCTTCGAGTATCAGCCGACCATGTTTCACTGCAAGGTCATGGTGGTGGATGAATTACTGGTGTCGGTGGGCTCCACCAACTTTGACGATCGCTCGTTCAGGCTGAATGATGAAGCCAACCTGAATGTATACAGCGAAGAATTTGCGCAGCACAAGATCGCCATTTTCCAGCAAGACTTGCAGCAATCCCGCCGCATCACGCTGGAACAATGGCAATCCCGGCCACTCCTGGAAAAACTGCTCGAACATACGCTGGCCCTGGCCGCGCCGCTGCTGTAAAGCGGTGGCACGGCCAGGGGTCACCCGCCGACCAGCGAGAAGTGGCGGTTACCGTGCCGACAGCACGTCCGGCAAGACGACATTCACATCCAGCACTTCCAGATTGCCCTGGCGATCCAGCGAGATCTTGATATCGTCCTGGCTGACCTTGGTGTACTTGGAAATCACCGCAATCAATTCCTTGCGCAAGGCAGGCAGGAAATCCGGCGCATCACGGTCATTGCGCTCATGCGCAATGATGATCTGCAGCCGCTCCTTGGCGGCAGCAGCCGATTTGGGTTTGGTATTGAAGAGGAAGGAAAGAAGCGCCATGTCACTTGCCTCCGAAAATACGCTTGAGCAAGCCCGGCTTTTCATAATCGGTAAAGCGCAGCGGCAGTTCCTCGCCGAGGAAGCGCGCCACCACGTCCTGGTAAGCCTGTGCCACATCGCTGCCGGCCATGTGGATGGCCGGATTTCCCTGGTTGGAGGCATGCAGCACCGATTCCGATTCCGGAATGATGCCCAGGAGCGGGATGCGCAGGATTTCCTGGACATCGGTGTACGACAGCATCTCGCCCGCATCGACGCGCTTGGGCACGTAGCGGGTAATCAGCAAGTGTTCCTTGACCGGTTCGCCGCCATTCTGGGCACGGCGCGACTTGGCCTGGATGATGCCGAGGATGCGGTCGGAGTCGCGCACTGACGACACTTCCGGGTTGGTCACCACGATGGCTTCATCGGCAAAAGTCAGTGCCATCACGGCGCCGCGCTCGATGCCTGCCGGGGAATCGCACACGATGTATTCAAATCCCATCGCCACCAGATCGTTCAAGACGCGCTCGACGCCCTCCTCGCTCAAGGCATCCTTGTCGCGGGTCTGCGATGCCGGCAGCACGAACAGGTTGTCGCAATGCTTGTCCTTGATCAGCGCCTGATTGAGGGTGGCTTCATTGTTGATGACATTGACCAGGTCGTACACCACGCGACGTTCGCAGCCCATGATCAAGTCGAGGTTACGCAAGCCGACATCGAAGTCCAGCACGGCGGTCTTGTGACCACGCAAGGCCAGGCCGGAGGAAAAGCTGGCGCTCGAAGTGGTCTTGCCGACCCCTCCCTTGCCCGATGTCACGACGATGATCTTTGCCACTAAATGCTCCTTTTTCAATTATTACGAGACAGAAGCAAATCCTGCCCTGCCGTCAAATGATTAACAAATTGCAATTTTAATTCGGATTGACCGGAACCAGTTCAATTCTGTCGCCGTCCAGCCTCACTTGCACCGGATGATGGAAGACATTCGTGGCAAAACCGTTCTCGAAGGTGCTGTAAATGCCGGCAATCGACACCAGTTCCGCCTCCATGTTCAGCGCAAAAATACGTGCCGCCGTATTGCCGGAAGCCCCGGCCAGCGCGCGTCCGCGCAGCGGCGCGTACACGTGGATGCTGCCGTCGGCGATCAGCTCGGCACCGGCATTGACGATTGCCGTCACCACCAGGTCGGCACCACGCGCATACACGCGCTGGCCGGCGCGCACGGGCGTGTCGATGATCATGGTATTTGCTGCGGGCATCTGTACTGGTGCGGGGGCTGCCACCGGCGCGACGGGCTGGGCAGCGACGGGGGCAGGCGGCGCCGGTTCCGGCTCGGCCGTGCGCGGGGCGGCAGGCAGCACATCCAGGCTCAACCCGGCGGCGATGATGTCCGGCGCCAGTTCGGGCGCGGCATTGCGCACCGCCACTGGATTCAGGTGGTACGATTTAAACAGGGCAATCAGCCCCGGCCAGTCGATGCCGCCAGCCGCAAGATCGAGCGTACCAACGTCGATGACGGCAAATTCGTCATCAAAATAATCGCCCGCCCCTCCCGTCATTTCTTCCATGGCCTGGTTCAGCAACGGCAATTCGACTTCGTGAAGGATGACTGAAACAGCCACAACGGTAGAAATCTTGATTTCGACAGGCTTGCGGGATTGAATTTTGGACATGAAAACGCTACTCAAAAAACGGGAAATGCGACAGCACGGCAGTCAAGAATGATTGAACGCAATACGACTGTGGCTCGCAAGTATAGGGATAAGTTTCGCAATTGGGCAAGAAAACTCATTCCCCGATGCATTTCCGCCAGCAGACTGTTTTAAACGATAATGACGCTTTTACATGGCGCCAGCCTTCATGCCATTCACCTTTGCCCATCCTGCCGCCATCATTCCCCTGCATCGCGCGCTGCGCCGTCATGGCGTACTGTCCGCGCTGATTATTGGCAGCATGGTGCCGGATTTCCAGAATTTCCTGCCTTTTGACGTCGACCGCAGTGAAAGCCATAGCATTGCAGGCATGTTCTGGTTTTGCCTGCCGGTCGGCCTGCTGGCGTATCTGCTGTTTCACCTTGTGCTGGAAAGACCCTTGCGCCACCTGCTGCCGCCAGTGATCGCTGCCCGCATGGGCGAGCCCCAGCGCATGCCGCTTCCCTCCGCCTCCGGCCCCCTGATCCTGTTATCGCTCTTGCTCGGGATCGTCACCCACCTCGCCTGGGATGCATTTACGCACTACAGCATAGTGACCGTCCTGGTCATCCCCCCGCTGAGCGAGCACCTGTTTTCAATCGGGGAATACCACGTCTATCCCTACAAGTTGCTGCAACACGCCAGTACGCTGGCCGGCACCCTGCTGGTAGGGCAGTGGATCTGGCGCGGGCTGCAGCGGCCCGACTTGCCGCACGCCCCGCCATCGGCGCTACTGGCGCGCCGGAGCCGGCGCACTATCATTGGGATTTTGCTGGCCATGCCGCCCCTGATTGGCATCGGCATGGCGGCGCACGCCTTTTCCATTTCATATGGCACGATGATGCTCAAGGATGTCGTGCGCGAAGCAGTCGTCACCACGATCTCGAGCTTTGGCTTGCTGGTCATCGCCTATAGCCTGGTTTGGCATATCTTTCTCGGGCAAGGCGAACGCGCAACGCGATAGCACCCGTCCACTGCGCCCAATTGGCGCCCCTTATTTACAGGCACATGGTTTGCTTTCATCAAGGTCAAAGCCGCCTTGGACGGCATCCGCGAAAGCCAGTATTGAATAAAGAGGCGAAGCCATGGAAAAAATGCGTGTCCGGCATACCGACGATGCCGTCTCCGGCATCGGCGCGTTGCGTGAAATCCTGGTCAATGAACTGACCAACATCGAGAGCCTGATTGCCCTTGCTGTAGAAAACGATCCGGAAATTGAAACCGATCCGCTCATACTCGAGGCCTACCAACGCCTGCGCACCAGTCTGATCAGCGGCGTCGTCAGCGCTGACGAAGTGCTTGGATGGGTTCACGCCCTTGCGGAAAAAGATCCGGAAGGAAATGAACTGGAATGTGTCCGACGCTTACCCCAAGTAAACATTCTGCCTACGAATTAACGGGATTTTGGGCATAACGCACCTGCACCGTGCACCATGCATTGATGCCGTGCGACCGGAAAATCTGGCCATCTTTGTAGAATTTTTAAAATATCGTTCCTCGGAGTCGCCAAATGCCTCTGCGCTATTTCAAGCTCGACACCCTGATTCCTACGTCCTGCGAAAACTGCGGCAGGCAAAGCATGGAAACGCTGGCGCGGCTTTATTCGGAGGCCCGGCTTTTTTGCCCTGGCTGCGGACAGGAACATACTGTACAACGCACCGACTTCCGGCGGACCGTGGAAGAAACCGAGGCGGCCATTACCAACCTGCCCGCCTGGATGGCGCGAGCAATTTCACGGCTGGAGCGCTGGCGCGCTGGCGGCAATTCGGCAAGTCCACCGTGAATGGAAAAATGGAACTTCAAGCGCATGGGCAACTCAATCAGGTTCTGCTTTTGCTTGGATGGATGAAAAGTAATGAATACTGGAAATACCGAAGGACCCGTCACCTATTACACGCCCTATAATCCTGCGCGTCTGCTTGATGCGTTATTGCAGCATTTTCAGCTCGATAACGATGGTGCGCTGGCACGGCGCCTGAACGTCGCAAGCCAGGTGCTTTATGCCATTCGCCAGGGCGATCAGCCGATTGCGGCGTCGATGCTGCTATGGATGCAGGAAGCCAGCGGTTTGAGCATGCGCGAATTGCGCCATTATCTGGGAGACCGACGCGCCACCTGGCGTCCGGTTTACGCCATCCGCCCGCCACAGCGCAAACGCTAGCCCGGGCGGCAACCCCAACCAGGAGCGCCCATGGATGCGCATTCTTCACGGGTTTATACGGCAGCACGCACCGTCGTGCTGCTTTCCAGTGGACCGCATGCAAATCCTGCCGGGCATGAGCACGTCAGCAGGATGTGCCTTGCCAGCAAGCTGGCAAACCTCCTGGCTTGTGAATTCGGCGGCGAATTCGACCCCGCGTTGAACTATGACGCACTGCCTTACTTTATCCCGGACGATACCCTGGCGAGCCTTGAACTGGCGCACCGCTTGGGCATTCGAGACACCAGCAACCTGTTTGGCGGCGTTGTGCCCTATCCGTTTGTCGCCACCAAGACCATTACCCATCCCCTGTTCACTGCCGAGGCGCAAGCCCCGGCAGGATGGTCGCATGCGTTTGGCACGCAGGTACGCGACGTGGTGCTGCCTGGCTATTCTGCATTTGCCCCGACTGATGCGTTGCAGGCGGCAACGCGCTTGCTGGGGCAAGGTTCGGTGCGGATGAAAAAAGCGTCCGGCAGGGGCGGTTGCGATCAACAGGTGATCAGCGACGCTGCCCTGCTCGATGCCGCTCTGCAAACAGTCGATGCCACCGAATGGCGCGATAGCGGCGTGGTATTCGAATGCAACCTGAACCAGGCCGTCACTTACAGCGTAGGCCAGGTGCAAGTCGGATCGGTACTGGCAACGTATTGCGGCACGCAGCAAACCACCATCGACAGCATCGGCCGCGAAGTTTACGGTGGCTCGCACCTGACAGTGGTGCGTGGCGGCTTCGATGCGCTGCTGGCACTGGACCTGGGACAAGCGGCACGCACTGCCGTCGACCAGGCCCGCGTCTACCATGCCGCAGCCATGACCGCATTCCCCGGGATGTTTGCATCGCGCTGCAATTACGATATCGCGCAGGGCGTGGACGACCGCGGGCAATGGCGCTCGGGCGTGCTCGAACAGTCGTGGCGCATTGGCGGCGCCAGCGGCGCCGAAATCGCGGCCCTGGAAGCATTCCAGGCGGACCTGGCGCTCGACGTGGTATGCGCCTCGACCACGGAAATTTATCAGGCCGACCCTGCACTGCCGACCGGCGCCATGGTCTACTGCCGCCATGTCGATCCGCGCGTGGGGCCTATCGTCAAGTACGCCCTGCTGGAAAAATATGCCCAGCCGCGATGAACGCGTCACCATTGCCATCGACGGCGGCTGCATTGCCGGCACGATCGTCACGCCAACGCCACGCCTGCCCGGCGTCCTGTTCGTGCATGGATGGGGAGGCAGCCAGGACCAGTACCTGGCCCGCGCGCGGCAGGTAGCCGCACTGGGCTGCGTCTGCCTGACCTTCGACCTGCGGGGCCATGCCGAAACCAGGCCGCAACAAGAAACGGTGTCGCGTGAAAACAACCTGCGCGACGTCGCCGCCGCCTATGACGTACTGGCGGCACACCGGCTGGTCGACCCCGCATCGATTGCCGTGGTGGGCAGCAGCTACGGCGGCTACCTGGCGACGATCCTCACTTCGCTGCGCGGGGTCAAATGGCTGGCGCTGCGGGCACCGGCGCTCTACATGGACCAGGATTGGGATGCGCCGAAGCGGCAATTGCACCGCGGCGATGAATTGCTGATGTACCGGCAGCACCTGGTGATGGCAACGGATAACCGGGCACTGCGGGCATGCGGCGCATTCACGGGAGATGTGCTGGTAGTGGAGTCCGAACGCGACCAGGTGATCCCGCACCCGGTGATTGCCAGCTATCTGGAAGCCACCACCCAGGCACACTCACTGACCTACCGCGTGCTGGAGGACGCCGACCATGGCCTGACCGACGAAACCAGCCAGCGCGCCTACACCACGCTGCTGCATAACTGGCTGCGCGAAATGCTCATTGAGCCGGAAATTAGCCTGGCGGAAAAAAACATGCAAAAAAAAGCCCGCGACCTTGCGGAGCGGGCTAAATCCAATTCATAGAGACTTGGAGGAGACAGTTCCAACTATAAAGATCTGCCAACTCCATGTCTGCTTTATTTCTTCGATAACTGATATTCAGTCTCGTTATAATACGCATGATCCCCCTGCGTTGTGCAGCTCGCGGCGAGAATTTCTCGCCGCGGCCACTGTCTCCCATCTTCTCCGGATTTGGATTTTTTTAACTGCGGGCCAATAATATTACAGTTACGTTACAGAGTCATCCTGCACTGCAAAAGATTAACAAGTACAATAATGCCTAGAATCAATATTATGCTTTTGCCCCAAACCTGTAATAAAATTAATTAATTAAATTAATTACAAGGATGATTATGGACAGCAACCCACTGTTAAATCGGCCCGAATACGATCCCAATAACCTGCTGGATTCTCTGATCGAGAAGCTGGGATTGAAAAATGACGCCGCGCTATCGCGCGCGCTGGAAGTGGCGCCGCCTGTCATCAGCAAGATCCGCCATCGCCGCTTGCCGGTCGGGGCCTCGCTTCTGATCCGCATGCACGAAGTCAGCGACCTGAGCATCCGCGAACTGCGTCTTCTGATGGGGGATCGCCGCGAGAAATTCCGTATCAGCCCGGAACAGTTCAAACCGAAAAATGCCGAAGGCGAAGCCGAATAACCGGCGTTGCCGTTCCCTCTCGCATTTGCCTGATCTGATAGCGCAGTGACCGTTGCTGGCAATGGTCACTGCGTCGTTGTTTCCGAAACTGTTCCTTTAGTCGATTTCAGAGCCCTGTTGTATTTTGCGCAGCAGCAGATCGGCCTGAACGCTGGCATCGTACTGGCTCGAACCGCGCTGGTAAATCATGGCGCCGACGGTGCCAAGAAAAGCAAACTCTTCCTCTGATACCTTGGGTTGCATGTGCGCCATGAATTCGGCGAACGGCGACACCAGATCCTCGAGCGCCCATGTATGGTTCAGGCGGTCACCCAGCTGACGCATCAGCGTGATTGCTTCTTCTTTTTCCATTGATCGCTCCCTTGAATTATTTTTTTATTCTAGGTAAGTGCGTCAGGATTGAAATGTCAGGATAGAAAAACCCGGCGCATTTTTTCCAAATGGTCACAAAATTCCCTGTAACTGTCGCTTGCTTGCGACAAACCTTACAATAACGCACCATACGAACGCCGCCGGCACCTGCCAGCTGCATTCGTCGCCGTTCGCGCCTGCGGGCAGGCGGCACATCCTTATTCAGTTCGGAAAGTCATTTTGGAAGCAGAACGCAAGCAAGAAAACTGGTTGAAGCGCCAGGATTGGGCAAAGCACGCAGCGCGGATCCAGCGCCTCTTCGCGTGCATTCTCGGCTATTTCAAGGGTGTCGCAGATGCCTCCCTGCCGCTTGGCGCCAGGATCCGGTCGTTGTTCAAGGGCCTGGGGGCGCTCGGCTTGCTTGGCCTGGCGCTGCTGCTTGCCTATACGCTTGTGCTGATCCCCTTCACGCCCGGCATTGCCGACCTGCGCAAGGCCAAGGTCGACCAGCCCGCCGTCCTGCTGTCTGCCGATGGCAAGGAGCTGGCCAGCTTCAGCCGCAACAACCGCGAATGGGTTGAGCTCAAGGAAATTTCGCCGCATGTCATCAAGGCGCTGATCGCCACCGAAGACCACCGCTTCTATGAACACCATGGCATCGATTTCAAGCGCACGGCATCGAGCATCCTCCATACCCTGCAGGGCGACCCGCAGGGCGGCTCGACCCTGACCCAGCAGCTGGCGCGCAACCTTTACCCGGAAGAGATCGGGCGGCAGCGCTCGGTCACCCGCAAGATCAAGGAATTGATCACGGCGCTCAAGATCGAGCTGACCTATACCAAGCAGGAAATCCTGGTGACCTATCTGAACACCATGCCCTTCCTGTACAACGCCTTCGGCATCGAAATGGGCGCCCGCACCTATTTCGACAAGCCGGCAGCCAGGCTGAACGTGCTGGAAAGCGCCACCCTGATCGGCATGCTCAAGGGCACCAGCTACTACAATCCTGTCATCAACCCCGAACGCGCGCAGCGACGGCGCAATGTCGTGCTGTCGCAGATGAAGAAGCGCGGCGTGCTGAGCCAGGCCGAGTTCGACACGTTCAAGAAACGCCCCCTGCGGCTGGACTTCGAACGCCAGCAGGAACCCCAGGGGATTGCACCGCATTTTGCCGAACATGCGCGCAAGTGGCTGATCGACTGGGCCGACCAGAACGACTACAACATCTATGCTGACGGCCTGGTGATTCGCACGACCATCGACTCACGCCTGCAGGCAGCCGCCAACCAGGCAGTGCAGCGCCAGCTCGCCGGGTTGCAGGCGGTGGCCGACGTCGAATGGGCCTCGCCATCGGCGCGCCTGATTTCCTCCAGCCCGTCGACTTACCTCGGCATGCAGCGGCGCGTGAAGCCCTTTGGCCATTTCTGGGATAGCAAGAACGCTGTGGGCGACGCCTTCATTCGGGAAACCGGTGCGTATCGCAACGCGGTCGAAGCGGGTGCGGCGCCGCAGGCCGTGCTCGAGCAGCTCAAGCGCGACCCGGCTTTCATGGAGCGCCTGCGCGCCGACAAGACCCGCCTGCAAGCCGGGTTCGTGGCACTGGATCCATCCACAGGCGAAATCAGGGCCTGGGTCGGCAGCCGCGACTATGGCACCGACCAGTTCGACCACGTCGCGCAGGCGCGGCGCCAGCCCGGCTCCACCTTCAAGCCCTTCGTCTACGGCGCGGCGCTGGAAGACGGCATGCCGTCGGACCGGCGCTTTGCCGACACCGATATCGAGATTGCCATGGACGACGGCACGGTGTGGCGGCCAACGGACATGTCGGCGCCAAGCGGACGCATGATGACCATGCGCGACGGCCTCGTCTATTCCAAGAACACCATCACCGCGCAGGTCATGCAGGAAGTCGGCCCGCGCCGGACCATATCTCTGGCACGCAAGATGGGCATCCAGCAAAGCGAGCTGGATGCGGTCCCGGCACTGGCACTGGGTGTCAGTCCCGTCAGCCTGCTGGAAATGGTCTCGGCCTACGGCACGATCGCCGCCAGCGGCGAATTCCGCAAGCCGGTCTTCGTCGCCAGCATCGAAGACAAGCAAGGACGGCAACTCGCCACCTTCACCAGCAAGGGCAAACGCGCCATGTCCAGCGACACCGCCGAGGAATTGATCGACATGCTGCGCGGGGCGGTTCGGCAAGGCACCGGCCGCGGCCTGATCTCGCGCTTCGGCATCGTTGCCGATGTCGCCGGCAAGACCGGCACGACGCAAAACAATACCGATGGCTGGTTCATCCTGATGCACCCGCGCCTGGTCACCGGTTCCTGGGTCGGCTTCAACGACGCACGGGTGACCATGCGCAGCGATTACTGGGGCCAGGGCGGTCACAACGCCCTGCTGGTGGTGGGCGACTTTTTCCGCCAGGCCTTGAACGGACGCATGGTCGATGGCCGCGCGCAATTCCCGCAACCGCAGGACAGCATGTTTGGCCCGCTGCTGAAACAGATCGATGACTTGCTGGGCCGGAAAAAGCCCCAGCCCGCGCCGGCACCGCCTGCAGAGCCGGAAGAAGATCAGGCGCCCGAGGCGCCTCCTGATGACGTCGAGCGCATCATTACCCAGGCGCGCGATGTCGCGCAAACCATCGAACGCGAGCAGCGCCGGTTCGAAAAAGCCATCGAGGAGCCGGTCAGGGTACTGGAGGGCGTGCGGCGCGAAATGGAATTGCAGGGCGGCGCGCGCAGCGATCAGTCTGGCGGCCCGCCGCGCCAGGCGGAAACCACGGAAGCGCCCAGAGAAAACCGATAAGCGGCCTGCCCCGGGCATTGGGAGCACCGGAGTTAATTCTGTTTTTCGGAACTAATTCATCTATTAATTCCCATTTTAATTGATGAAAAATGCCATTATCATGACATTTCGCTGCACTATCCCGTCGCCGGCAAGTATCGCAATGCCCCACTGCCAGGCGAACCGGGATAGCCAGGCATTTTTAGGAAGGAACAGAGCATGCAGGAAAAAACAGATTGGGAGCTGGTCGATGAGACAAGTTCGGCAACGGGATCGCAATGGCGCTCGCAAGCTGGCGCACCAGGCGAGGCAGGCACGGCGCCAGGAATAAAACAGCTTTTGCGGGCAATGATGGGCCCCTGGTGGCGTTGGAAAATCCTTGGCGCGGCACTCTTTACGACACTTGCGGTCGTCATGCTGGCCATGCTGACAGGCGTGTTTGCGCTGGTTGCCGCAGCCGGCGCTGTCGTGGCAATCGGCATTGGCAAGCTGCGCCAATGGACCAGGCGCCATAACGGCGCGCTGGCGCCCTGATTTACCGGCAAGTCTATTTGCCATCCTGTTCAGTGTCTTGACACCAGGTCGACCAACAGCAAAGGAGAAGTTGCTGTTGGTGAGAAAATACCTGGTACAACAAGAACACTGAACAGATGTTACTCACCACTATCTACATCATTGCCATCATCGCCGAGGCAATGTCCGGCGCCATCATGGCCATGCGCCGCGGCATGGACCTTTTCGGCATTTGCCTGATCGGCACCATTACCGCCCTGGGCGGCGGCACCATCCGCGATATCCTGCTCAACCATTATCCGATCGGCTGGGTAAAGCATCCGGAGTATCTTTTGTACACGACGCTCGCCGCCATCGCGACAACCTTCACCGTGCGTCATTTGCATCATTTGCGCTACCTGTTCCTGGTAGTCGATGGACTGGGCCTGGTCGCCTTCACGATCATCGGTTGCAATATCGGCCTGGCGGGCGGCGTGCATTTCAGCATTGCCATCATTGCCGGCATGGTGACAGGCGTCTTTGGCGGCTTGCTGCGCGACTTGCTATGTCACCAGTTACCCCTCGTCCTGCAAAAGGAAATCTATGCCATGGTGTCGCTGGCCGCCGGCGCTGCCTATGTGGCCATGCTCACGCTCGGCATTGGCGCCGGCACGGCTTCGGTGGCGGCTTTGAGTGGTGGCGTGCTGTTTCGTATGCTGGCAATTCATTACCGTTGGCAACTACCCAGCTTCAAGAACGCCGATTTCCGCGGCTTCGACTAGTAGGATTGCCCGTCGTTAATCCGACAAAATGCTGGCATAATGGGCAATAAGTTGCATTAATTATAAATTCTCAAAAGCAACATTACTATCACCACAATGCGGCGGACAACGTATCTGCTGCGACACGAGGAGACCGTGGCCATGCATGAGTTCGATCATCTGGATGTCACGCATACCGTTGACCTGACTGCTCCCCAGGTGGTCTGCAACGCCGTGTGCGAATTGCTGCACAAGGAAGATGACGCCATTGACCGCAGGCTGATCGAGCGTTCGTTCGAGGTGTTTGCCAGCCTGTATGCCGGCACGCTGCCGGGCTACCACGGCTGCGAAACGCTCTACCATGACATGCAGCACGCGCTGGATGTCACGCTGGCATGCGCGCGCATGCTGGCTGGCCATGAACGCCTCCACGCACCTCCCGGGCGTCTCGGTGGCGGGCGGCTGGCGCTTGGCGTCATCGTTGCACTGTTTCACGATGCCGGCTATATCCGGCGCCGCCAGGATCGCCGCTGCTGGCATGGCGCCCAGTACACCTTGCACCATGTCGCGCGGGGCGGTCGCCTGCTCAGCCATTTCCTGATGCAGGAAGGGCATGGCGACTGGGCGCGTCGCGCCGTCAAGCTGATCCATTTCACCGGTTATGAAATCCCGCTGGACCAGATCCGCCTGGACGACCCGCTCGACCAGCGCCTGGGCCACCTGATCGGCACCGCCGACCTCATTGCGCAAATGGCCGACCGCGTGTACCTGGAAAAATGCCGCGACTACCTGTATGAAGAATTCGAACTGGGCGGCCTCACCAAGCGGCGCCATGCCGATGGCAGCGTCGAGGTGTTATACGACTCAAGCTGGGATTTGCTGAGCAAGACGCCGGCGTTTTATGCCGGCATGGTAAAAAAACGCCTGGATACCGATTTCCGGGCAAGCTACCGCTTCGTCGAGCCGCTGTTCGGCGGCGCCAATCCCTATATCGAGGCGATCGAGCGCAACATGGGATATCTGCAGCAGGTGCTCGACGAAGGCCGCCTGCATGAATTGCTGCGGCGCCAGCCAGAACCGGTACTGGCGCCTGGGGCGCCAGGCAACTAGAAGCCGAGATCGGCCAGCAAGTCGTCGACGTCGCCCTGCACCAGCGCCACGCCTGGCGTCGAAGGCCCCGCCATCAGTTCGACATGCTTTTCCTTCACTGGTGCCGGCGCATTGTCGAGCAACAGCCGGGCCAGGTCTTGCTCGATGCCCTGGGTCACGCCCACGACCTTCTTGATGATCTGGCCGGTCAAGTCCTGGAAGTCTTGCGCCATCATGATTTCGAGCAGGCGCGCCTTTTCGCGCTCGCCCTCGGCGGCCACGCTGGCAGAGAATGCGCGGGCATCGGCGGCAAGCACCTTGAATTCGTCGATCCCAATCTTGCCGGCAAATAGCCGGGCCCAGCGTTCTTCCATCTCGCGCCCCTGGCGGATCATGGCTTCCTGCGCCGGCATCGCGGCTTCAAGTGTATTAAGCACCTTCACCGCCGATTGCTCGGTCAGCGCGGCGATATGCGCCAGCCGGTCTTGCGCATCAGAAATTTGCGAATTGGCCTCGGCGAGCGACTTGTCGTAACCCAGCGAACGCAGGGAATCATGCAACTGGCGCACGATGCTGCCAAGGCGCTCGTACATCGACGCATCGACGGTCTCGGGAGCGTGGGCAACGCCGGCCGCAGCAGCAGCCGGTGCCGAAGCGCCATCAGCACCGCGCAGATACAGCCCGGACACTGCCTGGTAATAGCGGTCCAGCCCGCCCTCACCTGCCGGCGGCAGCGCAACGGCCGGTGCAGAAGCAGGTTCAACCGCCGCTGTCTGGCCAAAGCGCGCCGATTCGGCTTCGAACAAGGCTTCCAGATCGTCCATTTCATTCGACATAAACCACCACTCCGAAAATGATGCACGCAAACGCAGGCATAGGGTTGCAAGATGGCGCCGGCGCGCCTCGGGCTATGGTACAACGCTTCCTTGCCCCGCGCACCCGCAGGGATAGCAAAATAGCCGCCCGGCGCGACACTTTCAGCCGTCCTGCCAGGACCTTTTCCTGATCCTGAAATCGTGATCGGTGACGATCCTGCTTGACTCGATCAGGCTGCTCAGGCCCAGCAGCAGCTCGGTCAGCCTGCCGCCCGGCAGGGACCAGATCTGCGAGGCCGGTGGATTGCAGCCGGTGGCCGCGGCAATCACGGGCGTCACCCAGGCCGCTTCCGGCGTCACATCCAGCAGGGCATCGCCTTCCCCGGACGTATGCAGGAATATCTCGCCGCCATGCGCAAGCCGAAAGCAGATGCCGTGGCGGCCGGCATGCGGCTTTTTGACCGCTTGCTGCAAATCCCTGTTGAACTGGTCGATCCAGGCTTCCACGTCATACGTGGTCGACAAAACGATCCATGGGCGCTCCCTGAATTCCTCTTGCCGCGCGTTATCGCTGTCTTCCATCATTGCCACATACTTTCCGCCAAGCCGATACAAAATACGTCGAGTATCGCCATCCAGGCGAATTCTTGCAAGCGGCGGCGCGCTCTCGGGTAATATTGCGCTGCAAACTTGTCAATCAATGCATCAGCGCGCGGAGAAATATGGTTTATCCCGAACTGCAAAACAAAATCTTCCTGTTCCTGCTGGCGACAGTTTCCATCGCCTTTGGCTGGATCCTGCTGCCGTTTTTCGGCGCCATTTTCTGGGGAGCCGCATTCGCGATCCTGTTTTCGCCGCTGTTTCGCAAGCTGCTGGTGCGTTTTAGCGGCAGGCGCAACCTGGCGGCCGGCGTCACCCTGCTGCTGTGCGTGCTGGTGGTGATCCTGCCGCTCATCGTGGTGGTGTCCTCCCTGGTCAGCGAAGGCACCCGCCTGCTTGAAGCCCTGCGCGCCACGCCGCTCGACTTCGGCGCGTTTTACCAGAAGGTCGTGCATCTGCTGCCGGACTGGCTGGTCAACCTGCTGGCGCGCCAGGGATGGACCGAGACAACGAATCTGCAGGCGAAGCTCAGCGCCATGCTGTCGCAAGGCAGCCAGCTGATGGTGGAGCGGGTATTCAACATCGGCCAGAATACCTTCGATTTCCTGGTCGGTTTCACGGTCATGCTGTATCTGCTTTTTTTCTTGCTGCGCGATGGCGCCAGCGTGGCCGACAGCATCCGCCGCGCGCTACCAATCAGTAACGACCACCAGCGGCTTTTGATCGGCAAGTTCAATACCGTGCTGCGCGCCACGATCAAGGGCAACATTCTCGTGGCTGCCGCACAAGGCGCGCTGGGCGGCGTGATCTTCGCCCTTCTCGGCGTGCCAGGGGCGATGCTGTGGGGCGCCGTGATGGCCTTCCTGTCGCTGCTGCCCGCAGTCGGGGCGGCGCTGGTCTGGGGGCCGGTGGCAATCTACCTGCTCGTCACCGGCGATGTCTGGAAAGGCGTCATCCTGATTGCCTTTGGCACGCTGGTCATCGGCATGATCGACAACGTGCTGCGCCCCATCCTGGTGGGCAAGGATACGCAGATGCCGGACTACCTCGTGCTGATTTCAACGCTGGGAGGAATGGCACTGTTCGGCCTGACCGGCTTTGTGATCGGGCCGGTTGTGGCAGCGCTGTTCATCGCCTCATGGGACCTGTTCCGCATTGAAAAGGAGGGACGCAAGGGCTAGCTTGCGCCGCCCTTGCGCGCCGGTATTTCTCAGTACTGCTTGTACGGCAGGAATTTGCCGCTCAATACCACATTGACGCGGTCGCCCTTCGGGTCGGCTTCGCGCGTGATGTCCATGGAAAAGTCGATGGCGCTCATGATGCCGTCGCCAAACTCTTCATGGATCAATTCCTTGATGGTGGCGCCGTACACGCTGACGATTTCGTACCAGCGATAGATCAGCGGATCGGCGGGCACCGGCGTCGGCAACGAGCCCTTGTACGGCACGATCTGCAGCCAGGCGGTCTCCTCATCGGTCAGGCCGAACAGTTCCTTGGCCACGGCAGCCTGCTTCGCGTCGAAGGTCATCTGCCCAAGCATGGCGGCGGTCGTCCATTCCTTGCTCTGGCCGATTTTCTCGGCGATCGCTGCCCAGCTCATCTTGTCTCTGACTTTTGCGGCAATTATTTTTTTCGTGACTTCGTTACGATCCATGGAAAACTCCTTGTGTGGGAATAATTAAAGCGCCTCATGCAGCGGCTCCTGGCAATGCCAGGGGCAGGCGCAGGCAGACATGGGTGCCTCCGCCCTGCACACTAAAGATGTGCAGGCTGCCGCCGAAATTCAGGGCCTGCCTGCGCATGCCCAGGACACCATACGATCGGGAACACTCGAATGACTCGGGCAACGCCCCTATGCCGTCATCGGTAACATCCATTTGCAGCAGCGCACGCGCCAACTTGATGCGAATGCGCACCGATGTAGCCCGCGCGTGACGCGTCACGTTGCTCAGCATTTCCTGAAATATGCGAAGCGCCGTGGTGGCAAGCACGCCAGCCGGCGCGATGCTGTCGGGCTCCAGTTCGATCGTTGAGTTGCACTGCACTGCGTGGGCATTCGAGAATTCCTGAATCTGCCATTCAAGCGCCGTGATCAACCCCTCGTTTGCCTCCATTGCCATGTACGCATGGGCAGACAGTTTGCGTAATTGCGCCAGCACCGCCGGGAGTTCGCGCGCACGTTCGGCCGCAGGCAATTCCAGCAGTAGCGTCAGCCTGTCACGCCAGAGCATCAAATCAGCATCGAAGGAGATATTTGTGAATGAGGACATGGTTGTGCCACGGATGGAGCCAGGAATACCCCGATCCCTTGCAAGGCACGTGCCAGTCGCGCATGGGGAATTGGCGCGGAGATTGCACGATTTAGTGCATCCACTGGAACCAATTCGGTGCGCGCAGCCGGCACGCCTCAGTATGGCGCACGCCTATTTTCGCGATACCCAGGGATTGTCCTGGATATAAAAGCGCAATTCGCGCCCGGCCCATTCGCCGGCGTAATCGACGCCGATACGGGGGCGGGCAACAATGTTCCAGGATTTCGGCGCGTTGTCATCGGCAACGTAAAAATCGTCGCTCAGGAGATCATGGGCATTCAGCCGCAAGTCGATGGCCATGGCCTTGCACAGCAAACCGGGGCCGCTGGTTTTCCCCTCCAGGTTGCGCACCGGCTCCAGCGCCCGCAACAGCACGGCCGCGCCATGTCCTTCGCATTCGGTGACAACATTCACGCAGTGATGCATGCCGTAGATCAGGTAAACATAGGCATAGCCGGACGGGCCGAACATGATCCGTGTGCGGGGCGTCCTGCCTTTGGAAGAATGGGCGGCCAGGTCATGCGCGCCGACATAAGCCTCGGTCTCGACGATGCGCCCGACGCGCGCGACACCGTCGACGATGTGGACCAGATGCATGCCCAGAAGGTCGCGCGCGACGTCGACCGTGTCGCGCGCATAAAAGGAACGAGGCAGCTTATGCATACTGTCGCAACCCAAATGAAAGGATCGTCGCGCATTTCGAGGGCAACGTCAAAGATATTATCAATGAAACAATGCATTTCAAGGTCAACGAATCAATTTACTTTCGGAAATCTTAAAAGCAATCGCCCAAAATGTCTGTCGCCTATGCCCACCTGATGCGGCCTAGTTGATTTGTCCTGCCCGGCGCGCAAAACAAAGGGTGCTCTGTCCTGCCCATTAAGGGATGCAAGGCCCATGGCGGATTCAGTCCCGGTTTCTATACTTCATTCATCCGCATCGCAACCCAACAGGAGCACTGCATGCAATTCATTGAGCACTTATCCCCTGTCATCCTCTTGCGTGATGAAGCCGGTACGTCGCTCACCGAATATGTGCTGCTTGCATCGCTCTTCGCCGTATTTTGCATCATTGCGTGGTTAGCCTTCGGAACGCGTGCATAGTCCGTGCCCCTAAGGGCACCCATCGATAGTTCAATGACGTTTTCAGGTCACGGCCAAGGAACCAGATCATGAATGAGGCAGCCATGCTTGAACTTCTCGCGATGCTCGCCGTGGATCCGCGCAACGCTGTCCTGTTCGTTTTACTGGTGACCGCCGCCATTCACGATGTCCGCACCTACAGGATTCCGAACTGGCTCACGCTGGGCGGCGCGGCATTTGGACTGACTTACAGCGTGTTCGTGCCGTTTCCGATGCATGGCGGATTCCTCTGGGCATTCGGCGGCCTGGCGCTCGGTCTGGTACTGATGATTCCAATGTATGCCCTCAAAGCCATGGGTGCGGGCGACGTGAAGTTGATGGCCATGGCGGGGAGTTTTCTCGGAGTCCACGACGTCATCTTTGCAGTCCTTGCGACGTTCATCCTGGGCGGCATCCTTGCTCTGGGTTTTGCCCTAGCCAGAGGGGTCCTGGGCAGCATGCTGGGCAATATCAAGCAGCTGCTTCAGACAATGACGGTCTCGGCCCTGGCGGGCACGGTCGGAACCGGGCAGGTTGCCGTCGACAACTCGGTTGGAAAACTCCCTTATGGCGTCAGCATCTGCATCGCCACGATCGGGTATGTCGTGGCCAGGCAGTTGGGCTTTTTATAAACGATGGAATAAACCTTGTCAGGGCGGGATATGAAAAACCTCAAAGCATTTAGCTTGCTTTTCCTCGCATTGCTGATCGGCCTGGCGGCCGCGGTCTATGCTGCGGGATGGATTTCACAACAGGCAAAAATCGCCTCCAACAAGGTTGTCGTCGCGACAATCGACATCGAACTTGGCAACAAGATCACGCCGCAAATGCTGACAACGGTAGACTGGCCGAGCGGCTCCGTCCCTGCCGGCACGTTCAAGGATCTCGCGGAATTGCAGGAGCGCGTCGCGAAAGTGAGCGTGCTGCGCGGCGAGCCGATTCTTGAAGGGAAGCTCGCCCCTGTGGGCACACGTGGCGGCCTCTCGGCCGTCATCGCCGAAGGCAAACGCGCAATGACGGTGCGGGTCAATGATGTGGTTGGCGTGGCCGGCTTTGCCCTGCCGGGCAATTACGTCGATGTTATGGTCAACACCCAGCGCGACGGCGACAACCGGCATGACGACTCCAAGCAGATCAGCAAGACCGTGCTGGAACATGTCCTCGTTCTGGCCGTGGCGCAGGAAGCGAGCCGGGACGATACCAAACCAAAAGTGGTCAGCGCAGTGACGCTGGAACTGAGTCCGGAAGACTCCGAAAAGCTCGACCTCGCCCGCAACGTCGGCACCCTTTCGCTGGTGCTGCGCAATCAGGTTGACAAGTTAAGCGTCGCCACCGTCGGCATCACGAAGAAACAGCTGTTTGGCGAAGTGGCGACCGTGCCGGTGAAGCTGGCGAGCGCGCCCAGGCAACCGGTTTCCGCCAAACCTGCAGTAGCTCGCGTCAGGCCGGACGTTCAGCCCCCTTCCCATTGCATTGAAGTGATCCAGGGCGGCAGCCGTACCGTTAATTGCTTCAAAAATTCTAATTAAGGAGCAGACAAAGTGCTGACTAATCGTACAAACGCAATGCTCCTCACGGCACTGGCATTGAGCAGCCACGCCTTTTCCGCCGACAAGCCGGCCGGCAAGCCGACCGACACGCACGCTGTCAGCGGCGCCGCGTTGAAATCATGCACCTCGGCCAAGGTGGATGCGCCGGTCTATGTAGTTCTCGGTAAATCGACGGTCATCCCGCTGGACTTTCCGGCATCCCGGATCGTGGTCGGCGGCTCGCCCGCAAGCCGTGCCGTGATTCCGAACGAACCAGCGGACAAGAATGACAAAAGTGCCGCCATGGGGCCGCCGCAGACGGCCGGGTCGGATGGCGTGGGACATGTCGACATCGCCCTGATGGGGCCAAACGAACTGTTCGTCCTGGGCAAGAAAGCCGGCTCGATGAACGTCGTCCTGCAGGGCACGGGAGGACGCTGCACGATCAAGGACATCATCGTGACCGTTGACCCCAACAGCTTGCAGGCGAAGCTCGGCTTGCTGATGCCGGAGGAAACAGGGATCAAGGTACATGCCGCGGAAAATGCGCTGGTCCTGAGCGGCATAGTCAGCGACGCCGTCAAACTGGATGAGGCCGTGCGCCTCGCAAGTTCCTATGTGGATGGCAAAAAGGTGGTCAATTTGCTGCGCCTATCCACCCCGCAGCAGGTGATGCTGGAAGTGAAAATCGCCGAAGTGAGCAAGTCGCTGCTCGACAAGTTCGGCATCAATTTTGCCCGGCTTTACACGACTGCGGGCGGGACTTCCCGCATCCTGTCGGGGATTTTCGGTGGCGGGCCGGCCATCCTTGGTCAGTTCAGGCCGAATGTTGCAAGCGCCTTGACAGGCGCTGCGACAGGCGCCATTGGCGGAGGCTCGGGGGCAGCGGCGGCAAGCCTGAGCACCGCCGGAAGTGGCGCATCCCTGCTCGGCATCGATGCCGAGAAAAAAGACGGCCTGGTCCGTATCCTGGCAGAGCCGAACATCATGGCGATCAGCGGCCAGTCGGCAAGTTTCCTGTCCGGCGGCAGGATTTTCATACCGGTCGCGCAAAGCAACACTGGCGGCGGCTCCACGATCACGCTGGAGGAAAAGGAATTCGGCGTCGGCCTGAAATTCATGCCCACGGTACTGGCTGGCGGCAAGGTCAATCTCAAACTGGTGTCCGAAGTCTCGGAGCTGTCGCAAACCGGCTCGCCCTTCACTACAGTCAATGGCGTAACGTCGGTGCTGCCCTCGATTACCACGCGCCGCATCGACACTACAGTACAGCTTGGCGATGGCCAAAGCTTTGCCATCGCCGGCCTAATCCGCAACAACATTACGGAAACCATCAGCCGCTTTCCGGGCCTGGGCGAAATTCCGTTGCTAGGTGCGCTGTTCCGCTCGACCGAGTTTCAAAAGGATCAGACCGAACTGATCTTCATTGTGACGCCGCGCATGGTCAAACCCATGCAGACTGCGGCGGCGCTGCCCACCGACAACCATATCGAGCCCAATCGCAGTGACGTGCTGTTCATGGGTTCAGCCGAAGGCAAGGCCAAAGAAACCGTATCCCCTGGCAATCCATGAACCTGCAAACGGAGACTGCAATGAACAAACTAGCTGGCCCAATCATGCTTTGCCTGGTGGCAGGGTGCTCCACCACGCCGCACTACGACACGAAATTCGGCGATGCCGTGCGCGATGCCCGGATGAGAATGACCATCGATCCGGACGCCGGAAAAAAACAGGAACAGCTTGCCGGCATGGATGGCAAGGCGGCGCAAGAGTCGATCGTGCGCTACCAGAATTCCTTCAAGGAACCGCCACCCGTGGTCAATGTAATCAATATCGGTGGCGCCATCGGCAATGGCAGATAAGGAGCGCAACGATTGGAGGAACTGATTTTTTGTAGGACCGCAGTAGCAGTAGGCAGCAAGCAGTAGCTTTTTCCAACCAACCTGAATGAGGTAAAAAAATGAACCAGCTTGTCAATACGATGCGCAATGCCATTCGCTCCTTCGCCAAAGACGAGGATGGCGCCCAAGTGGTCGAATATGCGCTGATCATCGCCGTCGTCTCGATTGCCCTGGTAGTCGCACTGCAGGCATTGACGGCGAATGGCGGTGGCTTTACCACCTTCATCGGCCGCGTAACCACCTGCCTGACCACGGCTAACTGCGTCTGATCCAGGCTGCAAATGGCAGTCGTGGGTGGCGCGCGCCGATAGCCCGCGCTGCCACCCGCTTGAATACATAAGCCTGCGGCACAGGAAAGTTCGCCCATCCAGCCATGCGGAGCACTACCGTAATCTGCATTTACAAGGGGATTTTCATGCTTAATCAATTTCTGCAGGACGAAGACGGTGCCCAGATCATCGAGTACGCGCTGATCATCGCGGTGATATCGATTGCCATGGTGGTCGCTCTGCAGCCGATTTTCACCACGGGCACGTTTACCACCTTCATTGGCCGCCTAACTGCCTGTCTGACCACGGCAACATGCGCTTGATACAAAAACCGGATGAAAATCTCCAGGATAGATCAGTCAAGCAAGTGGAGGCATTTCGATGAAGCGAATCGTTCATCCAGACAGGCAAGGCGGTGCGATCATCGTGACCGTAGCGCTCGCCTTGCTCTTCCTGCTCGGATTCATGGGAATTGCCCTGGATCTCGCGCATCTGTTCATCGTGAAGACGGAACTGCAGACTGCCATGGATAGTTGCGCGCTTTCAGCGGCACAGGAACTCGATGGCATGAGCAACGCGCGCGACCGTGCCAGAAATGCCGGCAAAGCCGCTGGCAATCTGAACCGGGTCGATTTGCAGTCCGCCACATGGAATGGCCAGGGAATCATCACTGATACGGATATCAGTTTCAGGGATGCCGCATACCAGCCGACCAACTCCGATGCTGCAGCCAGATACGCTCAGTGTCAGCGCACCCAGGCAGGCGTGCGGATGTGGCTTCTGCATACAATGGGCGCCTTCGCCGGCACACCTGCCACCTACCCTAATACCGGCAACGTGCTGGCGCTGGCGGTGGCAACTCGCGCCAGCGCCCAAACCACCTGCCCGATCCCGGTTGCCCTGAGGCCCAAGGCAGGCGGCACGGCGCCTAACTACGGCTTTCAAGTAGGCGAATGGGTCACGGTATATGGCAACAAAATACCCGGATCGGGCGAGCTCGGCTGGTACAACCTTGACGGCAGCAAAAGTGCCAACGAAACCAAAAAGGAACTCTCCGAGGGGGGATACTGCGGAACCCGGATCGGCGACACTCTTGGCACGCCGGGCGCCCAAACGACCGTAGACACACCCTGGAATTACCGCTTCGGCATTTACAAGAATAACGAGGATCCAAGCGCAAACCGCCCGGATTTTACCGGCTATTCCTATACTGCGACCAACTGGAAAAATCCCGTGCCGCAAAACGCTTTTAACGGCACGCCAGCCGCCGGCTCGCATCCGAGTGCGGCCAATTACCTCATCAAGCGTGCGGCGTATGCCTCGTTCGACGATACCGGAACGAGCCTGAAGCATGGAAGCCAGATCGTCTTCGGCAACCAGAATCAGCTGAACAGCTTCAAGGACCTTGCTACGCCGGGCATCGGCGGCCAGCATCAGCAGCACGGCTATAACAGGCGCCTGGTCACGATTCCGGTTCTCAATGCTGGCAACCAGGTGATCGACTATGCCTGCATGTTCATGCTGCACCCGCTAAGTGGTCCAAAAGACGACGGCCATTTGGAGTTTCGCGGAAATTCCGGCGCATTGAACAGCCCGTGCACGACCAACGGCATTCCAGGAGCAAGCGCTGGGCCGCTGGTACCGGTCCTTGTGCAATGAGGAATGCCATGAAAATAAAAAACCGACAAAGAGGCGCTGCCTTGGTGGAACTTGCCCTGATCCTGCCCTTCCTGCTGCTGCTGAGTTTCATCACGACGGAATTTGGCCGCGCGATGTATCAGTACAATACCCTTGCGAAGTCGGTCAGGGATGCGGCGCGCTATCTATCCGTGCAAACGCCAGGAACGGGCGCTACGGAAGCGAAGAATCTGGTTGTATACGGCAACAAAGCCGGCACAGGAACGCCCCTGGTCATTGGCCTTGACGTCTCCAAGGTCATCATTCCGGCCACGCAGACGGCGGGATCCAATCCCGTCATCAATACTGTGACAGTCACCATAAGCGGTTATGCCTTCCGCCCATTGTTTAAAAACGTATTCGGGATGGCATTTGCCAATGCTAACGGCGAAATCCCGTACAGCAATATCAGTGCGACGATGAGGGCGCCGATATGAGTAAATCCCAATCCGGCGCGACCACGGTCGAGTTCGCCCTTTCTCTTCTGGTTTTCCTGACCTTCATGCTGGGGATTACCGACTTTAGCCGCATGCTGTTTACCTGGAACGCGGCCAACGAGGCGACCAGGCTTGGCGCCCGCTATGCCGTCGTGTGCAGTGATGCTGCCACCCCGGGTGCTGTCCTGGCAAAAATCCAGGCATTGCTGCCACAAGTAAGCGCCGTCGACCTGGCTTGGGCCCCTCTCAACTGCACGCCGGCGAATTGCGAGGGAGTAACGGTCCGCATCCCCCCCGGCGCGTTGAATTATCAATGGATTTCGCCAATCACCGGACTCTCGGCGCAAGTATTCCCGATGCCGACATTTTCTACCTACCTGCCGCGCGAAATCATGCGACAGGATCCAAACAGCAACACGATTTGCTCTTGACTCGAGGACGAGAAAATGAAGATTGCCGTCATATCTACCGACCGGACCAGACTCGAATCCCTGGGCCGCGCACTCGAGGTCAGCTCCCATTCCATCAGTCTTATCACTGGCGGCATGGACAATCTGCGCGCCATCGCCCAGCAAGAAGCGCCCGCCCTGATTCTGGTCGATGGCATGGCTGGCAACGCCGGCGAGCTGGGCCAGGCCGAATATGTCAGCACACACTATCCGCACGTCGCAATCATTGTAATTTGCGCAAATATCACGCCTGACTTCCTCATCGCTGCCATGCGCGCCGGCGTACGGGAAGTGCTGCCGTCGCCAGCGCCGGCAGCCGCCCTGGAAGCCGCGATCAATCGTCTCGCGGCCAAGCTTGCCGGCAGCCAGGTCAAAAATCCCGGCAAGGTCCTGGCTTTCATGCCGTGCAAGGGCGGCAGCGGCGCGACTTTTCTTGCGACCAATCTCGGCTATCTGCTGGCGGAAAATCAGAGCGTTCTGCTGATTGACCTGAACTTGCAGTTCGGCGACGCCCTGTCGTTCATTCATGATGGCGAGCCCGCCTCCACCA
This sequence comes from Janthinobacterium sp. 17J80-10, assembly GCF_004114795.1. NCBI lineage: Bacteria > Pseudomonadati > Pseudomonadota > Betaproteobacteria > Burkholderiales > Oxalobacteraceae > Janthinobacterium > Janthinobacterium sp. 17J80-10. Next base: position 948,259 of record NZ_CP035311.1, on the reverse strand, counting down.
TTGCCGATGTTACCCGGGATATCCGCCGGCTTGACGCATCCTTCCTGGATTCCAGCACGGTAAAAATCACACCAAACTACAGCATCCTGGCAGCCCCTGCCGATGCCAACCAGGCAGTCGGCATCAAGCTCGAGCATATCGACGCCATACTCGGCTTGGCAGTCGCGCACTACGACTTCGTTCTGATCGACCTGCCCCGCACCCTGGATCCGATCACCATCAAGGCGCTAGACCGCGCGACCCTGATCCTGTCGGTGCTGCAGGCGAACCTGCCGGCCCTGCGCCACGCCAAAAAGATGCTCACACTGTTCCAATCACTGGGATATACACGGGACAAAGTCGCGCTGATCGTCAACCGCTTCGACAAGCGCGCCGAGATCGGCATCGACGATATGCGGCGACTGCTGGGCACGATTACGCTGCACACCGTGCCTAACTCGTACAAGGAGGTCAGCACGTCCATTAACCATGGCAACTCGTTGATCGAAGCGGCACGTTCAAGTCCGGTCACCAGGAACCTGGCGGAATTCGCACTTTCCCTGGCACCCGCGAAAAAAGATAACCGTAGCCTGCTCGACCGCATTTTCAAGAGAAGCGCAAGCGAACCACTTGGTTTCAACACGCCAGATGCATCGTCCAGCCGGGCATAACGGCGAATCACGGAACATAACGGAGCACACTCAAAATGTCCTTACGCGAACAGCTCAATACGGTGACACCAATCACTTCGATGCAAGCGGAAAACCGGATGGCCAGCGACACCTACAAAGCCTTGAAGGGAAAAATCCATTTGAGCCTGCTGGACAAGCTCGATCTGGCTGCCCTGGAAACGCTGGCGCCAGAAAAATTGCGGCAGGAAATTTCCGTCATGGTCGAGCGCCTGCTGCAGGAACAGCAGGCAGCCCTCAACGACGCCGAACGGCGCCTGCTGATCCGCGACATTCAGCACGAAATGCTGGGATTTGGCCCGCTGGAACTGCTGATGGCCGATCCCCTTGTCTCCGACATCCTGGTCAATTCCCATGACCAGATTTACGTTGAACGGCGTGGCAAACTGGAACTCACCAAGGTCACCTTCACGGACGAGCAACATCTGCTGCGCATCATCGACAAGATTGTGTCTTTGGTCGGGCGACGCATCGACGAGTCATCACCGATGGTCGATGCCCGGCTGCCGGACGGATCCCGGGTCAACGCGGTCATCCCACCGGTTGCGCTGGATGGCCCCATGATGTCGATCCGGCGCTTCGCGCACATCCCGCTGCAGATGGACAACCTGGTTCACGAACTCAAGAGCCTGACGCCGTCGATGGCGACACTGCTTGAAGGCCTCTGCAAATCCAAGATCAACATGTTAATTTCGGGCGGCACCGGCGCCGGCAAAACCACCCTCCTGAATATCCTTTCCGGCTACATTCCGGAATCGGAGCGGGTCATCACGATCGAGGATGCGGCCGAACTGCAGCTGCAGCAACCGCATGTAGTAAGGCTGGAAACCCGGCCCATGAATATCGAAAACAGGGGCGAAATCACCCAGCGCGCGCTGGTGCGCAACGCCTTGCGGATGCGGCCGGACCGCATCGTGATCGGCGAAGTGCGTGGCGCCGAAGCGGTGGACATGCTGCAGGCAATGAATACCGGTCACGAAGGCTCGCTCACCACCATCCATGCGAATACCCCGCGTGATGCCTTGGCCAGATTGGAAAACATGATCGGCATGGCCAACCTCAACCTGCCGCACAAGGCAACGCGCCAGCAGATCGCTTCGGCCATCACCGTTGTGGTCCAAGCGCTCAGACTGACCGATGGCCGCCGCAAGATCACCAGCATCCAGGAGATCACCGGCATGGAAGGCGACATCATCACGATGCAGGAGATATTCACCTTCCGCCAAACCGGCATCAGCGACGATGGCAATGTTGAAGGCCATTTTCATGCCACCGGCGTCAGGCCGAAATTCTCTGAACGCCTGCGCTCCTTCGGCATCGAGCTGCCGGATGCCATGTTCGATCCGGCCAAGCAGTATCAATAAGGCAGAGGCCAGCCATGCTTAATTTCACGTCAGGCAATTCCTTTTTGATCATATCGGTCCTTGTATTCGTTGCAGCTGTTTTGTTGGTCGAAGGCCTCTATCTGCTATGGAAAGCACACCGGGGACCGGAAGCCAAAAAGCTTGAAAATCGGCTGCAGGCCCTGTCCGCATCCTTCGACACAACGGCAAAAACGCAGCTATTGAAAAGGCAGATGATCAGTGATGTGCCCCTTTTGGAGCGCCTGTTTTTGAACCTGCCGCAAGTCAATGAATTGCAAAGACTGCTGCACCAGGCCGGGCTATCCTGGACGGTGTCCCGACTGGTGCTGACATGCGCCGCCCTCGGCGCCGGCCTGCTGGGCAGCGCCGTGCTGCTGCACCAGCCGACGCTGGCCAGCCTGATCGCCGGCGCTGCAGGCGCCGGCGTACCTGTCCTTTTGGCCATCAACAAACGCCGCCACCGGCTCGGCAAGATCGAACAGCAACTTCCAGACGCCATCGACTTGTTGAACCGGGCATTACGGTCCGGGCATGCCTTCTCGTCTGGCTTGAAAATGATCGGCGAGGAAATGCCTGAGCCGATTGCCAGCGAATTTCGCATTGTGCATGATGAAGTCAACTTCGGCGTCTCGCTGCAACAGGCTCTGACAAACCTGAGTCAACGCATTCCGCTTACCGATTTGCGCTATTTTGTCGTCAGCGTGCTGATCCAGCGGGATTCCGGCGGCAACCTGACCGAAGTGCTCGGCAATCTCAGCCACCTGATTCGCGAGCGCCTCAAGCTGGCGGCCAAGGTCAAGGTACTGTCATCGGAAGGCCGCCTTTCTGCCTGGATCCTGGTAATCATGCCGTTCGCGCTGGGGGCAATCATGAACATCGTCAATCCCGGCTTCATGGCCCCCTTGTGGACGGATCCGATAGGCATTGCGATCGTCAAGTACATGCTGACGCTGATGTTCTTTGGCGTACTCATCATGAGAAAAATCATCAAGATCCGGTACTAGCAACAGGAGCATAAAATGATCATTATCCCCGCGCTGATTTTCCTCTCTGTCACGATGGCCCTGGCCGGGCTATATCTGTGGCTGGCGCCAAGCCGGACCCGGCGGCGCTTGCATGCCCTTGCCGATCCCGTCGACAAGGCCAGCTGGACGGAAACCGTCGCCAATATGGTCGGACCCTTTGCGCAACTATCGACACCCACCGGCGAATGGGAATCCTCGCCGTTGCGGATCAAGTTCTTCAACGCAGGCATACGCCAGGAAAATGCCCGTCTGATCTATTTTGGCTGCAAGACTCTATTGCCGCTGCTGTTTTGCGGACTGAGCTTTCTGTTGCTGCGAACTCTCAGCCAGGTCGATGGCCTGACGTTTGTCATGTACATGATGATGGCGGCTCTGCTGGGCTGCTACCTGCCCAATTTGTTCCTGCACTGGAAAGTGCGCAACCGCAAAAGGGAAATTTTCGAGAATTTTCCCGACGCCGCCGATCTCATGCTGGTATGTGTGGAAGCAGGGCTGGGGCTGGATGCCAGCCTGACAAGGGTGGCTGATGAAATGCGGATGAAAAGTAGGGCATTGGCAGAGGAACTGCACCTCACCAACCTCGAAATGCGCGCCGGTGCCTCCCGCGAAAAATCGCTGCGTCACCTGGCACTGCGCACCGGCATCGAGGAAGTCAGCGTGTTCGCCACCATGCTCACCCAGGCGGACAAGTTCGGCACCAGCATCGGCGATTCCCTGCGGGTGTTTTCGGACGACTTGCGGCACAAGCGGCAGACGCGCGCGGAGGAAATCGCCGCACGCGTGCCCACCAAGATGCTTTTCCCGCTGGTGGTTTGCATTTTCCCGTCGATCATCATGGTGATCATGGGGCCCGCCGCCATACAAATCATCCGCACCATCATGCCCATGCTCAGCAACGGCGGCTAGGCCGCCGACGGCACGCGGGAGTCGGGGCGCTTGGCGCAAGTGCGCGGCTCCTGGCGTGCACTGTCCAGCGCATGCTTGACTGCGTACACATACAGCTCCAGCCGATTGCTCAGGTCGAGCTTTTGATATATCGAGGTCAGGTGATTGCGCAAGGTATGTTCGGAGATGAAAAGCCGCTGCGCGATGACCTTGTTGGATGCGCCGCTTTCATGAATGATGGTGTCGATGATCTTGCGCTCCTTGGGCGTCAGCTGCGCGATTTTCGACTTTTCCGGGTCAGGGGCGCCCAGTTTCGCCGGATTCATGAATTGGCCGAGGACACGCCCAAGCATTTCTTGCTCGATCCACAACTCGCCCTGGTGGACTTTCTCTATAGCCTTCAGTACCTGTTCGGCGGAAGCGATCTTGCGCAGCACGCCACGGGCGCCATGCATGATCGCCTGTTCCAGGATCGATTGCTGGCGTTCAGCGGTAAGTATCAGTGCGCGCGACACGCCATTGGCCAGCAAAGCAGGAAGATGGGAGAGAGAGCTTTCCCCATCCAGGTCAAGATCCAGCAAAATCACATCCGGGATCAGCGTGCCGGCTTTTTTACGGGCTTCGTCGCAATTGCTGGCCATGCCGACGACCTCCATTCGGGGACTTTCGCCTTCGATCAGTTTCCCTAATCCCCACAACATGGTCTGGTGGTCATCGACAAGCATCACGCGTATTGGATTTTTATTCAAGTTCATTGCCTGCCCCCTCAAATCGGAATTTCGACCTGCACACACGTCCCTGATGCGACGCCTTGTTTCACAATGACGTTTCCGCCGAGTGCAGCCGTCCGCTCCATGATCGAGCGCGGCATGAAGTTCGCCGGCAACGGTCCTGCATTTTCGTTTTCGATGCGGATGGCAAGCCAGCCATTTGCGGACTGAATGGCAATTGCGCCGTGCCGGGCAGTCGTATGCTTGCAGATATTGTTGATGCCTTCCCTGGCAATTTGCAGCACTTCCGCCGCCAGGCGATCACTGATGTCGACGTCGTTGCGCGCGCTGACCGTAATATCAACGCCGTAAAATTCCTTCGTCTGAGCGACTTGCCTGCGCAAAGACAGCAAATAGACCGGCTCTGTCACCCCCGCGCCGGATTTAACCATGCCCGCATAATCGCGCAATTCGCCGATGACCTGGCCAGCCATGACCAGCAGCTTGTCCAGATCATGGATGAGCGGATTATCCAGGGTGGCCTTGTTGCGCAAGGCACTCAAGCCCATTTTCAGGCCAACGTAGGGCTGGATGGCGGTATCGTGAAAATCCCAGGCAATTCTTTGCCGTTCGCGCAGCGCCGCATGCGAGGCAATGCGGTCGAGCAGCTCGATGCTCTCAATGACGGGGAATGCCTGGGCCACCACGTGATTGAGGAACAGCGCATCGGCCTTGCTGAAGGCATGATGGGAGGATGTCACGTATATCCGCCCTTCGCCATTTTTGAGGAAGATGGGGACGCTGACATACGATTCCGTTTCCAGCAGATTGGCCATTTTTTCGCCGGAGAGACGATCATGGGCTTCCCAGGCGTCTTTGCTGATATCGTAGGCGTAGGAGCAGCCGAACAGCGAAACCGCGGCCCGGCTCGGCCTGGAAAACATGATGATTTTTACTTGTGAAAACTCCATCAGCGGCGCCGCTGCCTCAGCCACGATTTTCTCGGCGAGGGGAGAAGTTCTGGCTTCGCCATCGCCCACCCTGCGCAATTCATACACGGCTGCATCGCTGCCACGCGTCACGAGAATGCAATTGCTGCCATGGAAAAAATCCCGCACCCTGGTCAGGACATTGGTGATCGTGTGATCAACGCCAAAGCGCGGATTGGACAAGCGGCTGACGTCGCGCAACAACCCCAGGCGCCGCGCCGATGCAACTTTTGACTCGCCCCATTTCGCGCACAAATAGCCGAATGCCAGCAGAAATGTCGCGCGCAGCATGAGTCGCGGCAATTCGGCACCTGCTGGCGTCAATAGCCCGAATGCCAGGAACAAGACTGTCGAAGCCATGGCAATCCGCGCGCCTTCCTCGAATCCCCATTGAAATGAAGCGGTCAGAATGGGGAAGAATAGAAAAAGGAAGAAAATACTGTTGACGCCGCCGGTAAAAAAAACGATCGAGGCATACCAGCCAAGATCGATCCAATGGATTCGCTTGGTGGCAATGAAATGTTTTGGCAGAATGACAAACAGGCCCAGCGCGACGCTGTAGATGGCGTAGCTGCCGACAGGCAGCAAGGCGTAATCGGAAATACCTGCCAATTCGCCCGGAACGATCCAGATCATCAGCAAAGCCGAAACGGCCAACATCACGCGGATGCCACAAACCATTCTCGCTTCGACATCAGCGTAAGCTAAACCGAATGCGCTTTCTCCATGCGTGCCGAGTTTGTCATTGACCATGATGCGCTTGCGCTCACTGTCCGAGTATCAAATTGTATTGTCGAAGTCATGCCCCAGGAAATTTGCGCAACATCAGAAAGCGCATGAATTTCCGGAACCTCTGTCAGACAACAGTAGACACTTTTATTTACTCGAAAAAATTGATTTCACTCATGCGTAGTGAAATCTATTTCACGCCATCATTCTTTAACATCGAGAAATTTATTTTGAATCAATAATTCCGCATTGGAATGTCGCGCGCAGGGAATGACCGCAGCAAACTGGGCATTGCGCCAGCCTTTGTTGCTGCTCATCCCGCAAAGTGCTGTTCCGTGATGGAGGTCTGCGTGACCTTGCCGCTGCCGATGTCAAAATGGACATTGAAGAGCTTGACATCAACGCCATCGATGAAGCGCCAATCCCACACTTCCTCGTTCTTGCGCTTGAATTGCACCATGCCGCCAGGCCTGCCGAGCAGGCGCCGCACATCATCGCGGCTCATGCCTTGCTGGATGCGGGCGAAGTTTTCCTTCGTCAGGACTTGCCGGTAATCCTGCAACTTGCCGAAACGGTCGATGCTGAACATCCAGGTGCGCGCGCCTTCCGGCCCCTTGGGATACTCGAGGGTGCGGCTGCCGTCATCTTCTTCCCAGACCGTGTCGGGCTGCCCCATGACCATGCGCACGTCTACCTCCGACGAAACGCCCTTGCCCAGCTTGTTCAAGCCAGCCTCCTCGATCGGGCGACCTTGCTGATCGCAGGCGAACAGCAGCACGCTTGCGCCCAATAACAGGAACTTGCGGAAAGTGGCATGCATGACGTTCTCCCAAGAGGGTGTGGATTGCTTCTGGAAACTTGTGTGAACCCTGGCGGTTCAGTCGTTTGTATTTGCTGTTTCATCATCCATCCCAAGTGTGGCGCTTGATGTGGCTCACTACATAAGGCATGCCGGACAATACCATTAATCATGCCTTTTTTGCCACCCATCGGCAATGACTCATCGAGGCCAAAATATGAATATCGGGAGGAGCAATCATGCAGCGCAGTCGTTATGAGGTCTGGACTTATTCGACCGCCTGGGGAAAATGGATACGCGACATCTATCCTGACAAGGCGTCCGCCATAATGCGATATGAAGACCTGCTGCTGTTCGGCGAAACCGCCCGACCGCCACGGCCAGCCAACCTGCCATTACCACTGAAAGACCGTGTCGGATTTGCCCTCAGCGGGATATTCAAACGTCCTTCTTTTGGCGAGGAACGCCCCGCAAAACGTCCATACCGCCGTCGCCCCCACCATTGAAACTTTTCGGGCTGGCAACCAGGCCAGCACCAGCGTGTCAGTCTACGTGCGCTCGTGACGGCAAGCGCCGGCGCAGCCAGCTCTGCAGGTCGTCGATGTAGGTAAACGCTGCCGGCACCACCAGTAGGCTCAAGAGTGTCGAGGTGACCAGGCCGCCGATCACGGCCGTCGCCATTGGCGAGCGGAAACTGGGGTCTGCGCCCCAGCCCAGCGCCAGCGGCAGCATGCCGGCGCCCATGGCGATGGTGGTCATGACGATCGGCCGGCTGCGCTTGTGACAGGCGTCGACCAGCGCCTCGAAGCGCGCCATGCCGGCGCGGCGCGCCAGGATCGCATAATCGACCAGCAGGATCGAGTTCTTGGTGACGATCCCCATGAGCATGATGAGGCCGATCATCGATGGCATCGACAAGGCCTTGCCGGTCAATAGCAGCGCGACGAACGCGCCGCCGATCGATAGCGGCAGCGCTGCCAGGATCGTCACCGGCTGCATGAAGTCCTTGAACAGCAGCACCAGCACCCCATAGATGCACAGCACGCCGATCAGCATCGCAATGCCGAAGCTGGCAAACAGGGCCTGCATTTCCTGCGCATCGCCCAGCTCGGCAATTTTCACCGACGGCGGCAGGTTTTGCATCGACGGCAGCGCCCGCGCCTCGGCATTCAATTCGCCCAGGGCGCGCGTGCCCAGCTCCACTTCCAGGATCACATTGCGGCTGCGGTTCAAACGGTCGATCTGCGCCGGACCGCTATCCAGGGTGACGCTGGCGACATTGGCCAGCATGACGGGGCCATTCTTGCCCGGCACGGTCAGGCGCTCGATGGCGGCCAGGTCGGCGCGCACCGCATCCGGCAGCTTGACGCGAATCGGCACCTGGCGCTCAGACAGGTTCAGCTTCGCCAGGTTGACGTCATAGTCGCCGGCAGTCGCCACCCGCACCGTCTCGCCGATGGCTGCCGCCGTCACGCCCAGGTCGGCGGCGCGGGCAAAGTCCGGGCGCACGATGATTTCCGGGCGCACCAGCGCCGCGCTGGAATTGACATTGCCGATCCCTTGCAAAGTGCGCAATTCCCGCTCGACTTCGCGCGCGGCTGCCGCCAGCGCCAGCGGGTCTTCGCTGCGCAATACCAACTGCATCTTGACGCCGGTATCGGGCGGACCCACGGTAAAACGGGCGCCGGGAACATCTGCCAGGCGCGCGCGGATACCCGCCTCGATCTGCTGCAGCGATTCGCTGCGGTCGTTGCGGTGCACGGTGGTGAGTGTCAATATGGCGCGGCGCGCCTCGGCCGCAGCACCCGGGGCAAAGGCGTCGCCGCTGGAGCCGCCGCCGATCGAGCTGAAGATGCCGGTGATGCCCTTGACCTGCATCGCCGCCAGCCGTACCTGCTCGGCCGTCGCGGTGGTTTCCGCCAGCGTGCTGCCCGGCGGCAGCTCGATATTGATCTGTGTTTGCGCGCGGTCGGCAGGCGGCACGAAGCCGGTCGGCAAGAGCGGCACCAGCGCCAGCGAGCCGACGAAAAACAGTGCCGAGGCAATTGCCGTCACCAGCCTGTGGCGCAGGCACCATTGCATGATGGCCATGTAGCGCCGCATGATCCAGCCGTCCGCCTGATCGCCGTGCGGCAAGGGCTTCAGCAGATAGGCTGCCATCATGGGCGTGAGCAAGCGCGCCACCACCAGCGAAGCGAGGATCGCCAGCACCGCGGCCCAGCCAAACTGCTTGAAGAACAGCCCCGGCACGCCGCCCATGAAGGCGGTCGGCAAGAACACCGCCACCAGTGCAAAGGTGGTGGCAATCACCGCCATGCCGATTTCGTCGGCAGCTTCCAACGCGGCCTGCATAGGCGTCTTGCCCATGCGCAGATGGCGCGCGATATTTTCGATCTCGACAATGGCGTCATCCACCAGCACGCCCACCACCAGTGCCAGCGACAGCAACGTCACAGTGTTCAGGGTATAGCCGAAGTAATAGATGCCAAGGAATGTCGGGATCACCGACAGCGGCAAGGCAGCCGCAGCCACGAGCGTGGCGCGCCAGTCGCGCAGGAACCACCATACCACCAGCACCGCCAGCAGCGCGCCTTCAAACAGCAGCTCCATGGAGCCTTCAAAATTTTCTGCCACGGGAGCAGCGTTGTCGATCACCTGGCGCAGCACGATATCAGGATGCGCCGCCTGCAGTTGCGCTACGGCGGCGCGCGCGCCTTCCGCCACCGCCACTTCGGAAGCGCCCTTGGTGCGGAAGATTTCAAATCCCACTACCTTCTTGCCATCCTGCGTGGCCAGCGCGCGCGGCTCGGCGACCGTATCGGTGACGCTGGCCACCTGGTCCAGGCGCAGGCTGCGGCCATCTGCCAGTGGAATTTCCAGCTGCGCCAGTTCGGCGGCGGTGCGCACGGTGGCAATGGTGCGCACCGATTGTTCGGCGCCGCTGACATCGCCGCGCCCGCCAGGCGCTTCCTGCTGCACCAGCCGCAGCCGGCGCGACACATCCAGCGCCGAGACATTCAGCGCTGCCATGCGCGCTGCGTCAAGTTCAATGCGCACTTCGCGCAAGACGCCCCCCATGCGCTTGACCGCGCCAACACCAGGCACCGCCAGCAGGCGCTTGGCGACGGCATTGTCGACGAACCAGCTCAGTTCCTGCTCGTCGAGGCGGCTGGCTGCGCCTGCCTGCGGGGTCGCGGCCGCGGCCGCGACAAAGGTCAGCACCACCCGCCCGGCCGTCGAGGTCTTGGTCACGGCGGGATCGCGCAAGTCGCTCGGCAAGTCGGCGCGCACCCGCGCCACGGCATCGCGCACTTCGTTGACGGCGTCGGCAATCTGCTTTTCGAGGATGAACTCGACGGTTACGACCACCGAGCCGTCAAGGATGCGTGCATAGATATTCTTGACGCCCTGCAGGGTTGCAATGGAATCTTCCAGCTTGCGCGCCACTTCGGTTTCCAGTTGCGCGGGCGCGGCGCCGGGCAAGCTCGCCGTCACTGTCACGATCGGCAGCTCGATATCCGGAAAATCCTGCACCGGGTTGGCTTTGAAAGCGAGCAAACCGGCCAGCGCCAGCAGCACGAACAGCATGATCGCGGGAATCGGATTCCTGATCGACAGTGCGGAAAAGTTCACGCGGCCTCCTAGCGCGCCGCCGGTTGCGCCGGCGCGGGTGCAGTGGCCGGGGCAGATGCAGTCACCACCTTGACCAGGTCGCCCTCGTTGAGGAAGCCGGCGCCGCTGGCAACCAGACGGTCTTGCGGCTTGATGCCTTCCACCACTTCCACCCGCTCGTCCAGGCGCCGGCCGGTGCGCACTTTCAGCTGACTGACACGGGAATCGGGATTCAGGCGAAAGACATAGGTGAAACCGTCGCGCAGCACGACCGCCTGCTGCGGCAGCGTCAGCGCGGTCGTTTCGCCGAGATCGAATTCGCCCCTGGCGAACATGCCGGCCCGGACCAGTGCCTGCTGCGGCGTCGATGCCGGCGATGACGGCAAATCCACATAGACCAGCGCGCTGCGGCTTTGCACATCGACCGTCGGCGCCACCATGCGCACAGTGCCGGTGACCTTCGTGCCATTGGCGGCGGTAATGCCTGCCTTGCTGCCGGTGCGGATGCGCGGCAATTCCGCTGTCGTGACTTCGGCGCGCCATTCGAGACGACCCTGGCGGATCATGCGAAACAGTTCGGCGCCCACGCCGCTCACCGCGCCGACCGTCGCGCTCCTGGCAGAAATCACGCCATTGTCAGGCGCCAGCACGCGAGTTTGCTTCAGGCGCAGTTGCTGCGTCTGCAGCGTGGCCTTCGCCGCCGCCACGCGCGCCTTGGCAGTCAATTCCCCGGTCAGGAGTTGGCTGGCTTCCTGGCGGCTCATGGCGCCCGAGGCTTGCAACACACGGGCGCGTTCGGCATTGCTGGCGGCTTCCTGCACGCGTGCTTCGGCTTCCTGCAGATTGGCCTGCGCCTGGGCGACGTCGGCCTGTACTGTCTCGGCGGCAAAGCGCGCCAGTACCTGGCCTGCCTTGACCACATCGCCGACATTGACTGCGACTTCGGCAAGACGCAAGCCGGAGGCCTCGCTGCCAATGATCGCTTCCTGCCATGCCGCGACATTGCCGTTAGCAGCGAGCCGCAGCGGCATGCTCGTCTCGGCAGGCTGTACCGTGGTGACGGTCAAGGCGGGCCGGGCAGCTGGCTGCGCCGGCTTGTCGCCTGCCGCCCTGGAGTTCGTAGAAAATAGCGCCAGCGACATGGTGGCGACGGTGACGCAAGCGAGCGCGGCCAGCACCAGGCGCCGGGGTGTGAATTTTTTCATGGACCGCATCCATCCCTATTTTGCAAGATCCCCAGATAATTGCATAAACGCAATTATCAAAAAGGACATTATAGGGAGAACACCCCTGTCCGAGCGCAAAAACCGTGGCAGTAAAAATACGGTTTGCGCAGTTTTCAAGCGAAACGACGGGTTTTCCATAGAGAAAACCCCACCCCGCCGGTAATCAGGCCAAAGGTTACCCCAAGGGAAATTACCGCTGGAATCTTGCCGATGATCCCGACGAGGAAAATTTTTGCACCGATGAAGATCAACACCAGCGCCAGGGCGTACTTCAGGTAGTGGAAGCGATGAATCATGGCCGCCAGCGCAAAGTAAAGGGCGCGCAAGCCAAGGATGGCGAAGATGTTGCTGGTATAGACGATGAAGGGGTCGGTAGTGATGGCAAAGATCGCCGGCACCGAATCCACCGCAAACACCACGTCGACGCATTCGATCAGCATCAGGGCCAGCAGCAAGGGGGTGGCGAAGCGCACCATCTTGCCGGTGACCGGGTGCGCTTCCCGCACCAGGAACGCATGACCGCGCAAGCCGTTGGTGACGCGAATATGGCGCTTGAGAAATTTCAGCAGCGGGTTCCTGGCAATGTCCGGCTCCTGCTCGGCAATCAGCCACATCTTGACGCCTGTGATGACCAGGAACGCGCCAAACAGGTAGAGTATCCAGCCGAATTGCGTCACCAGTGCGGCCCCCAGTCCGATCACGATCGCACGCAGCACAATCACGCCCAGGATGCCCCAGAACAGCACGCGATGCTGATACTTGCGCGGAATGGCAAAAAAGCTGAAGACCAGGGCAATCACGAAAATGTTGTCCATCGACAGCGATTTCTCGATCATGAAGCCTGTGAAATACGCCATGCCGCTTTCCGCGCCCAGGTACCACCAGACCCAGGTGCCGAAAATCATTGCGACGGTGATATAACCTGCAGAGAGGAAAAGGCTTTCCCTGACGCCGATTTCCTTGTCGTCCCGGTGCAGAACACCCAGGTCAAAGGCCAGGAGCGACGCAACGATCGCCAGGAAGAGCAACCAGATCCAGGTTGCGGTTCCGAGAAAACTGGCATGAAGAAAAGACAGGGAAGACAAAAACGCGGCAGTTTGTTCCATGGGCTCGTCGGCAATCAACAATTCAAGCTCAATGTTGCGTGAATTGCAGTACCGGATGAACCCGTATTAACCTGAAGGTCAGTTCTAAAATAGCGAATAAGTAAGGTTTCTCAGCGCCGGGTGAATTTGACCCGCAAGGTCGTTTCCGGCTTCAGGACCATGTCGATTTTAGGCGACGGCAAGCCGGCCGCATCACCCGGGCTCAAGTCGAACTGGCGGATCAGGAAAGTCGCAATCAGCGCCATTTCAATCGTCGCCAGGTGCTGGCCGATGCACACGCGCGGACCGGCACCAAACGGCATGTAGGCGCCGCGCGGGATTTCCGCCGCGTTCGGCATGAAGCGCTCGGGCCGGAAACTCTCAGGCTCGGGAAACCAGCGCGCATCATGCTGCACGTGCCAGACCGGCACATTGATCGACGCGCCTTTCGGCACATGCCAGCCGCCAATCTCGATATCCCGCACGGGGCAGCGGAAAAACAGGTTGGGCGTCGGCGGGTAGAGCCGCATGGCTTCCTTGATCGTGGCATTCATCCACTTCATGCGGGACAACTCATCCGCCGTGGGATTCCTGTCGCCCGCCACCTCCGCCACTTCCTGGCGCACCTTCTCGGCCACCTCCGGGTGATGCGCCATGAGGCCGATCCACCAGGTCATGACGGTGGCGGTGGTATCGTGTCCCGCCGCAAAAATGACCATGCAGTTGTCGCGGATTTCCTCGGTCGACAGCGTCGGCGACGACGAGGCGCCTTGGGCCTCGTCGTCATGCGCCGACAGCAGCATGGCCAGGTAATCGGTCTTGGTGGCCTGGTCTTCGCCTGCGGCGCGGCGCACCTGGACCTGGCTGCCAATCAGGTTTTCCAGGTCAGCCTTGGATTTGAGCTTTTGCTTCCTGCCGGGGTAGGGAAACCAGTCCGGCGGGGTTTTTGGCCAGAACAGTTCGCGCATGCCCTGGTGCTCCAGCGCGCGCGATGCCTCGAAGGCCCGCTGCGACTCCGCCTCGCTGACCTTGTGGCTGAACAGCACGCGCAAGATCACGTCCATGGTGAGGACGGTGGTAAAACTATCGACATCCAGGACATTGCCGGCCGGGCCCTTTTCAGGAAAGGCCGTGACCATGGCATCGGCCACGGCGCCGGTCATCAGGTCGACGTACCCGGTGATTTTCTTCGGCAAAAAGCCCGGCATCAGGATGCGCCGCTGGCGCTTCCAGGTATCGCCTTCCGTGGTCAGGACATTATCGCCATACACCAGCGAAAAGACTTCGATGGCGCGCTCGTGGCGGATCAGGTCGTCCGCATGCTCCACCAGCAGCTCACGGATGAGCTCAGGCGAAAAAAAGTAGTAATACGGCTGGCTGGCCATCCGAAAATGCACGACATCGCCATATTGCTCGCGCATCCTTTGCGCGGTGCCCAGGAGGTCATTTTTCATTTCCCCCAAAAGCGGCAGGCCGAGCCAAGGCGCGCTTGGCCCCGGCGGGATTTTATTGTCGTGGTCGGATGTCTTCATGATGTCGGGCAGTGGCCCCGTCGCAGCGGCCTGTTATGCGGAAAAAGTGTATCAGGCATCAATTGTGAATTGATTAATAGTGCTTTGGGAATAGCAGGAGGCGCCCTGTCAGGGGAAAACAACAGAATTTCGCAGGGAAGGCGCGCTCAGGCGCTTCCAGGCTTATTTGCGGCGGCAATATCCGCCAGGACCAGATGGGCGGTGCAAATGGCGGTGGGGGGCGTTAAAATACGGACCACGACGCATCACGCTCAACTCATTTCTTTGGAAGACAGACATGCCTCAATATCGCTCCCGCACCACTACCCACGGCCGCAACATGGCAGGCGCGCGCGCGCTTTGGCGTGCCACCGGCATGAAGGATGGCGATTTTGACAAGCCCATCGTCGCCGTGGTCAATTCCTTCACCCAGTTCGTCCCCGGCCACGTGCACCTGAAAGACCTCGGCCAGCTGGTGGCGCGCGAGATTGAAGCCGCCGGTGGCGTTGCCAAGGAATTCAACACCATCGCCGTGGATGACGGCATCGCCATGGGCCATGGCGGCATGCTGTACTCGTTGCCGTCGCGCGACCTGATTGCCGATTCGGTGGAATACATGGTCAATGCCCATTGCGCCGATGCGATGGTGTGCATTTCCAACTGTGACAAGATCACTCCCGGCATGCTGATGGCGGCGTTCCGCCTGAATATTCCGGTGGTCTTCATTTCCGGCGGCCCGATGGAAGCCGGCAAGGTATTGAAGGTGGTCGACGGCGCCAGGAAAATCATCAAGCTCGACCTGGTCGATGCCATGATCCAGGCCGGCGACGCCAACGTGAGCGACGCCGATGTCGCTGAAATCGAGCGTTCCGCCTGCCCGACCTGCGGCTCGTGCTCCGGCATGTTTACGGCCAACTCGATGAACTGCCTGACCGAAGCGCTGGGCCTTGCCCTGCCCGGCAACGGCACCATCCTCGCCACGCATGCCGACCGCAAGGCGCTGTTCCTGCGCGCCGGCCGCCTGATCGTCGATCTCGCCAAGCGCTACTACGAACAGGACGATGCCTCGGTACTGCCACGCAACATCGCCACAAAGGCCGCGTTTGAAAACGCCATGGCGCTCGACGTTTCCATGGGCGGCTCGACCAACACCGTGCTGCACCTGCTGGCTGCCGCCCACGAAGCCGAAGTGCCCTTCACCATGGCCGACATCGATCGCATTTCGCGCAAGGTGCCGTGCCTGTGCAAGGTCGCGCCGATGACCGACAAGTTCCATATCGAAGACGTGCACCGCGCCGGCGGGATCATCAGCATCCTGGGCGAGCTGGCCCGTGGCGGCCTGCTCGATACTTCGCTGCCAAATATCCACAGCAAGTCCCTGGCCGACGCCATCGCCCACAACGACATCAAGGTCACGCAAGACCCGGCCGTGCACAAGCTGTTCAGCGCCGCACCAGGCGGCGTGCCGACGCAGGTGGCCTTCTCTCAAGAGAACCGCTTCGAATCGCTCGACACCGACCGCAGCACCGGCTGCATCCGCGACAAGGCGCATGCCTACTCACAGGATGGCGGCCTGGCAGTCTTGTACGGCAACATCGCGGAAAAAGGCTGCATCGTCAAGACTGCAGGCGTCGATGAAAGCATCCTGGTCTTCAGCGGCAAGGCCCGCGTATTTGAAAGCCAGGACGCCGCCGTCGAAGGCATCCTCGGTGGCACCGTGCACGCCGGCGATGTCGTCATCATCCGCTATGAAGGCCCCAAGGGTGGCCCCGGCATGCAGGAGATGCTGTACCCGACCTCTTACATCAAATCCCAGGGTCTGGGCAAGCAATGCGCCCTGTTTACCGATGGCCGCTTCTCGGGCGGCTCTTCCGGTCTCGTGATCGGCCACGCCTCGCCGGAAGCCGCTGAAGGCGGCGCCATCGGCCTGGTCGAGGAAGGCGACATGGTCGACATCGACATTCCGCAACGCCGCATCAACCTGCGCATCAGCGATGCCGATCTGGCCAAGCGCCGCGCGGCCATGGAAGCCAAGGGCGATGCTGCCTGGAAGCCGGTTGACCGCGAGCGTTACGTCTCGCAGGCGCTGCAGGCCTATGCCGCATTGACAACCTCGGCAGACCGCGGCGCGGTGCGCGACCTGTCGCAATTGAAGTTGAAGCGGTAACCTGATTTCGCTGCCTTCCCAGGCAAAGCGAATCCCGTGCAATGCCGCTCCCAGGAGCGGCATTATTTTTTTGCGGCGGCCTGGCGCAACTAACTGCTTTCATCCAGGCCGTATTTTTTGATCTTGTCGTGCAGCGTCGTCTTGGCCACGGCCAGGGCTTCAGCGGTACGGGCGAGGCTGCCGTGGCGGCGCAGGGCATCGGCGATCAATGCGCGCTCGAAGGCTTCGACCGTCTCGGCAAGCGGCGTCAGGCCTTCGGCGTGCGGCTGGCCGAAGGGAGGCGAGCCGCTCTCGATGCCGAGGACGCAGCGGTCGGCGACATTGCGCAGTTCGCGGATATTGCCCGGCCAGCCATAGCCGACCAACTGACGGATGCGACCAGATGTCATTTCGGGCACCGGCCGTTGATGACTGGCCGCGCTTTGAAGAACAAAGTGCTCAAACAGTAGCGGAATATCTTCGCGTCGTTCGCGCAGGGGCGGCAGATCCAGCGTCGCCACGCTGAGACGGTAATAGAGATCGCTGCGAAAGCCGCCCTTGGCGGCAAGCTCGACCAAATCGTTTTTTGTCGCGGCAATGACGCGGCAGTCGATGGGGATCAGCGTATTGGAGCCGAGACGCTCCAGCGTGCGTTCCTGCAACACGCGCAGCAGCTTGACCTGCATGGCAAGCGGCATGCTCTCGATTTCGTCGAGAAACAGGGTGCCGCCATTGGCGTATTCGATCTTGCCGATGCGTTTTTTTGCAGCACCCGTGTATGCGCCGGCTTCGTGGCCAAAAATTTCGCTTTCAAACAGGGTTTCCGGCAACCCGCCACAGTTGATGGCGACGAAGTTGCCATGCCGTCGCGCGCTGGCGTCGTGCAGGCAGCGCGCAACCAGCTCCTTGCCGGTACCGGTTTCGCCATGGATCAATACGTCGGCGGCGCTATTGGCCAGGCCGGCCACCATGCTGCGGACTTTTTGCATGGATAGCGACCGGCCGATCAACCTGCCTTCGAGCAGGTCGCGCTGCTCGAGCTGGCGGCGCAGATCGCGCACTTCCAGCACGAGGCTGCGCTTTTCCAGCGCCCGGCGCACGACTTCGACCAGGTATTCCGGCGCGAACGGCTTCTGGATGAAGTCGTGCGCGCCATCCTTCATCGCCTGCACAGCCATCGAGATATCGCCATGGCCAGTAATCAGCACCACGGGCAATTCCGGATCGATGCCCAGGATTTCACGCAAAAACTGCATGCCATCCATTTTCGGCAGCCGGATATCGCTGATGACGATGCCGCGGAAATCGGGCCCCAGCCGGCGACGGGCCTGCTCGGCGCTGCCGACGCATTCGGCAGCGATGCCTTCAAGCTGCAGCACCTGCTCGCAACCCAGCGCGACATCCGGGTCGTCTTCAATGATCAGTACTTTCAGGGCTTCAGTCATGGTGCACAAGCTCATCACAAAGGGGAATTTCCAGCGTAAATATGGCGCCGCCCTCGGGGTGGTTGGCGCCAGCCAGGGTGCCGCCAATATCGCGGATAATGCCGGCGGAAATCGTCAGGCCAAGGCCCAGGCCGACACCCGCCTGCTTGGTGGTAAAAAATGGTTCGAACAGATGCTGGATGGCGTCCTCGTTCAGGCCGGGCCCGTGATCCCGCACCGTCAGGCGCGCCTGGCGGCCGATGCGTTCGCAGCCGATCTCGATGCACGGCGCGTCCAGACCTTCCATGGCGTCCAGGGCATTGCCGATCAGGTTGATCAGCACTTGCTCGAGTCGATTGGCGTCGCACAGGGCGACCGGCTCGGGGTGTGCGCAGGTGCGGTGCACTGCGGCACTGGCCTGGGTCACCCGCGACTCGAGCAGCGCCAATGCATTGTCGATGGCACGGCACAGCGGCACCGCCTGCAACTGGCCGCTGGATTTATGGGCAAAGGTGCGTAACTGGCCAGTGATGCGCCCCATGCGGTCGACCAATTGGGCAATGCGTTCGAGGTTGGTGCGGGTGGTAGCAAGGTCGCCGCGGTCGAGAAAGCGCATGCCATTTCCGGAGAGCGTGCGCAGTGCGGCCAATGGCTGGTTGAGTTCGTGGGCGATGCCGGTCGAAAGCTGGCCGATGACGGCCAGCTTGCCTGCCTGCACCAGTTCATCCTGCGCGGCACGCAAGGTGCGCTCGGCACGGATGCGTTCGGCGATTTCATCCTGCAACTGCTGGTTGGCGCTGGAAAGGTCGGCGGTGCGCTCGCCCACTTTGCGCTCCAGCTGGTCGTGGGCTGTTTGCAGCGCTTCACGCGCGGCCAGGCGGTCTTTCAAGTGACGCCGGCGCTGGTTGGCAATCAGCCCAAGCATGAAAAGCAGCACAGTGGCGACGACGGCAACGGCGGCCCGGCTTTGTGCGATATCGTCGACCTGTTCCAGATGCGAGAGCACCGTCAGCGTCCATGGCGTGCCGGGCAGCGCGCGCGATTGCGCCAGAAAGCGCCCGGCCAGCGGGGAAGACAAAGCCATGCCGGGGCTCCCCCTGGCAATGCTGACCAGCTGGGCGCCGTGCCCGATTTCGCGCAATTCTTTCAGGCCCAGCGGCGTCAGGGCGCGCCGGTTGTACTGCCGGGTGTGGTCGAAGGCGCTGCGCGTCGCCTCGTCGAGCGGGCGCAGCGTCGTGAACTTCCAGTCGGCGACCGAACTGAGGATGACCACGCCATTCTCGTCGCTCACCAGGGCGGGTGCTTCGACCGTCGTCCATGAACTTTCAAACTGTTCCAGGCTGACCTTGATGACGGCCACGCCCCGCGTCGTGGCATCGTCGGCCAGCGCCGAGGCCAGGTAATAGCCGGGCTCGCCACGCGTAGTGCCGATGCCGAAGAAGCGCCCGTTGCTGCTGCCGCTTTCCAGCGCCTCGCGGAAATAGGGGCGGAAAGCGAGGTCTTCGCCGATGAAGCTGTCGGCACCGCGCCAGTTGCTGGAGGCGACCACATGGCCGGCGGTATCGATGACGTAGATCGACAACGTGCCGGCGCGGGCGTTGAGTTGTTCGAGATAGGCATTGACCTGCGCTGCCAGCCTGGTGTCGTTGCCTTGCCTGAGCAACGCCAGCACATCGCGTTCGAGTGCGAGCGTACCGGGAAGAAAGGCATACTTGCCGATTTCACGCTCCAGGCTCGCGGCATGCAGGTCGAGCCGATGCTGGCCTGTCGCCTGCAATTCGGCCAGGCCCAGTTGCAGGGCGAAACGGTGCGCAATGAAGCCGCACAGCGCCGTCAGGATGAGGAGCAGCATCAGGATCGGCAGGTAGCGCAGGGAGCGGCTGGGCATGGCGGCGGCGTGGCAGCTGGAAAGTCTATTCTAGAGGATTTCCACCAGTTGTTTGATGACCAGAATGGCGACGACGCCGAGGAAAGCCTTGCGGATCAGGCCGGCGCCATGCCTTATCGCCAGGTGGGTGCCAAGATAGGCGCCGGCCAGGTTGCAGGCGGCCATGATCAGGCCGACTTTCCAGAGGATGGGGCCGTGGCTGGCAAAAAAGGCAATCGCTGAGAGGTTGGTGGCGAAATTGATGACTTTGGCGCTGGCCGACCCCTGCACGAAATCCATGCCGAAAAGACGGACGAAGCCGAAGATCAGGAAGCTGCCGGTGCCCGGCCCGAAAAAGCCATCGTAGGCGCCGATGACGAAGCCGAACAGTGCGCCCTTCCAGCGGTCGCCGCCGTGCAGCACGCGCGTCACTTGCTGGCCAAGGTCTTTCTTCAGGAAAGTATAGAGGCCGACGGCGACCATCAGGACAATGATCATCGGCTGCATCGTC